>NZ_QGKS01000119.1 GCF_003172935.1 Micromonospora sicca | reverse complement strand
GTTCGCCGTCGCGCTCGCCGCCGCCCTGGTCGCGGCCACCGTCGTGGCCGCGCCACCCGCCTCCGCCGCCACCGCCGCCTTCGTCCGCACCTCCAGCTGGAGCAGCGGGTACGAGGCCAAGTTCACCGTCACCAACAACAGCTCGGCGAGCATCTCCTCGTGGAACGTCCAGTTCGACCTGCCCGCCGGCAGCACCGTCGGCTCGTTCTGGGACGCCCTGCTGACGACCTCCGGCCAGCACGTCACCGCGGTCAACCAGTCCTGGAACGGCGCCCTCGCCCCGGGCGCCAGCACCACCTTCGGCTTCATCGTCAGCGGCACCGGCGACCCCACCAACTGCACGGTCAACGGCGGCTCCTGCACCGGCGGGGGAGGCGGCGACCCGTCCGCGCCGCCCACCCCGGGCGGGCTGCGGATCACCGGCAGCACCGACTCCGCGGTCTCGCTGGCCTGGAACGCGGTCTCCGGCACGGTCACCGGCTACCGGGTGTACGAGGGCAGCACCGTGCGGGCCACCGTCACCGGCACCTCCGCCACGGTCTCCGGCCTGGCCGCCTGCACGACGCACAGCTACACGGTGGCCGCGTACAACGCCAGCGGCGAGTCGCCGAAGTCGGCGGCGGTGTCGGCCAGCACCACCGGC
Source organism: Micromonospora sicca (assembly GCF_003172935.1). GTDB lineage: Bacteria > Actinomycetota > Actinomycetes > Mycobacteriales > Micromonosporaceae > Micromonospora > Micromonospora sicca. The sequence continues at coordinate 18,632 of NZ_QGKS01000119.1, read as the reverse complement.
TGCACCGGCGGCAGCGGCCCGATGGCCGCTGCGCCCTACCTCTACCCGGGCTGGGGCGACCCGCCCGCGCCGTCGACCGTGATGGGCGCGACCGGGATCAAGTGGTTCACCATCGCGTTCGTGCTCTCCGGCGGCGGCTGCACGCCGGCCTGGGACGGCTCCGGCCCGCTCACCGGGGGCGCGCACGCCAGCACCATCGCCGCGATCCGGGCGGCCGGCGGTGACGTGATCCCGTCCTTCGGCGGGTGGAGCGGCAACAAGCTTGGCCCGAACTGCTCCTCGGCGAGCGCCCTCGCCGGCGCGTACCAGCAGGTGATCAACGCGTACGGGCTGAAGGCCATCGACATCGACATCGAGAACAGCGACGAGTTCGAGAACGAGGTGGTGCAGGACCGGATCCTCGGCGCGCTGAAGATCGTCAAGCAGAACAACCCGGGGATCAAGACGATTGTCACCTTCGGCACGTCGACCACCGGCCCGTCCTGGTGGGGCACCCGGCTGATCAACCAGGCCGCCGCGCTCGGTGCCAACATCGACACCTTCACCATCATGCCGTTCGACTTCGGCGGCGGAGCGAACATGTACCAGAACACGGTGAACGCCGCCGAGGGGCTGAAGAACGCGCTGAAGACGGCGTTCGGCTGGTCGGACGCCACCGCGTACACGCACATGGGCATCTCCGGCATGAACGGCCTCTCCGACCAGCAGGAGCTGACCTCCCCAGCCACCTGGACCCAGATCCGCGACTGGGCCAAGGCCCGGGGACTGTCCCGGTTCACCTTCTGGTCGGTCAACCGGGACCGGCCCTGCGCGGGCGGGGGCGTGGTCTCCAACTGCTCGGGCATCGCCCAGAACACCTGGGAGTTCACCTCGATCACCGCACGGTACTGATCGAAGCGCGGTCCCCGCGCGTACCGGACGCGTCGTCGCGGTCAGCGGCCGGCAGTCACCGACTGCCGGTCGCGCCGCGCGCGCCGCTTCCGGATCTTCCTCACCGACCAGCTCACGATCATCACGCCGAAGATGGCGAAGATCGCGTAGTTGAACCAGTCGCTGTACCGGTCCACCTGCTGCCACCGCGAGCCGAGGGCGAAGCCGAGCCCGACGATCAGCGCGTTCCACACCCCGCTGCCGATCGTGGTCAGCAGGACGAACTCGCCCAGCGGCATCCGGTTCGCCCCGGCCGGGATGGAGACCAGGCTGCGGACCACCGGGACCAGCCGCCCGATCAGCACCGCCCACCGGCCATGCCGCTCGAACCAGCGGTCGGCCTTCTCCAGGTCGTCGCGGTCGACCAGCGGGATGTGGTCCAGCCAGCGCTTCAGCCGCTCCTCGCCGAGCGCGGCGCCGAGCCAGTAGAGCACCAGCGCGCCGAGTAGCGAGCCGGCCGTGGCGGCGAGCACGATCAGCACGACGTTGAACCGGCCCTCGGCGGAGAGGTAGCCGGCCATCGCCAGCACGATCTCGCTCGGGATCGGCGGGATGATGCTCTCCAGCGCCACCAGGAAGGCCACGCCGAGCGCGCCGAGCGAGTCGATGACGGTGGCCACCCAACCGGTCAGCCCGCTGAACTGGTTCGGGTCGACGTGCTGGGCGAGAGCCATGGGCGTCCTTCCGGCCGGGGATCGGACAGTGGTACCCCGACCGTCGCCGGTCACACCTGCCGGTGACCCGCCCCACTGATCACCCGATCAGTCCGCCGGGTGCAGCGCGGCGTCGGCCGGCCCCCGCCGCCAGCCGGTGAACCGCACGATCAGCCCGCCCCGGGTCGGCGAGCAGCAGAACGGCCCCGCCGACGCCTCGGCCCCGGGTTCCAGCGGGGCGAGCCGCACCAGCCGCCACGGCTCGCCGGCGGCCCGGGCCCGGACGGTCAGCGCGTCGCCGGACCGGCTGACCCGCACGGTCACCTCCCGCCCGGACCACTCCGGCACCGGGGCGACCGACCAGTCCGACACCTCCCGGGTGACCACCGCGCCGAGCTGCGGCCGGCCGTCGCTGACCTCCACCCCGGCCTTGGTCCAGCACCGCTCGTCCACCCGGACCAGCACGCCCGCCTGGTCGAACTGCTCGGCGTAGTCGAGCTGGAAGCTCACCTCCACCGCGCTGCCGACCGGGAACGGGGCGAGCAGCGCCGAGCCGTCGTCGTGCACGAAGCCGTAGCTGGTGTGCCGCCAGAAGTCGCTGCCCTCGGCCGGCTCGACCAGCAGCCCACCGGCGGACTCCGGCGCCCGGACCGGCGGGTTCAGCCAGGTGCCGGCGGACCACTCGACCCTGCTCGTCTCGGCGTTCATGCCGGCACCGTACCCGCGGGTTTGCCGTTCCGGGCGACGGGAGAAGTAAACCGGGCATGGGTGACAGGTGGTACCAGGAGGCGGTCGTCTACTGCCTCGACATCGACACGTTCGCGGACTCCGACGGCGACGGGGTGGGTGACATCCGCGGCCTCCTCGGCCGGCTCGACTACCTCGCCCGGCTCGGCGTGACCTGCCTGTGGCTGCATCCGATCCACCCGTCGCCGAACAAGGACGACGGGTACGACGTCACCGACTTCTACAACGTGAACCCGCGCCTGGGCACCCTCGGCGACTTCGCGGAGCTGCTGCACCAGGCGCGGAACCGGGGCATCCGGGTGATCATGGACCTGGTGGTCAACCACACCTCGGACGAGCACCCGTGGTTCCAGTCCGCCCGGTCCTCGCCGGACTCGCCGTACCGGGACTGGTACGTCTGGTCGGACGAGGAGCCGCCGGACCGCCACCAGGGCATGGTCTTCCCGGGCGAGCAGAACGAGACGTGGAGCTACGACCGGACCGCCAAGGCGTGGTACTACCACCGGTTCTACAAGTTCCAGCCCGACCTCAACATGGCGAACCCGAAGGTCCGCGAAGAGGTCAAGAAGATCATGTCGTTCTGGCTCCAGCTCGGCGTCTCCGGCTTCCGGATGGACGCGGTGCCGTTCATCATCGAGCTGACCGAGGCCGGCAACCCGGACTCCCCGAAGGACATGGAGTTCCTCACCGAGCTGCGCCAGCACGTGCAGTGGCGCCGCGGCGACGCCATCCTGCTGGCCGAGGCCAACGTCGAGCCCGACCAGCTCCCGGTCTACTTCGGCGACAGCGGCGGTTCGGCCAACCGGCTGCACATGCTCTTCGACTTCATGCTCAACGGGCGGCTGATGCTGGCCCTGGCGCGGCAGGATCCGGAGCCGGTGATCGAGGCGCTGCGGGACACCCCGAAGCTGCCCGTGGGCGGGCAGTGGGCCACCTTCCTGCGCAACCACGACGAGATCGACCTGTCCCGGCTGACCGCCGAGCAGCGCAACCAGGTGTACGAGCAGTTCGGCCCCGACGAGGACATGAAGCTCTACGGCCGGGGCATCCGCCGTCGGCTCGCCTCCATGCTCGGCAACGACCGGCGGCGCCTCGAGCTGGCGTACGCCCTCCAGTTCTCGCTGCGCGGCACGCCGGTGCTGCGCTACGGCGAGGAGATCGGCATGGGCGAGGACCTCTCGCTGCCCGGGCGGGAGGCGATCCGTACCCCGATGCAGTGGTCGTACAAGGAGAACGCCGGCTTCTCCACTGCGGACCCGGAGAAGCTGGTCCGCCCCGTGATCGACAAGGGCGAGTTCAGCTACGAGAAGGTCAACGTGACCGCCCAGCGGCGGGACCCCCGCTCGCTGCTGGCGTGGTTCGAGCGGATGATCCGTACCCTGCGGGAGGCCCCGGAGGTCGGCTCCGGCTCCACGACCCACATCGACGTGCCGATGCCGCCCGGGGTGCTCGCGCACCGTGCCGACGGCCCGACCGGGACGATGGTCTTCCTGCACAACCTGGGGACCGAGGACGCCGAGGTGGACCTGAGCAGCCTCCAGCCCGAGGCGGACCTGCCGATCGACGTGCTCGCCGACCGAGGCTACGGCGACGTGGGCAAGCTGGAGCGGCTGAAGCTGTCCGGCTACGGGTACCGCTGGATCCGGCTCTGCCGGGGCCGGCCCATCTGACCACGGGCCGGTGTCGCCGCCGACGCGGGCGGTCCCCGGTCCCGCGTGACGTCCGACCGGCTTCAGCCGGCTGGACGTCACGCGATCACGGCGCGGAGCCGATCAGCGCACGCCGAAGGCGCGGATCACGGTCTGGTCGACCGAGTTGCCCGAGCCGTCCCTGGCGCTGGCCCGCAGCGACACGTACCCGGCGCTCTTCGGCGCCCGCAGGTTCGCCGCCCAGGATCCGTCCTTCGTACGGTCCAGCGGTTGCCGCTGCCAGTGCGCGCCGTCGTCGTACGAGATCTCCAGCGTGACCGGCCCGATGCCGCCGCGGCCGGTGGCCCCGGGGAGATGCGCGGCGGACACGGTCAGACCGGTCTCGCCCTTCGCGGTACCGGCGGCGTCGGTGTCGACCGCGTAGTCGAGCTGGAGCAGCGGCAGCACGCTCGACTCCACCCCCGCGGCCGGCGCCGTCGACCGGAACCGCCACTCCGTCGCGGTGCGGGTCGAGTACGGGCCGGCGCTCGGGTCCTGGGTGGTCCGGGTGACCAGCCGGTAGGGCAGGTCACCCGCGCCCGGCGCGGTGCCGCTGACCCACGTGCTGGTGCTCTGGCCGAGCAGCGTGCCGCCCTGGTACAGCTGGTTGGTCTGCTCGGCCGCGTTCATCGCCATGCCGACGTGGTCGGCCCCGCCCCAACCGGGTACGTCCAGGTTGAGGGTGGTGCCGGACCGGGTGGGCAGCTTGAAGTTGTTGTTCAGGTGCGGCCGTTCGATCGGCTCGAAGAACTGCTCCTCGCCGCTGCTGCCGGCCCGGTAGCCGGTCCGGGTGTCGATCTGGTACGTGCCGGAGTCGAGGTACGCCTCCTGGCCCCACTGGTACAGGTCGCCGGTGGACACCCAGTCGGTGCGGACCGGGGCGAGCGGCCGGTTGCTGGTGAGGCCGATGCCCCAGTCCGAGTACGACGGCCAGTCGAACCGGAACTCGCCACCCCGGGTCTGCGTCGCCGGGAAGGTGAAGCCGACGTCGATCCGGGCCAGGGTCCTGCTGGTCTCGGTCCGGGTCAGCCCGGCCGGGATCCGGTTGTGGTACGCCTGGACCAGGTCGTACAGGTAGTCGGCGACCGGCTGCGAGGCCACCTCGATCTTCGTCGACCCGTCCTGGATCTGCTGGATCAGCGCCTCGCCCTCGTCCCTGCTGAGCAGCGCCACCTCGATCGGGGTGGGGGTGAAGAAGTCGGACCGGTAGTCGCGCATCTCGCGCCACGGGTAGTCGTTCACCACCAGCATCAGCTTCGCGCCGGCGGCGTTCGCCGCGGCGGCCTGTGTGGAGTCGCCGACCTCCCCGTTGTGCCGGACCACGACCACCTTGCCCCGGGCGTCCAGGTCGGCGTAGTCGCTCGCCGCGCCGTCGCCGGCGAACACGGCGGGCAGAGTCCAACTGCCCTTCGGCAGCTGCGTGGTGCCCTGCTGGCGGACCACGTCGTCGAAGTCGACCTTCGTGGTGCCGACGCTCAGCACCGGCTGTTCCCGACGCCAGCGGGCGCCGACGTAGAAGTCGCCGTGCGTGACGTCGTGGCTGGTCGGCTGCGCCCAGAAGCTGTCGTAGAACACGCCGCCCTCGATGAACGAGCGCCAGCGGCCCTCCCCCTGGGACCGGAAGTAGTCCAGCCGGGCGTACGTGTCGGAGGTCGGCTGCGGCACCAGCGACCGGACCCGGCGCGCCGCCGTGCCGTCCAGCCGGACCGTGGTGTCCGCCCGCAGGTCGATGTCCGGGTCGCCGAGCAGGGCCAGGCCGAGCGAGTTCGGCCCGTGGCCGCCGGTGACGTTCAGGAAGCTCATCGCCGAGTAGACGCCCTGGGGCAGGTACAGCTGCGCCGTCCCGTCCTCGTCGGTGTTGACGAAGTCCGGCCCGTAGCTGCCCGGCTGGCCCAGCTCGATGACGCCGGCGGTCGGCTTGCCGGCCCGGTCGGTCAGCTCCAGCCTGAGCCGGTGGTACGGGGTGAACGTGCCGACGCCGATCGCGGTGCGGGTCAGCACCGCCGGGTCCGGCCCGGTGGCGACGAGCTGCCCGGTGTACCGGCTGCCGGCGCTGGCCCGGGTGATGTCCGTGGTCAGGGTGACCGTGGCGGTGCCGTGCGCGGGCACGGTCACCTGCCCCGCGGACAGGCCGAACAGTCCGGCCGGCGCGGTCGCGGCGTCCACCGCCAGGTCCAGCGTGATCGGCTGGCCGGTGGTGTTGGTGTACGTCACCGGCTGGGTGGTGCCGCCCGCCGTCGCGGTGTCGTACCGCACGCTGGTGTAGACCGTGCCGGTGGCGACGACCGGGGCGCGTACCGCCGCGGCGACGTCGACCCGGCCCGTACCGGCCTGGTACGCGTCGTACCGCGGGGTGGCTCTGGTCGTGCTGACCAGGGCGTTCTTCAGCTGCTGGCCGGTCCAGTCCGGGTGCTTCGCGGCGAGCAGGGCGGCGGCGCCGGCCACGTGCGGCGCGGCCATCGAGGTGCCGTCCATGGTCTGGTAGGCGCCCTCACCCGGCGCGTACTGCGATCGGGCCGCGAGCACCCCGACGCCGGGCGCGGTCAGCTCCGGCTTGATGGCCTCGTCGCTGATCCGTGGCCCCTGGCTGGAGAAGTAGGCGAGCTGGTCGTCGACGTCGACCGCGCCGACGGTCAGCGCGGCGTCCGCCGCGCCCGGGGCGGTCACGCTGCCCTGCGCGCCGAGGTTGCCGGCGGAGACGACGAACAGGGCACCGGTCTCCGCGCTGAGCGAGTTGACCGCCTGGCTGATCGGGTCGGTTCCGTCGCTGGGCTGGTTCGAGCCGAGGCTCATGTTGATGACCGTGGCGTCAGCCTCCCGGGCCGCCCACTCCATGCCGGCGAGGATCCAGGAGTCCAGCCCGTAGCCGGCGTCGCTGAGCACCTTGCCGACGGCGAGCCGGGCGTCCGGGGCGACGCCCCTCTCCCGCCCGCCGGAGGCGGCGCCGGTGCCGGCGATGGTGGAGGCGACGTGGGTGCCGTGCCCGATCCGGTCGGCGAGCTCCTCGCCGGGCACGAACACGGCCGACTCGGCGATCCGGCCGGCCAGGTCCGGGTGGGCGGCGTCGATGCCGGTGTCCAGCACGGCCACGCGTACGCCCGCGCCGGTGTCGCCGCCGGCCCACACCTCGGGGGCACCGATCTGCGCGGTGGTGTCGGCGAGGTCGGCGTGCACCCGCCCGTCCAGCCAGATCTTGGCGATCCCGCCGCCGAAGCGTCCGGTGCCGCCGGTGGCGGCGGCCCCGGCGGTCGACCTCGTGGGGGTGCCGGCGGTGATCGCGGCCCAGAACTCGTCGGCCTGGTCCCGGTCCTCGCTCAGCGCGGCGCCGGAGATGCTGCTCAGGGTGCGGGTGCGGGTCGCTCCGGCGGGTGCGGTGCCGGCGCGCAGCCCGGACCCCGCCTCGGCGTACGACACGATCAGCGGCAGGTGGTCCACGTGCGCGTCGTCGTACCCGTCGGCGATCAGCCGGGTGACGTTGAACAGCCGCTTGTCCAGGGTGCCGGCGGCCAGGTAGGGGAGCACCGACTGCGGGTACACGTACAGGTCGCTGCCGGATTCCACCACCCGCACCGGGGCCGGGGCGCCGTCGGGACGCCGGGCGTCGAGGGTGCCGCCGTTCGCGCTCCGCCGGGTGGTGACCACATCACCGGTGATCAGGGTGACCGACCGGGTACCGGGCGGGGTGGGCAGGTCGGTCGCTGGTGCGGAGGTCGGGCCGGGAGCGGCCGCCGAGCCGGGGGCGGCGGCCAGGGCTGGTGAGCCTCCGGTCGCCGCCAGGACCGCGGAGACCACGGCGGCGGGCCAGGCTCCCCGGGGACGCGAGAACTTCACGTGACGTTGTTCCTTGTCTCGTCATCTGCTCGGGCCGCTGGCGGTGCCGACAGCGACGTCTCCGGATGCCTGTCCATCGTTGGGGAACAGGGCAGCGGGCATCTGTCGGAGGATCAGGCGAGACGGTACGCCGCCAAGATCGTTCCGTACAGGAGTACTTCTTACGCCCGCCGGTGGGCGGGGTTAAGCTCCTTCGATCGAGCCACAAGTTACCGGGAGGTAATCATGTCGGAGGAGCCCCGCGTCGCCATCGTCACCGGAGCCGCGCGCGGCATCGGCGCGGCCACCGCCCGCCGGCTGGCCGCCGACGGCATGGCCGTCGCCGTCGTCGACATCGAGGAGTCGGCCACCAAGGAGACAGTGGACGCGATCGTCGCCGCGGGCGGCCGGGCGCTCGGCGTGGGCGCCGACGTGTCGGACCGGGCCCAGGTGGAGGCGGCCGTCGAGCGGGTCGCCGCCGAGCTCGGCCCGCCGACCGTGCTGGTCAACAACGCCGGTGTGCTCCGCGACAACCTGCTGTTCAAGATGACCGACACGGACTGGGACACGGTCATGGGCGTGCACCTGCGCGGCGCGTTCCTGTTCAGCCAGGCCGCCCAGAAGCACATGGTGGAACGGAAGTGGGGCCGGATCGTCAACCTCTCCAGCACCTCGGCGCTGGGCAACCGGGGCCAGGCGAACTACTCGGCCGCCAAGGCCGGGCTGCAGGGCTTCACCAAGACCCTCGCCATCGAGCTGGGCCCGTTCGGGGTGACCGTCAACGCGGTCGCGCCGGGCTTCATCGTCACCGACATGACCGCCGCCACCGCCGCCCGGATGAAGGTGGACTTCGAGGCGTTGCAGCAGCACGCGGCGGCCGAGATCCCGGTCCGCCGGCCCGGCCGGCCGGAGGACGTCGCGCACACCATCTCGTTCCTGGCCAGCGAGGGCGCGTCCTTCGTCTCCGGCCAGGTCATCTACGTGGCCGGCGGCCCCAAGGACTGACCGGCCGCACCGCGTCCCGCCCGACGCCGGGCGGGACGCGTCAGCCGGTGGTGCCGCGGGTGCGCCAGAGCCAGAAGAGGCCGAGGACCGGCAGGACCAGCGGGATGTAGCCGTAGCCGCTGCCGAACCCGGACCAGACCGTCTCGTCGGGGAAGAGCGCCCGGTCGGCCAGGCTGAGGATGCCCACCACGACGACCCCGACCAGCTCCACCGAACAGCAGGCCAGCGCGACCCGGCGGCCGGCGTGCCCGGCCCGGGCCAGCCCGACCGCGGCCACGATGTAGATCACCGCGGCCAGGGCGGAGAGCAGGTACGCCACCGGCGCCTCGTCGAACTTGGTGGCGATCTGCAGCCCGGCGCGGGAGGTCGCGGCGATGGCGAAGAGGATGTAGACCGCGATCAGCAGCCGGCCCGGCCCCTTGTTGGTGGCGCGTTGCGGCGCCGGTGGCCGGCCACCGCCGTCCGGGCGTACCCCGACCTCAGCCACCGAGCACCTCCCAGGTCTGTCCGAGCCGGACCACCACGACCGGCGTCACCAGGCAGATCGCGCAGACGATCGCCGAGCCCCAGCGGGTCGGCTCCATCCGGGCCAGCACCCAGGCCAGCGGCGGCAGGCAGACCAGCGTCACCAGGTAGCCGAAGAACGCGCCGGGCTCGCCCGGCCGTTCCCCGCCGCCGAGCGCGACCAGCGCCACCACGGTCAGCGCCAGCAGCGCGACCTCCAGCACGGCCAGGCCCACGAACTGCACGCGGTCCGGCGGCCGGTGGCGCACCGCGGCCAGCAGCGCCCAGAGCGCGAGTACGAGCGACAGCACGATCGTCACCGTCGCGAGGAGCCCGTCCACCGGCGAACCGGCCGTGGCCGCGCTGGTCATCGATGGCATCCCGTCGGAGTCCCATTCACCGGCACAGCCTACTAACCCCCGTAGTACTGCCCACCGGCCGGCTCTCCGTCGGGTCGCCCTGCGTGCGGCACGGCGGACCGACTAGCGTGGATCACGGCCACGGGTCGCCGTGGTGGACGACGAAAGCGGGAGTACCTCGTGCTGCGGTTCGGCTTGTTCGGCACCGGTCACTGGGCGGCGGAGACGCACGCCGCGGCCATCGACGCGCACCCCCGCGCCGAGCTGGTCGGGGTCTGGGGCCGGGACCGGGAGAAGGCCGGCGCGCTGGCCGGACGACACGGCGTGCCGATCTTCGACGACGTCGACGCGCTGATCGACGCGTGCGACGCGATCGCCGTGGCGCTGCCGCCGGACGTGCAAGCCGACATCGCCGTCCGGGCCGCCTCCGCCGGCCGGCACCTGCTGCTGGACAAGCCGCTGGCGCTCAGCCTCGCCGACGCCGACCGGGTGGTCGCCGCGGCCGAGGCGTCCGGGGTGGCCTCGGTGGTCTTCTTCACCCAGCGGTACCACCCGAACGTCACCGGCTTCCTCGCCTCCACCGCCGCGGCCGGCGGCTGGCAGCACGCCCGGGCCACCATGTTCGCCTCGATCTACCAGCCGGGGAACCCGTACGGAAACTCGCAGTGGCGGCGGGACCGGGGTGCGCTGTGGGACATCGGCCCGCACGCGCTCTCCCTCATCCTGCCGGTGCTCGGCCGGGTCAGCCGGGTGGCCGCGATGGACGGCCCGAGCGGTCTGGTGCACCTGCTGCTCACCCACGACGGCGGGGCGACGAGCACGCTGTCGCTCACCCTGGACGCCCCGCCGGAGGCGGTGACCCGCGACTTCGTCTTCTTCGGCGAGAACGGCACGGAGACCGTGCCGCCCGGCGACGGGAGTGTGCTGGCCGCGTTCGGCACGGCGATCGACCAGCTGCTGGAGGAGATCGACGGGGGCACCCGGGACCACCGCTGCGACGTCCGCTTCGGCCGCGAGGTGGTCGCGGTGCTGGACGCCGCCGAGACGGCCCGCAGCGAGGGGCGCACCGTCGAACTCTGACCCCGCTACGCCGCTCGGCCGCCTCCGGCGCCGGCCGTTGTCCTCTGCTCACCCAGTTGGAGTAGTGGCTCACCCTCTTCCGCCTGCTGCGCTGAAAGGGCTTCTATCCGGCCGGGCGGCCCGTTCCCCACCGTTTGCACCGACGGGTCCAGCGGCGATACGACTGGTCGGCCCTTCCCGGCGGGTCAGCGTCACGGTGGGCTGACCCGCCCGTCTCAGGCGAGAGTGCCCAGCGCCTCGCCCAGCTCGGCGGGGGAGTCGAACTGCTCCGCGGGCAGCGCCTTCAGCATCTGCAACACCTCGGTGCTGGCCCCGTTCTCCTGGCCCCAGCGGATCAGGTCCTCGCGGGAGACCGGGTAGTCGAGCCCGGCCAGGTACTCCTGCAACTGCACCCCGGTCACGGTCATGCCGACCGGCTACCCGCTCCGCCCGCCGCCATGCGCCGGCGCCGCACCCGCCGCGCTGCGGCGCGGGACCGGTTTGCCCGCGCGGGTCCCGGGTAGCCGCGGGCATGCTGGTACAGCGGCTCGGCGCGCCGAGCGACTTCGACCCGTTGCTGGAGCGTGTCCGGGACGCCCGGATCGTGATGATCGGCGAGGCGACGCACGGCAGTTACGACTACTACCGGCTGCGGGAACAGTTGACCCGGCGGCTCATCGCCGAGCAGGGCTTCGACTTCGTCGCGGTGGAGGGGGACTGGCCGGACTGCGACCGGGTGCACCGCTCGGTGGTCGGCGCCCCGGGCGGGTCGGCCGACCCGCAGACCGCCCTGGAGCACTTCGAACGCTGGCCCACCTGGATGTGGGCCAACGCGGAGGTGGCCCGCTTCGGTCGCTGGCTGCGGGCCTGGAACCTGGAGCGCCCGGAGGGCGAGCGGGCCGGCTTCCACGGGCTGGACGTGTACAGCCTCTGGGAGTCGATGCAGGCGATCTTCGACTATCTGGGCGAGGAGGATCCGGCCTCGCTGGAGGCGGCGCAGGAGGCGTACCGCTGCTTCGAGCCGTACGGCAAGCGGGTCGAGGAGTACGGCATGGCCAGCCGGTTCGTCTCCGCGCGCTGCGAGGAGGAGGTGGTGCGGCTGCTGGCGCGTACCCGCGAACAGGCCGCCGCGGACGGCCCGGACCGCTTCTCGGCCTGGCAGAACGCGGAGGTGGTGGCGGGCGCGGAGCGCTACTACCGGGCGATGATCGGCGGCGGCCCGGAGTCGTGGAACGTCCGGGACATCCACATGGCCGACACCCTGGACCGGCTGCTCGACTTCTACGGTCCGGACGCCCGGGGGATCGTCTGGGCGCACAACACCCATGTCGGCGACGCCCGGGCCACCGACATGGCCGCCGACGGAATGATCAACATTGGTCAGCTCGGCCGGGAACGGCACGGCCGGGACGCGGTGGCGCTGGTCGGGTTCGGCAGCTACCGGGGGAACGTGGTCGCGGCGCCGCGCTGGGGCTCGCCGGCCGAGGTGATGGTGGTGCCGCCGGCCCGGGAGGGCTCGGTCGAGCGGCGGCTGCACGAGCTGATGCCGGAGCGGGCGGTGCTCGTCTTCGGCGGCCCGGACCAGCCCGAGTGGGTCACCGGCCAGGCCGACCACCGGGCGATCGGCGTGGTCTACGACCCGAGCTTCGAGTCCTGGGGCAACTACGTGCCGACCCGGCTGGGCGACCGCTACGACGCCTTCATCTGGTGCGACGAGGCGACCGCCCTGCACCCGCTGCCCGCGCTGACCACCCCCGGCGAGATGGAGACCTACCCGGCCGGGGTCTGACCGGCCGGGCAGGTCGGTCACACCCTGGCGGTTTCGGCGTCGGCGAGGTGGGCGCGGAGACCCTCGCCCTCGACGTCGACGTTGGGGACGATCCGGTCGAGCCAGCGGGGGAGCCACCAGGCCTTCCCGTCGAGCAGGGACATCACCGCCGGGACGATGGTCATCCGGACCACGAAGGCGTCGACGGCGACGCCGATCGCGAGCGCGAAGCCCATCGACTTGATCACCGGGTCGTCGAGGAAGATGAAGCCGCTGAAGACCGAGATCATGATCAGCGCGGCGGCGGTGACCACCCGGGCGCCGTGGCCCATCCCGTTGATGGTGGCCTGCTGGGCGGTGTCGCCGTGCACGAAGTCCTCCCGCATCCGGGAGACCAGGAAGACCTCGTAATCCATGGCCAGGCCGAACAGGATGCCGATGAGCAGGATCGGCAGGAAGCTGATCAGCGGGCCCGGGGTGTCCAGGCCGACCAGGCCCGCCAGGTGCCCCTGCTGGAACACCGCGACGGTGATGCCGAACGTCGCCGCCACGGTGAGCAGGAAGCCCAGCGCCGCCTTGACCGGGACGAGGATCGAGCGGAACACCAGCATCAGCAGCAGGATCGAGAGCCCGACCACCAGCAGCAGGTAGATCGGGAGCGCGTCGGAGAGCTTCTCGGACACGTCGATGCCGATCGCGGTGACACCGGTGAGCAGCACGTCGGCCGTGTCGATGCCGGAGACCTGGTGGCGGATGTCGTGCACCAGCGTCTCGGTGGCCGCGTCGGTCGGGCCGGTCTTCGGGATCACCCCGAGCAACGCGGTCCGGCCGGTGGGGTCGAGCTGCGGCGGGGCCACCGCCAGCACCCCGTCCGTCTTCTGGATCAGCGCGGTCACCTGCGGGACGGCGGCCTGGGTCGCCTGCGGCGAGTCGGCGGTGACCACCACCGCGAGCCGGCCGGTGAAGCCGGGGCCGAAGCCCTCCCGGATCAGGTCGTTGCTGACCCGGGCGGCGGTACCCTCCGGCGCGTTGCCGGCGTCCGGCAGCGCGAGCCGCATGTCCTGGGCGGGCAGCGCGAGCAGCCCGAGGCCGACCAGGCCGACCAGGATGACCGGGATCCGCAGCCGGGTCACCCGGCGCGCCCAGCGGAAGCCGAAGCCGGAGCGGTCCTCCGAACCGGTGGCGGCGGACTCGACCGCCGCGCGTCCACGGAGCTTGCGGGGGAGCACCCGGCGGCCGGCGAAGCCGAGCAGGGCCGGCGCCAGGGTGATCGCGACGAGCACGGCGACGCTCACCGTGCCGGCGGCGGCCAGACCCATCACGGTCAGGAACGGGATGTCCACCACGGCCAGGCCGGCGAGCGCGATGACCACGGTGGCGCCGGCGAACACCACGGCGGAGCCGGCGGTGCCCACGGCCCGGCCGACCGCCTCCTCCGGGGACAGCCCGTCGAGCAGGTTCTGCCGGTGCCGGGAGGTGATGAAGAGCGAGTAGTCGATGCCGACCGCGAGGCCGAGCATCAGGGCCAGGATCGGCGCGGTGCTGGTCAGCTCGACAGCGCCGCTGAGCGCGAACAGGCCGGCCATGCCGACGCCCACGCCGATCAGCGCGTTCAGCATGGTCATCCCGGCCGCGACCAGCGAGCCGAAGGTGACCACCAGGACGATCGCGGCGACCAGCACGCCGAGCGCCTCGGTGGAGCCGACCTCCGGCTCCGCGTTCAGTACCTCGCCGCCGGGGGCGATCTGCCACCCCTGCGCCTCGGCCTGCGCGCCGACCTTCTCGTACGCGGCCCGCTGCTCGTCGGTCACCTCGTCCGCCCGGCCGGAGAACTGCACCTGGATCAGCGCGTACCGGCCGTCCGGGGAGAGCGCCTTGACCTGGTACGGGTCGACCGCGCCGACCACCCCGGGCAGGGTGGCCGCCTCCTGGGTGACCTGCTTGACCACCCCCTGCCCCTCGGGGCTCATCAGCTGGCCGGGCTGCGGCGCCTTGACCGCGATGGTGCCGGTGGCTCCGCTGGCCGCCGGGAACCGGTCGGCGAGCAGGTCGATCGCGCGCTGCGATTCGGTGCCGGGCATGGTGAAGTTGCTCGCCGTCGGGCCCTTGAGGGTCGCCGCGGCGACGCCGAGCCCGACGAGTACGACGAGCCAGGCGACGGCGACGAGTCGCCGCCGCCGCAACGAGGCCCGGCCGAGCCGGTACAGCAGGGTCGCCATGAACGTTCCTTGTCCTCGGTCGTGTGCGTACTGGAATCAGGTGGTGGGCTCGAGCGCGCGCAGCGCCACGGCCAGCAGCGCGGGCCGTAGCTCCTCATCCGGGATGTCGAGGAACTCGCCGCAGGTCTCGGCGATCCCGGCGAGGACCACCAGCGCGGCGATGCGCGCCGCCGGCCGGTCGGAGTGGCCGGCGAACGCGTCAATCAGCCGCTCGGAGACCTGCTGGACGTGCGCGAAGGCGGGCTGCTGGAGCAGGTCGGGGAACTCGCCGCGGAGCAGTGCGATCTCCCGCCGGAAGCGCACCGCCAGGTCGACGAAGCCCTCGGCGGCGACCCGCTGGGCGGCGGCGCCGGTGTGCCCGGCGAGCCGCGCGTCGAGCGCCTCCAGCACCGCGATGGCCGGGGCCATCAGCTCGCGGAGCAGGGCCTCCTTGTTGGCGAAGTGGTAGAGCACCGCGGCCTTGGAGCAACCGACCTCGCGGGCGATGTCCTGCAACGAGGTGCCCTTGTAGCCGGTGACGGCGAACCGCCGCGCCGCCGCGGCGAGGAGCTCGGCATGGGTCTCCGGTGTCGGTCGTGCCATGTGAACCAGCATGCCTGACCGATCGGTCAGTACCTGACCGATCGGTCAGACGGATTGCGTGGCATTCGCCACAGAGCTCACTCGTCCGGGCTCCCGGTCCAGTCGGCCGGCCACTCGCCGACCAGGTCAGCGGTGCCGCCGGTGAGGGAGTGACTCAGCCGGTCGGCGTGCCGTGTTCCCGGTCGTACGCGGCCCGGGCCTCGGTGATCGCCGCCCGGTGCCGTTCCGCCCAGGCGGTCAGCGCGACCAGCGACTCGTAGAGCTCCAGCGCCATCGGGGTGGCGGTGTACTCCACCTTCGGCGGCACCGTCGGGTACACCTCCCGGTGCAGCAGGCCGTCGCGCTCCAGGTTGCGCAGGGTCAGCGTGAGCATCCGCCGGCTGATCCCCTCGACCTGCCGTTCCAGCTCGGTGAAGCGGACCGGCCCCTGGCTGGCGGCGACCAGGATGCCGATGCTCCACTTCCCGCCCACCCGGTCCAGGGCCTCGCGGACGGTACAGGCCCGGGCCTGTCCGGCCGTGATGGACACACACCTGTTCCCCTGGGACACCGAAGTGCCTCCTTCCGCTCCGGCTCATGGTCACAGACGATGGCCTCGGTAACAAACCGTGCACCGAGGAGGCACTTCGATGACGGGGACCCATCGCTGGTCGGCGCTGCTGGTGCTCTGCGCCGGCAGCCTGATGATCATCCTGGACGGCAGCGTCGTCGCGGTCGCGCTGCCCGCGATCCAGCGCGACCTCGGCTTCGCCACCTCGGGCCTGGCCTGGGTGGTGAACGCCTACCTCGTCGCCTTCGGCGGCCTGCTGCTGTTCGGCGGGCGACTCGGCGACCTGGCCGGCCGGCGCCGGGTCTTCCTCGCCGGGGTCGCGATCTTCACCCTCGCCTCCCTGGCCTGCGCGCTGGCGGCCGGACCGGCGTCGCTCGTCGTCGCCCGTTTCCTCCAGGGCACCGGCGGGGCACTGGCCACCGCGGTCGGGCTCGGCATGGTCGTCGCGCTCTTCCCTGTCCCGGCCGAACGGGCCCGGGCCATCGCGGTGTTCAGCTTCACCGGCGCGGCCGGCGCCTCGCTCGGCCTGCTGGCCGGCGGGTTCCTCACCGAACTGGCCGGCTGGCGGTCGATCTTCCTGATCAACCTGCCGATCGGGCTGCTGATCGTCGCCGGGGCGCTGCTGCGGGTGCCCGCCGACCGGGGCGTCGGGCTCGCGGCGGGACTGGACCTGACCGGCACCGTGCTGGTCACCGCCGGCCTGATGGCCACGGTGGTCACCGTCGTCGGCACCGGCGAGCACGGCTGGACCTCGCCCCGGACCCTCGGCGCCGCCGGACTGGCCGCCGCCCTGCTCGCGGCCTTCGCGGTCCGGCAGACGGTCGCCGCCGTACCGCTGCTGCCGCCCCGGATCCTGCGGACGCCCGACCTGGTCGCCGCCAACCTGGTGCAGTTCCTGACCGTCGCCGCGTTCTTCGGCTTCCAGTTCCTGCTCGCCCTCGACCTGCAACTGGTGCTCGGGCTCGACCCGGCCGCCACCGGGCTGGCCTTCCTGCCCACCCCGGTGCTGATCGCGGTGGTCTCGCTCGGCCTGGCCGGCCGGTTGATCGCCCGCTTCGGCGCCCGGGCGGTGCTGCTCACCGGACTGGGGCTCGCCGCCGTCGGCTTCCTGCTGCTGGCCCGGCTGCCCGCCGACGGGCACTATCCGACCGAGGTGCTGCCCGCGACGCTGGTCTTCGGGGTGGCCGGCGGCCTGACCCTGCCGGCGGTCACCATGCTCGCCATGGCCGGCGCGGATCCGGCCGACGCCGGGCTCGCCTCGGGGCTGGCCAACACCACCCAGCAGGTCGGCGGCGCGCTCGGGCTGGCCGCGCTGGCCACGCTCGCCGCCCACCGGGCCGCCGGGCTGCGCGGCGCAGGCTGGTCCGAGGTGGCGGCCCTGGCCGGCGGGTACCGCGCCGCGTTCGGCGTGGCCGCCGCCCTGGTCACGGTCGCGCTGCTGGTCGCGGCGACCACCCTGCGCCGGGCGTCCGCGCCGGTGCCCGTCCCGGCCCGCTGACCTCCGGCCCACCGACCGCCACGTTGGACATCCCGGGTCCGGTGAGCGGCCGGGAGCGCCGCCGGGCTCGGGGCCGGCGGCGCTCCCGGCCGGCGCGGGATCCGGACCCGCCCGCGGCCCGTGCGGTCAGGCCGGCGCCGCGGCGGTACCCAGCACCTCGGCCAGCGTCGCCAGCGCCGCCGGGTAGGCGTACGAGGGCGGGGTGGCGTACCCGACGACCAGCCCCGGGGGCTGGCCGCCGGGGTGGTGGCGGTGCCCGTCCAGCCCGTCCAGGGCCAGCCCCCGCGCCGCCGCCCGGGCCAGCACCTCCGCCTCGGACGGCCCGTCCGGCGGCAGCGGGACCACGGCGTGCAGTCCGGCGGAGATCCCGCCCGCCAGCCGTCCGCCCAGCCGGTCCAGCAGCAGGTCCCGGCGCTGCCGGTAGTGCCGGCGGACGGTACGCACCTGCCGGTCGTACCCGTGGCTGTCGATCAGGTCGGCGAGGGCGAGCTGCCCGACCACCTCGGTCTGCACGTCCAGGTGGCGCTTCGCCTCCACCACCGCCTCCACCAGCCGGGCGGGCAGCACCAGCCAGGCCAGCCGCAGCGCCGGCCCCAGGGTCTTCGCCGCGGTGCCCACGTAGGCGACCTGCTCCGGCGCGGTGCCCTGGACCGCGCCCACCGGCTGCCGGTCGTAGCGGAACTCGCCGTCGTAGTCGTCCTCGACCACCAGGGCACCGGCGTCCCGGGCCCAGCCGGTCAGCGCGTGCCGGCGGGCCGGGTGCAGCGTCACCCCGCTCGGGTACTGGTGGGCCGGCGTCACCACCGCCGCCGCCACATCGGCCAGCTCGCCCGCGCCGAGCAGCTCGGCGCGGGCGCCCCGGTCGTCCACCGGCAGCGGCACCACCCGGCCGCCCTGGCGGCGCACCACCTCCCGGTGGAACGGCAGCCCCGGGTCCTCCATCGCCAGCACCGCCCGGCCGGCGTCGCGGAGCACGGTGGTGAGCAGGACGAGGGCCTGGACGTACCCGGCGGTGACCACGATCCGCTCCGGGTCAGCCAGCACCCCGCGGGCCCGGCCCAGGTAGCCGGCGAGCGCCGCGCGCAGCTCGGGCCGGCCGCGCGGGTCGCCGTAGCCGTACGCGGCCGCCGGGGCGGTGGCCAGCGCCCGGCGGGTGGACCGCAGCCAGGCGGCGACCGGGAAGGTGCCCACGTCCGGGCTGCCCGGCCGCAGGTCGTACCGGGGTGGGGCGGTGGCCGGCGCCGGGGCGGGACCCGGTGG
>NZ_QGKS01000123.1 GCF_003172935.1 Micromonospora sicca | reverse complement strand
GGCGGTCGGTACGGTCCCGCGTCGCCGCCCGGGACCGCTCCGATCCCGGTCGCTCGGCACCGTCTGCCGCCTGCTCGGTGGCGTTCGCCTGCCGAGCGGCGTCCCCGGTCGACTCTGGCCGCGCTGAGCCGCCGGAGGCCGCGTCCGTGAGCGGGTCGGGGGCGTGGGGGAGCAGCCGCTCCGGGGCGTCGGCGAGCAGCCGCGCGGCCGAGGCCAGTGCGACGGGGTCGGGTTGACCGACCCGACGCCACCGCCGGCGGCGGCCATTCGCCGGCAGGTTCCCGGCCAGCACGCGCGCGGGTGCCAGATCGGCGGCGATCAGCGCGGTGAGCCCGTCGTAGTCCGCCTGCTCGGCCAGCCGCCGGGCGATCTCGTCGAGGTCGTACACCGCCACGGCGATGTCCGCGGTGGTGGCGTCCAGCGCTCGGGTGATCTTGCGGTGCAACACCTTGTTGAGCGCCGCCTGCCGCCGCTCGGCGCGAATCTGCGCGCGGGCCGCGTCGAGCGAGCCGTACAGCCCGAGGCCGGGGTCGGCCTTGGCCAGCGAGCAGGCACGGCGGGTCAGCCACGGGTGTCGCAACCAGTGCCCGACCGGTTCGTACGCCGGCGTCGTGGGTGGCAGCTGCTGTCTGGCGCGCAGCCGGTCCCGCCGCTGGTTCTCGGTGTTCATCAGCCACACCAGATAACCGAGCAGGGACATGCCCGCGTAGAAACCGCCTTCGAGGTGGTTGCTGTGAGCCAGCCAGTTGAAGGCGACCGCGGCGGTGGCGATGCCGGCCGACAGCACGCGGGACAGCATCGCCCGTTCGCCCAGTCGACGGCGTACGTCGGCGTTCGCCAGCACCACGACGCCGCCCAACTCCAACGCGCCAACGGCGGGAAGGGCGATGTACCACGGCATGCCGAGCCGTTCCATCGCCCCGGACACCTGGCCGCCGAGCGCGATCAGCAGCACGACAACGTAGAACCCGGTGCGCAGCACGGCGACGTGCCGCACCGCCTTGGCCAGCTCCGCGTCCCACGCCTCCGGCGGGTCGGCGCCTGGCGCCCCGCCAATTGAGTTTCCGCCGGTCATCCGGGTCCGGTCCGTTTCCTGGAACACGCCGAGCAGGTTCCTCTCTCACTCCGGGCCCCGGCCTGACCGGCGCCGCGGCCGGCCGACCCGGCGGTGCCGCCCGCCGAGGCGTACCAGAGCTGCGCTCCGGCTGCCGCCCGTCGTCCGCCGCATGCTACAAGGTTGCGGACCGAATTGGAGATCTCAGATGCCACGCCGGGTGCATCGGGTCGCCCCTCCCGCGCCACACCGCGGGTCATCGGTGCTCACCCGACCGGCACCGCCGTGGCCGGTGCCGTGCCGAGGCAACCGATCGTGGCGATTGCCGGCAGCCCCAGCGAGGTGACGACACCGGCCGCTCATGCTTCTGCTTCCTCGGCCTGCCGCGAGCCGGTCGCGGTCATTCGGTAGGAGCGGCTGTGTCGGGCGGGCCAGCCGAGAAACCAGTCGAACATGTGGGCGGCGCTTCCCGTGGTGCTGCGGTTGAGCTTGCGTGGGGGACACCGCCGGCGACCCTTCGGATCGCGCGCGGTGGGGCCACCATCAAGTGAGCACGACCAGCATCCGTCCTGCTGGGAGCGGCGCGTCGGACAGATCGCGCATCAGTCCCGAAGCGCGGGTGATCAGCGGTAGCACCGCCAGGCGTAAGGATCGTCGGGGTTCGACGTCCGTGCGTAGGCGCCGGAATCGTACGTGTCGCGGCAGGCGACGTCCATGTCGACGATGGACGCGGAGAGCAGCCTCGTGCATTGCCAACGGCCGTCGTTGCGGGGGTCTGCTGAGCCCCCGGTGTACCGATCGCAGTACCGCTGAGCCATGTTCGCCACCCCACGGCTGCTCGATGGGCCGAGCAGGGCCGGGCCCGGGCTCCGGGTCGGCGTCGGCGTGGCCCCGGTGGGCGTCGGGGTCGGCGCGGCGGAAGGCGTGACGGACGGCGTGGCGCTGGGCGTGGCGGACGGCGTGACCGACGGTGTGGCGCTGGGCGTGGCGGAGGAGCCGCTCGGTGTCGCGGAACTTGGCGATGTCGACGGTATCTCCGCGAGGGTGACCGGCTCCTCCAACGGGTCCGACGGGGTGGTGGCCGCCGACACCGGCAGGCCGCCTTCCGGCGGTCGACCCGACCCCCACGTGAACGCCAGAGCGCAGAGCAGCGCCCCCAACGCGAGCCCGCCGACCGGGATCAGCCAGCGCCGCCGCCGGCTGGCTGGCCGTGGGCGGGCGCCAAGGTCTTGGTTGTGCTTCCTTCGGGGCCGCCCGCCCTCGTCCGCGTCGGGGCCGTGCGCGTCGGACTCCTCGTGGCGGTACCCGTTGCGGCCGGCGGAATCGTCGTGCGGGTAGTGCTCCTCGTGGGCGTAGCCCGTCTCCGGTTGGGCGTACCTCTCCTGCTGCGCGGCGTAGGCGTCCTCGTGGACCGAGCTGGCATCGGTCGGTCCGTACGGTTCTTGGGCCCGGCGTTCCTCCCGATAGGCCTGGTCGTGCCCGTCGTACTGATGGGTCGGATCGGGCTCGTAGTACGCCGGTTCGGGGTAGGCCAGTGGGTCGGACCGCCGGTACGCGTGCTCGTGCTGAGGGTGGGCCCCGTCGTACTGCTCGTACTCATCCTCGTACTGCGGGTGTGCCCGCCGCCTTGCGTGTCGCCCTTGGTCCTCGTAGGTGTTCTCGGGCTGGTACGACTCCTGGTACTGGTCCGACACATCCTCGCGCCACTGCGGCGCGGCTGCTTCCTGCTGCTCGTAGTACGAGTCGGAATCGCTTGTTTCCAGCCGCGACCGTCGACCGATCCAGCTGTCTATGACACGCGCCGGGTCGTCGTGATCTTGGGCAGCCCCATCGGCGGAACGAGCGGTCGATCTCTCGGCCACGGTCGCTGGCCTCCTCCGGGAGCACAGGTGCCGACAGCTAGGTGACCTTACTCACCATCGGCCAAAAGTCCACCCGGCCCATCCCGCGAACAGACACAGACCACCCCCGGCTTCGGATCGTCCGCCTGGGCCAGCGCCACACGGATAGCTTGGTCATGACGAGGCAACCGCCGCTCGTCAGCGGGGCGCCCGTCGATCAACCGGCTTCTTCGGGAAGTCGCAGCGCAACTCGGCCACCCGTCCGGCGGCCCGGCATCGGGCTTTTAGTAGAGGAACGTGCGCGACACCCCCGCGCATCGGGCAACGGTCGGGCAGGTGACGGAAGAGCGCGCGCGACGGATGGCCTTGAAAGAGGGTGTTTGAGATGGTCTGGCCGCCCGGTCGCGCATTCAGCGCCGCAACAGGACCGGTCCGGCGGCGATCCGAGTGCGGAACAGCGCGTACGGCTTGCGCCGCAGGTCCTGCCCGCGCTGGTACTTCGCCTGCCGGTGCAGCTGGTTGGCCGTGACGTAGAGGTATCCGTCGACCGCCACCGACATCGTGTCCGGCCAGAGCAGCCGCGGATCGTGCACCACGGTCTCGTACTCCCCGTCCGGCCGGCGGCGCAGCACCGCGTTCTGCTCGTAGGAGGTGAGGTAGAAGCGGCCCGCGTCGTCGGTCTCCAGTCCGTCCGAGCCGCCGCCCTTGTCGCCCTCGTCGACGACGGTGGCCGCCACCTCCTCGTCGGAGAGCGACCGGTCGGCCAGGGCATCCGTGGCGACGCTGTACCAGTGGCGCGACGCCAGCGGGCAGTAGTGCAGCCGGGAGCCGTCGGCGGCGATGGCGATCCCGTCGGAACCCATGCCGATCGGCTTCGGCTCGCCCTCGGCGGGCGTTCCAGGAACGGCCGACCCTCGACCACCGGCCGGAACGTCCGCAGCTGTTCGGCCTTGGTGGAGGGGTGCTCGTGCAGGCGTCGCCAGGACGCGCCGGTGGCCAGGTCGACCACGATTATCCCGTTCGGGCCCGAGTCCGACGAGTCGGTGATGTAGGCGATCCCCGCCTCGCCGCGCCGCAGGTCGAACCGGACGTCGTTGAGGTACGTCGACGGCAGCGCCACGTCGGTCGGGAAGGTGATCACCTGGGCGACGGTGTCGGTGTCGAGGTCGACCCGCACCAGCTTCGGCCCGCCCGGCTTCGTGGGCTGGAACATCGGACTGCCGGTGTCCACGACCCACAACCGGTCGGCCGGGTCGACGACGATGCTCTGCACCGAGACGAACGCGTTGGCGTCGTCGTCGCCGGACGGGGAGTTCCACTCCTGGTCGGGGAAGGGCACCTCCGCGCCGTCGCGCAACTCGACCACCGTGGCCGGGACCTCGTCGCCCCACTTCGGGAAGTTGACGAAGATCCGGCCGGTGTGCGACACGCTCACCCCGGTCGGCATCGGCCCGGTGAACGTGTGCACGAGCTCCAGCGTGCCGACCGGCTCGGCACCCACCGGCCCGTTCACCGGTGGCCCCGCAGACGCGGTAGCACGGAGCCACCGACCTGGTCGCGGTTGGCGAGACGTTCGTCGGTGGCCCGATCACCGTCGACAACTGTCATGGGTGCGAAACTCCCTGATGATGGTGGCCGGGCGCAGGGGCGTCCCGGCTGGACAGGCCGACCCCGCACCTCCGACCCGAGTGGGCGCCGGTCGGCGTCCCGCGGACCCGCCCCGGCTGACTCAATCCGTCCGCGCGTCACCTTCCCGCCGATCCGCACCGCAAACCGGCGCGGCGAAGGAGGCCCGACGGCGACCGGACGGTCCGACGGCAGTGACCGCCGCCGCCCGTGACGGAAGCGGTCGGCGCATCGGCGGATGGCGGTTCAGTGGTTACGCTGCTGCCATGTCGGACGCTGGCGCGCGGGGAAAGCAGGCTGCGGCGACGGCGACGGCGTCGGCGGTCGACCCGGTCGTGAAGGTCGTGCGGGAGATCCTGTCCGGCATCCCGGCCGGCTGCTCGTGGCTGCTGCCGGTGACGAGTGACGGGCAGGTCGTCGACTTCCGGATCGAGGCGACCAGCGGCCGGGGACCGGACATTTGCGGACGGGGGGTGAGCCGCGTCGGCGGGCGGCTCAGCGAGCTGTACCCGAGCATGGTCGGCGGCCCCCTGTGGCAGCTGTACCACCAGGTGATGTTCACCGGACAGCCCGGCCAACTGCCCGACTTCCGGTACGAGGAGAAGCGCGCCGGCGTCATCGCCGAGTCGCTCTTCGACGTGAGCGTGCACCGGGTCCTGGGTGGCCTGCTGGTCTGCTGGCAGCGGCTGGACGAGGACCAGCGCCGGATGGACAAGGCCGAACTGCTGGGCAGCCTCGGCTGGGCGGAGTACGATCTGACCACCGGGCGCAGCCAGTGGTCACCCGGCATGTACCGGATCTTCGCCCGGGACCCGGCGCTGGGCGCGTTGTCCCGGGCGGAGCAGGCTGCGGCCCTCTTCCCCGAGGACTTCGGGCTGCGGGAAGCCGCCTGGCAGACCCTGGACAGCGGGGCGACGTCGGACGTGACGGTGCGGTTCCGGGCGGGTACGTCGGTGAAGTACCTGCGGATCCTCTCCGACACCGCCCGGGACGCCGACGGCGCGCCGTTGAAGATCTACGCGGTGGTGCAGGACGTGACGGCGCGCGTGGACTCGCGTACCGCCATCGAGCAGCTCAGCGACCAGCTGCACACCCGTGAGATGACCGCGCTGGCGGAGCACCGTCTCGCCGGGCAGCTGCAGAATCTGATCCAGCCGGTGCCCCGGGAGCCGTTCCCGCTGGCGGGTCTCGAGGCGATGGTCAGCTACCTGCCGGCGGAGAGCGCCGTACGGGTCGGGGGCGACTGGTACCACGCGCAGACGCTGCCGGACGGGCAGGTGGCGCTCGCGGTCGGCGACGTCGCCGGCCACGGGCTGGAGGCGGCGAGCGGCATGGCGCACCTGAGGTTCGCCCTGGTGGCGTGGCTGTCGATCGGCATCCGTGATCCGGGGACGCTGCTCGGCCATCTGAACCACCTCTGCCGGCAGTTGGCGATCACCGGGACCGCGGTGATCGCCCGCTACGACCCGACGACCAGGCTGCTGTCCTGGACGCGTGCCGGACACATGGCGCCGCTGTTGGCCCGGGCGGGGACGACCGCCGCGCTCGACCGGCCGTCAGGACTGCTGCTGGGCGCCGACGACGGCGCCAGATACCCGGTGGTCAGCCCCCGCCTGGAAGTCGACGACCTGGTGCTCCTCTACACCGATGGGCTCGTGGAACGGCGGTCGGGCGGCGCCGACGACCTGCTGGGCAGGGTGCGGCGGGCCCTGTCGGACCTGTCCGCCCTGCCCGGTGACGAGATGCTGGTCCGGCTGCCCGGTCTGCTGCACTACGCCAGCCCCGACGACGACACCTGCACGCTGGCCGTCCGCGTCCTGCCCTGACAGGTCACAGATCCAGCCGGATCCGCACCACGGTCCGTCTGGGCCCGCGGAGATGGACACCTCGTCGCAGATGCGTTCCACGATCGCCAACCCACGGCCTCGCACCGCGTCCGACGATGGCATCGGCCGGCCCAACGCGCGCATCGACCCCTGGTCGACGACCTACAGAGGCGCCGGCAGGCCGCGGGCCATCGCCCCTGCGCAGACGAAGGCGCGGACCGCAGCCAGGTCGCCCGCTTCGGCGTACGACCTGGTTTCGGGGTTGGCGGGGACGACGGCCCCCTGCTCAGACACGGCAGCGGCCCCCAGCCGATGGACCGGCCTTCAGCGCTCGGGCCGGTGGTCGGCGGTCGACGGACGCAGCAGCTCGCCGACGCCGGTGAGGTCCAGGACGTTCGCCACCATCCCGGTGGCGTTGACCAGGTGCAGCCGACCGCCGGCCGCGCGGGCGGCGTGATGGGCGGTGACCAGCGAGTGGATGCCGGTGGAGTCGAGGAACGTCAGCGCCGCCACGTCCACGACGACGACCGGCGCGCTCGCCACGGCGGCCAGCAGGGGGGTGGTCAGCTTGTCGCGGGCAGCGAGATCGCACTCGCCGACCAACGCCACGACCATCCGTCCGGGTTCCGTTGACGTCCTGGTCTCGAAGTGCGTCATCCGGCAGCAGCACCCTTCGCTGGACAGGCAACAGCCGTTGCCGGCACATCATGTCACCTCCCCGGCAGCCCACCATGTCGTCCGTTCGGCGGCAATCGCGGCCGCGTCGATCGCCCCGTGGCGGCAACCGCCGGCTCACCTGGACGCGTCGCCGGTGCCCCGACCCGGTCACCTAAAGTCGGGGTCGGGCTCACGTTCTCCGCGCCCGCCACCGCCGCAACCCGTAGAGGACCCCGCTGGCCAGGAAGAGGGCGGCGCTGACGAGCAGCCAGCGGGCGAGGAACGGCTGCTGGTCCTGCCCGGTCGCGGCCAGGTAGGTCGCCCGGCCCTGCCGGAGGATGCCGGGCAGGTAGACCAGGAACAGCAGCGCCGCGGCCAGCGCCGGCACGCGCAGGTGGTTCAGCAGCGACGGTCCGGCCGCCGGCCGGGCCCGTCGCTCGCCCACCGCCGCCCGCAGCGCCCGGTCAGTCGAGGCGTACACCGGGAACAGGACGAAGTCGTGGGCGATGGCCGCGCCGACGAACCAGAGGAGCATCCGCCCGGCGGTCGCCTCCCCGGCCAGCCGCAGGGCCACCCAGCCGGCGACGGCGAAGCAGCCCACGAGCAGCAGCAGGTGCCGCCCGGGCGCCCCGTACGCCGTCCGGAAACGCGCCGTGAGGTCACGCATCGGGACGCCCCCGGAACTCGATCTCCGCCACCCACTTGGTGCAGTGCACCCCGGGCAGCGCCGGGACGATGACCCGCGCCGGATAGCCGTGGTCCGGGGTGAGGTCCACCCCGTTGACCCGCAGCGCGAGCAGCGAGTCGGGGTCGAGGACCTGGTTGGCCTGCAACGTCGCCTGGGCGAACAGCCCCGCCTTCTCCAGCGAGCGGACGTGGGCGGAGCCGGGTTGACCCGCGCCGACCAGCGCGGCGAGGTCGCGCAGCCGTACCCCGGTCCAGGTCTGCAGCGTCGACCACCCCTCCACGCAGGCGATCGGCAGCCGGGCGGTGTGCTGGGGCAGGGCCAGCAGGGCGGCCCGGTCCAGGCTGGCCTGCCGCCCGTCGGCCCGCAGCGTCAGCCGCCAGCCGGCCCCGGTGTCGGCGGCCCCGACGCCGGCGGCCGCCGCCGTGCGGTTCACCGGGAACCCGGTCGGGCCGGTGCCGGGCTGCCGGCCCCGGGGCAGCAGCAGCGCGGTGCGGCGCCACCGGCCGTCGAGGTTCTGCCCGACGGTCAGGCCGGCCAGCAGCAGCGACAGGCCGCCGACCAGGGCGAGGGCGCCGCGCCGGCTCACGGTGCCCGGCCCGGGCCGGGCGGTCACCAACCCGTCGGGGTCCGGCGGCTCGGGTCGGGTGGCGTCGCGCGGGACGGTCACCTCGGCGCGCAGCGGCCGGGACCGCAGCGCGGTGAGCATCCGCCGCAGCTTGAGTGCCACGTGCGTGACGAGCGCGGCGACGAACACCCACGCGCCGAAGTAGTGCGCGGTGTAGAAGTCGAATCCGAACAGGTACGCGTACTGGATGTTCAGCAGGCCGGTGGTGATCTCGAAGAGGATCCCGCCGACCAGCAGCACCAGGGAGAGCCGTTCGAGCAGCTGTGCCACCGACCGGGCGGGTGGCCAGTCGAACAGCTTCGGGATGACCGACCAGAGCTTGCCCAGCACGACCGGGATCAGCGTGATCCCGAGCGCCACGTGCAGGCCCTGAGTGACCCGGAACAGCCAGGACGGGCGGGTCGGCCAGTCGAACGGCGGCAACCGCAGCCAGCCGACGTCGTGCGGGAAGGCCTGACCGAACTGCGGGCTGTAGGCCAGGTAGTCGAGCAGTCCGGTGAGAAACACCAGCGGCAGGCCGACCAGCAGCGCGAGGCCGTGCACCGCGGTGAGCCACGGCCCGCGCAGCGGGCTGCGCCACCGTTCGCCGATGCCGCGCGCGCCGGGCGGCGGATGCTCCGCCAGCACGGCCCACCCGCGGCGGGGAAAGCCGTACGCCGGGCGGCGGGGCGGCTCGGTCCGCGGGGGAGGACCCGGGCGGTCCCCGGCCGGGGACGTACGGTCGGTGGTCACCGGCCCTCCTCGTGGCTGCTCGACGTGCCGTCCACCGGCGCCGGCGGGAGCCGCGCGGCCCGCGGCCGGCGCGGTGCTTCCCTTTCGGCAGGCTACGGGCGGCGTCGGCAGCCCGGCGGGGCTTGCCCGATTACGGAAGTCTTACCGGCGCCGGTGGCGCTGCCGGGCCCAAGATGTTGTGGATCGACTACGGCTGCCGCAACGCGGCCCTCGGTGCCGGCCGGTCGACCTACGCTGACCGGCATGCGGGTACTGGTCACCGGCGCGGCCGGTTTCATCGGATCACAGGTCGCGGACCTGCTGGTCGCCGAGGGACACGAGGTGGTGGCGCTGGACGCGCTGCTGCCGCAGGCGCACGGCGGGGAGCTGCCGGAGTGGTCGCGACGGCACGACCCGGTGGTCGGCGACGTCCGCGACCCCGAACTGCTCGACCGGCTCCTGCCCGGGGTCGACGCGGTGTGCCACCAGGCGGCGATGGTCGGGCACGGACTGGACCCGTCGGACGCGCCGGCGTACGCCAGCCACAACGACTACGGCACCGCCGTGCTGCTCGCCGCGATGCACCGGGCCGGCGTGACCCGGCTGGTGCTGGCCAGCTCGATGGTCGTCTACGGCGAGGGGCGCTACGAGTGCGCCCGGCACGGCACGGTCCGCCCCGCCCCGCGCCGGTCGGCCGATCTGGCGGCCGGCCGCTTCGACCCGACCTGCCCGCACTGCGCGTCGGCACTCACTCCCGCCCTGGTGCCCGAGGACGCCCCGCTGGAGCCGCGCAGCACGTACGCCGCCACCAAGCTGGCCCAGGAGCACCTGGCCGCCGCCTGGGCGCGGCAGACCGGCGGCGGGGTCTGGGCGCTGCGCTACCACAACGTCTACGGCCCCCGGATGCCCCGCGACACCCCGTACGCGGGGGTGGCCGCCATCTTCCGGTCCGCGCTGGCCGCCGGCCGGCCTCCGCAGGTGTTGGAGGACGGCCGGCAGCGGCGGGACTTCGTGCACGTCAGCGACGTGGCGCGGGCGAACCTGCTGGCGCTGGCGACGCCGTCGCCGCAGCCCCTGACGCCGGTCAACGTCTGCTCCGGGGAGCCGCACACCGTGGGCGAGCTGGCCGCCACGCTGGCCACCGCCATGGCCGGGCCGGCGCCGCTGGTGATCGGCGGCGCCCGCTCCGCCGACGTGCGGCACGTCGTCGCCGATCCGCGCCGGGCGACCGACCTGCTCGGATACACCGCCCGGGTCGGGTTCGCCGACGGGGTGACCGCCTTCGCCACCGATCCGCTGCGCGAGCCGGCGGCCCTGACGGTCTGACCCGCGGCGGGCCCTTTCGCCGGCCGCGTCAGGAGACCGTCCACAGCAGGTGGTTCACGGCGAGGGCGGTGCCGGCCTGCCCGAGGAGCCACCAGCGCCGCGTGGACGCCGGCAGGTGGGCGGTGGCGACCAGCAGCCAGACGGCGAACGGCAGCCAGATCCGCTCCACCTCGGCCTTGCTCAGCCCCGACAGGTCACCGGCCAGCACCGCCACCGCCGCGGCCGCCGGCAGCAGCACGGTCGGCCCGGCGGCGAGCATCCGCCCGCCGCGGTCGCGCCAGCCCTGGCCGGGCCGCAGGCCGGGCCGGATCGTCCGGGCGCCGGCCGCCACCGCCCCACGCAGCGCCGGGCCGAGCACCGGGCCGGCGGACAGCAGCAGCGCGGCCATGTTCGCCCACACCCAGTAGCCGTACGGGCGGTCGGCCGCCCAGCCCTGGTAGTAGCGCTCCACCACCAGTCGGTAGCCGTCCCACCAGCGGAAGCCGCCCGCGGTGAACCCGACCGCCACCGCGGCGACGCCGGCCGTCCCGGCGAGCAGCGCGGCGACCCGGCCCGCCGGCCGCAGCGCCAGCACCGCCAGCGCCAGCACCCCGACCAGGACGAAGCCGTACGACAGGTACAGCGCGAGGCCCAGCAGCAGCCCACCGGCGGCGGGCGCCACCCGCCCACGTACCGCGAGCAGGGCCAGGCCCGCCGCGACGACACCGGTGAAGAGCCCGTCGGCGGAGGCGCCCACCCAGACCGCCCCGGGCAGCAGCACCAGGAACGGCAGGACGGCGCGGGCGGCGTCGGCCGCGCCGAGCGCCCGCAACGCCACCGGTACGGAGATCGTGACGCTCGCCCCGACCAGGACGCACACCAGCGCGGCGGCCACCCCACCGCCCAGCCCGACCCGGTCCAACCCCACGAAGAACAGCAGCGCCCCCGGCGGGTGACCCGCCGTGTGGGTCGACCACGAGTCCGGCCCGAAGTCGAGGATCCGATCGGAGAAGCCGGCCAGCGCCGCCGCGACGTCGGTGACCCGGGGCACCTCGTGCAGGTACTCCGCCTGCGGGGTGAGCCGCTCGGCGAATCCGGCCGACCAGCCGTCGACCAGGGCCAGCGCCAGCGTCCACGCCACGGACGTCAGGTAGGCCGCGCCGAGCAGGGCGGTCCAGCCGGAGTCGCGGGCCCAGCGGGCACCGACGCCGATCACCCCGACCGCGACCACGATCGCGACCGGGGTGCCCCAGCCCAGGTGCGGGCGCCAGGTCGCGTAGAGCGGCGCGGCGTCGGCGTACAGGCCGACCCCGCGGGCGTTGAGGACCGCGCCGACCACCGCGGCGAGGGCGACCAGCGCCGCCTCGACGCCCAGCACGAGCAGGTCGGCTCGGGACCGGCGGACCGGTGCCCGGGCGGCGGCCGAGGGCAGGGTGGTCGCTCTCATGTCGACCGGACGGTACGGACCGTGCCGCGCCAGCGGCGGCGGAACGGCGCAACGTCACCATTCCGTGGGAAGGGGTGCGGGGGTAACGGCTGATCCGTCTCCCGCCGGGCGGATCGCCGCCTAGCGTCGGCGGTATGCCGACGCAGATCGACGTGGTGTTGCCGTGCCTGGACGAGGCGGCCGCGCTGCCCGGGGTGCTCGCGGCGGTGCCGCCCGGATACCGGGCGATCGTGGTGGACAACGGCTCCCGGGACGGCTCGCCCGAGGTCGCCGCCCGGCACGGCGCCCTCGTGGTGCACGAGCCGCGGCGGGGCTACGGCGCGGCCGTCCACGCCGGGCTCGAGGCCGCCGACGCCGAGCTGGTCGCGGTGCTCGACGCCGACGGCTCGTTCGACCCGACCGAGCTGCCCGCCCTGGTCGCCCCGGTGGCCGGGGGAGCCGCCGACCTGACCGTGGGGCGGCGTCGACCCGTCCGGGCCGGGGTCTGGCCGTGGCACGCCCGCGTCGGCACCGCCCTCGTCGCGGCGCTGCTGCGGCACCGGGGCGTGCCGCTGCGCGACCTCAGCCCGATCCGGGTCGCCCGCCGCGACGCCCTGCTCGCCCTGGGCGTCGCCGACCGGGCCTTCGGCTACCCGCTCGAACTGCTGATCCGCGCCGCCGCCGCCGGCTGGCGGATCCGCGAGCTCGACGTCCGCTACGCCCCCCGGGCCGCCGGCACCCGGTCCAAGGTCTCCGGTTCCGTGCGCGGCACCCTGCGCGCCACCCGCGACTTCGCCGGCGTCCTGCGCAGCGTCCGATGACCGTCCTGCTCGTGATGGCCAAGGCGCCGGTGGCGGGGACCGTGAAGACCCGGCTGTGCCCGCCGGCCACCCCGGTCCGGGCCGCCCGGATCGCCGCCGCGGCGCTGCGGGACACCCTCGACGCGGTCCGCGCCACGCCGGGGGTGACGCCCGTGCTGGCCCTGCGGGGAATTCTCGCCGACGCGGAGGACGCTGCCGCGCTGACCGCGGCCCTCACCGGCTGGACCGTCCTGGCGCAGCGCGGCGACGGGCTCGGCGACCGGCTGGCCAACGCCCACGCCGACGTCGCGGCGGCCTGGCCGGGCCGCCCGATCGTGCAGATCGGCATGGACACCCCACAGGTGACCCCGGCGCGGCTGGGTTTCACGGTCCGGCGGCTGCTCGCGGTCGACGCCGTGCTCGGCCGAGCCTTCGACGGCGGCTGGTGGGCCCTCGGGCTGCGGGACGCCCGGCACGCCGCGGCGCTGCGCGAGGTGCCGATGTCCACCGCCCAGACCGGACGGCGCACCCTGGCGGCGCTCGGGGACCGCGGACTGCGCACCGCCCCGGCACCGGTATTGCGCGACGTCGACGAGTGGCCCGACGCGCTGGCCGTCGCCGCCGAGGTGCCCGACAGCCGGTTCGCCCGGGCGGTGGCGCCGCTGCACCGCGCCCTGCTGCGCGGCGGCCGGCCATGACCCTCGGCACCCGCCCCGCCGGCAACCCGCCAGCATCCGGGGCGGGCGACGTGGAGATTCGGGAGGACGGCTTCGCCGCCGCGCTCGACCACCGGCCCGGTCGGCACTGGCTGCTGCACAGCGACGGCCGGCGCAGTCCGCTGCCGGTGGGGCGCTGGCACGGCCCGCCCGAGCCGGCGAGCCGAGCGGTCGTCGCCCGGTGCGCCGGCCCCACCCTCGACGTCGGGTGCGGCCCCGGCCGGCTCACCCTCGCCCTCACCCGGGCGGGTCACACCGCCGTCGGCGTCGACGTCTCCGCCCAGGCCGTACGCCTCACCCGCCGCCGCGGGGCGGTCGCCGTCCACCGGGACGTCTTCGCTCCGCTGCCCGGCGAGGGACGGTGGGCGCACGTCCTGCTGATGGACGGCAACATCGGGATCGGCGGCGACCCGGTCGCCCTGCTCGGCCGGTGCCGTGAGCTGGTTCGTCCGGGGGGCACCGTCATCGTGGAGCTGGAGCCGCCCGGGCTCGGCCTCTGGCGCGGGCGGAGCAGCCTGGCCAGCCTCTCCGCGGACGGGGAAATGCGGCGGGGTGGGGCGTTCAACTGGGCCCGGCTGGACGCGGTCGCGGTGCACGAGGTGGCCGCCGTCGCGGGAATGGTGGTGCCGGAGGTTTTCCGGGCCGGTCGGCGCTGGTTCGGAGAACTCGCCGTTCCCGTCCGGCCCGGGGCGCCGTCGGGTCGTGCCGGCAGGTAGCGGCAGACGAACAGGTGGGCGCAGGCCAGCTCTCGGCGGGACGCGAAGACCAACTCAGTCCGGTCCGCCGTGGCCGCCCGGCCGTTCACCCACTACCGGGAGAAGAACATCTCCTCCGGCGCCAGCGACCACGTCACCAAGCCGGTCGACGCGGACGACCTGCTGCGCTGCATCCACCGGTGGCTCACCAGCTGAAGCGAGTGGTCAGGGTTTGCGGGCCACCGC
Organism: Micromonospora sicca; assembly: GCF_003172935.1. Classification (GTDB taxonomy): domain Bacteria; phylum Actinomycetota; class Actinomycetes; order Mycobacteriales; family Micromonosporaceae; genus Micromonospora; species Micromonospora sicca. The sequence continues at coordinate 5,265 of NZ_QGKS01000123.1, read as the reverse complement.
CGCGAACATCGAGGCCTGTGCCGCGGGGGTGCGCTGCTCCGGCGGGTCGTCCGGTCGCCACTCGGTGAGCGGGCTGATGCCCGGCGGGATGAGTTCGAGCCCGTCGAAGAAGGACGTGAACTGGTCCCGGGTCCGGAACGCCATGTCGATCATGCTGGTGGCGGCGGACGGCGCGGCGGTGGCCGCGATGTGCCGGGGCACCAGGTCCGTGGTGGCGTGCGAGATCAACAGGTAGCTGCCGGAGGGGAGGGCCTCGACCAGCCGGCGGGTCACCCCGTACGGGTCGTCTCCGTCGGGGAGGAAGTGCAGGATGGCGACCAGCATCAGCGCGACGGGACGGGTGAGGTCGAGGGTCGCCCGGAGATCGGGATGCCCCAGGATCCGGTCGGGGTCGCGCAGGTCGGCGTCGACGTACGCGGTGGCGCCCTCCGGCGCGCTGGTCAGCAGGGCGCGGGCGTGCGCCAGCACGATAGGGTCGTTGTCGACGTAGACGACCCGCGACTCCGGCGCGACGCCCTGGGCGACCTCGTGCATGTTCGGGCTGGTCGGAATGCCGGTCCCGATGTCGAGGAACTGCCGGATGCCGGCCTGCTCGGTGAGGTGGCGGGTGGCCCGCTGCATGAACCGCCGGTTCTCGATCACGGTGGTGCGGATCGCCGGGTAGGCGGCGGCCACCGCGTCACCCGACTCCCGGTCCGCCGCGAAGTTGTCCTTGCCGCCGAGCCAGTAGTCATAGCGGCGGGCGGCGTGCGGCACCGTCGGGTCGATCCGCGCCGAGGGCGGGACGTCGTCCGCCGGCGGTCGCCCGCCCGATCCGAGCGACTGCGACGTGGTGTCGGCCACCGCGACCTCCAAGGGCTGTGGGAACGGCACGGCGATCGTACCGACCCGACGGCCGTCCGGACGGCCCCTGCGCATCGATGGCGACGGATATCGGCCGGCCGACCGGTACGCGGCGCGGCGCGGCGCGGACCGACTCCCGTCGGGCCGCTCCGTCGTGAACGGCACGGCCGCGGGCGTTGCTTCCTAGAATCGCTGCATGCCGCGGATCGTGCAGTTGCTGGCCTCGCCCGTGCACCGCTACGTGGGCCGACCCGCCGACGGTGCGGCGCCGGCGCCACCCGATGAACTGGTGGCGGAGATCCACGTCCGCGCCGGCCTGGGCATCGTCGGCGACCGGTACTTCGGCAAGCCGGCGCACCGCGAGGCGAGCGTGACCGTGATCGCCCAGGAGTCGCTGCCGCCGGGCGTCGACCTGGTGCAGGTCCGGCGCAACATCCTCACCGCCGGCATCGCCGTCGACAAGCTGGTCGGGTCCGTGCTGGTCCTGGACTCCGGCCAGGGCCCGGTCAGCCTCCGCGTCCGCCGGCCGGCGAACCCGTGCGCCTGGATGGATGCCGCGATCGGTCCGGGCGCCTGGCGGGCGTTGCGTGGCCGGGGCGGCATCCGCTGCGCCCCGCTGAACGACGGCATGCTGCGCGTCGGCCCGGTCGAGTTCAGCATCAGTGGGTAGCTGGGCGGAACCGGCATCCGCACGTGCCGTGAGCTGCGGATGGTTGCCTTTTGGCAAGAGTCGCGAAGTTTGCAGGGATGTGTAGCCTCCTACCGTGACCGAGGAGCCCGTGGCACCCCACCTGAGCCACCCGGCTCCCGGTCCTGCCCTTTGCGTGGCGCTGATGTCGCAGGACTTCAGCGCCGCCACCGTCACCACCTTGCGCCACCGGCTGGCGGCGGCGGTGGCCGCTGCGGGGCTGACCGGGGACGCCGGCTACGACTTCGTCCTCGCGGTGCACGAGCTGGTCACCAACGCCGTACGCCACGGCGGCGGCCACGGCCACCTCGACCTGCGCCGCCAGGACGACGTGCTGATCTGCGAGGTCAGCGACCGGGGCGCCGCTGCGGGAAGCCTGCCCGTGCGGTTGCCCGCCGTCGACGTCGCCGGCGGCCGCGGGCTCTGGCTGGCGCACCAGCTCGCCGAGGGGCTCATCCTCACCCGGGGGCTGCCCGGCCTCACCGCCACCGTCACCGCCTGCCTGTCCCGGGCCGAGGCCCCGGACGGCACGCCCGCCATCGCACGACGTCAGGCAGAGCCCGACAGGACCGTGGAGGAGGACGAGCAATGACGGATCAGCTGAGCTGGCAGCACCGGATCCGCACGGAACCGGACGGCATCGTCGTCGTGCTCGACGGGGAGATCGACGTCAACGGGGCCGCCGCGCTGCTGAGCCTCCTCGACGCCACGATCGACTCCGCCCAGCAGGTGCTGGTCGACCTGCACGCCGTGCAGTTCATCGACTCCACCGTGATCAGCGTGCTGATCACCGCCCGGCACATCGCCACGGGCGCGGGAAAGCGCTTCGGCGTCGTCAATCCCACCGGGAACGTCGCACGGACCCTGCGCGTCACCGGCGTCCTCGACGCTCTCTCGCCGTCCCGAGCCTGACCTCCGCAGCCCCGACCCGGCCGCCTTCGCTGGGATCGGGCGGCAGTACCCGGTCGCCAACGGCCGGCGATCGTCGATGAAAGGGGAGTGGTCAGGACCAGCCGCTCCTCGATCCCGCCGCCACCCGGATCTCCGCCGGCTGCGGGGCCCGTCCGGCGATCGACGGATCCGCGGCGGGCGCGCCTTCGCTCCGGGTACGGGATTGGGCCCGACAGCGGTGGGAAAGGCCGCCTTCCACCACGGTCCCCAAGGACGAGGATCGTCCACCTCCTCAGGAGGAGACATGACCGACCGCGACGACGACTACCAGCAGGCCCTGGACACCGCGGAGCGGCTGCTCGGCGCGCCGCTGGTGCTCCCGCTCGGCACCGGCGAACCGGCCGCCGGGGCGGACTTCCGGCGGCTGGCCAGCATGCACACCTTCGGTGACTCCTGGTCCCGTCCCGGGCTGGACACCCGCACCCGGAGCCTGATCTCCGTCGGCATCGCGGCGACGCTGCGCACCCACGAGCCGCTGCGGGGGCAGTTGCGCATCGCGCTGACAGCGGGCGTCAGCAAGGAGGAGATCGTTGAGTTGTTCATCCACCTGGCCGCGTACGCGGGCGCGGCCCGGGCGTTCGACAGCTACCAGACCGCGGTCGCGGTCTTCGGGGAGGCCGCCTGAGCGAGGCTGTGCCGCCGGTGCCGGTTGCCGCCGAGTCCTCCGCCGTGGTGGGTCAGCCGGGTGACGTCCTCCCGGCCCTGCGCAGCCCGAGCAGGGCGACCACGGCGAGGAGGATGACGGCGACGGAGTATTCGTTGGCGGTCCGGGGCAGGCCGCCGGCGTAGACCACGAGGAAGCCGGCGATGACGGTGGGCAGGCCGAAGCCGACGTAGCAGACGATGTAGAGCAGGGAGAGCACGCTGGCGCGTTCGTGCGCCTCCACGAGCGGCATGACCGTCTTGAGGCTGCCCTGGAAACCCCCACCGAAGCCGACGCCGCCGAGCGCGAGGCCGACGAAGAAGCCGGCGATGGAGTCGGCGGTGACCGACACCACTGTGATGATCATGCCCAGGATGAGTGCGGTGATTGCGGTGTGCATCACAGTGCGCGCGGCAGCGTTGCGCAGCAGGAGAATGGTGCTGACCCCGAAGAGGGAGAAGACGAAGACGACCAGACCGCCGACCACGATCGAGGTGGCCATGAGGGCGCGCACGAGTGCTGGGCCGAGCGCGACGAAGAAGCCGGCCAGCGCCCAGATGGCGAAGACCACCGGGACGACGGCCAGTAGTGGCGCGCGCACGGCGGGGGGCAGCTTGATCTCCGGCCGCAGACTCTGCAGTGCTCCCTTCATCGGCGTGACCGTCTCCGGCATCAGTACGACCCCGAGGCCCTGGATCAGCAGGACGACGAGCAGGACGACGTACACCAGTCGGGTCGGCGCGGGCAGGAACTGGATGAGCAGCGCCGAGAGCAGGGCACCGGTGCCGGTTCCGATACCGGGGGCGATCGAGTTGGCGAGCGTGCCGCGGGCGCGGTTGATGTCGAGCATGGCGGCACCGACGGCGCCGGTGGCGGCGCCGGCCGAGAGTCCCTGCACGACGCGGGCGGCCAGCAGCGTGGGTACGCCGTTGGCGAAGATGAAGATGACCAGCGCGATGATCTGGATCGCGATCGCAACCAGCAGGACCGGCCGCCGCCCGACATGGTCGGACAGCTTGCCGAACGTCAGCAGAGACGCCAGCACGGCGACGGCGTAGACGGCGAACACCACCGTGGTGGTGATCGGCGAGAAGTGCCAGCGCGCCTGGTAGATCCCGTAGAGGGGGGTCGGGGCTGTCGACGCGGCCACGAAGGACACGAGGATCGAGGCGAGCAGAAGCAGGGACACTTTCGGCGAGATCCGCCCCTGCCCGGTGATACTCATCAGACGTGCTCCCCAGTTGAGCTGCAAGCGGCGGCCCGGCGCGGTCGACCTGGACGCCCTCCTTCTGACCGGCCGCAGCGGAGTACCCAATCCGCCCCCTTACACACGACCTGCGCTGGCCCCGCCCCGCCGGCCGTCGGCGTCCGGCGGCCGCGCTCAGGAGCGGCCGGACGGTGACGGATCCCCGCAGGCAGTCCCGGAAATCGAGAGCCGTACAGTCTCGCCGTGATTGAGATCGACAGCGAAGTCGGCCTGTCCCATCCCGCTGACCGGGTCTGGCGCGCGTTGACGGAGCCGGAGTTGATCGCCCGGTGGTTCACCGAGGTGGAGCCGGTGGCCGGTGGACACCTGCTGCTGTACACGGCCGGGCTGCCCGGCTTCGACGCCGCCGTCGACGCCGAGGTGACCGAGCGGCGGGAGCCGGAACTGCTGGAGTTGCGGTGCGACGAGGCGGGCCGTCGCACCCGGCTGACCTTCACCATCACCCCCACCGCGGAGGGCTGCCGACTGTCGGTGCGGGAGGCCCTGGAGCACGGCACGTGGCCGGCCGAGCAGCGGGCCCGCCGCGAGGAGTGCTACCAGCAGGCCCTGACGGGGCGGTTGCCGGCCATCCTCGACTGGTTGGCCTTCCAGCAGGTCGACCTGCGACGCGACGAGCTGGGGGACACCGCCCGGCTGCCGGTCACCGCGGCGATCGACGACGCACCGGCGCGCCGTGGTCGCCGGCTGGTGCTGATCGCGGTGCTGGCCGCCGCCGTCCTGGCCGTCGGGCTGACGGTGTGGGCGGTGCTACCGAGGGAGCCGCAGCCGGTGGCCGGATCGGACCCGACGCCGCTGCCGGAGCCGACCGTCGCGACCGGCGCGACGCACCCGCCCCGGGGCGCTGTCCCTTATACACATCTGACGCTGCCGACG
>NZ_QGKS01000125.1 GCF_003172935.1 Micromonospora sicca | reverse complement strand
TGGTGGGGCCGACCGGCCCCACCACCCGCGCGCGGCTTACTTGGCCTCGTCGTCCAGGAACTTCTGGAACGCGGTGTTCGCCGTGTCGGCTGCGGCCGCGGCGTCCTTGCCGGCGATCGCGTCGACGATCGGCTGACCGACGATCTCGCGGGCCTCGGCGACCTTCACGACCAGCGGCCGGTCGTGGCCCACGCCCTCCTTGGTGCTGGCGGCGATGGCCTCGACCAGGTCCTTCGGGTAGGTCGCGGTGCCCTCCGGGTTAGCCCAGACGGAGGTACGGGCACTCGGCACGCCGGACTTCTGCTGGGCGAGCGTCTGCTGCTTGCCGGTGGCCCACTCGATGAACTTCCAGGCGTTGCCCTTGTTCTCCGAGCTGTCGTTGACGCCCAGCGCCCAGGACGGGACGTTGTACGGCTTCGAGCCGGCCGGGCCGGCCGGGAACGGCGCGAAGCCGACGGTGTCGGCCACCTTGGACTTGGCCGGGTCGGTGGCGTTCTTGTAGAGCGAGTCGGCCTCGGTGTAGAAGGCCGCCTTGCCCTGGGTGAAGATGGCCATCGCCTCGGGCCAGCTCATGTCGGTGCTGACATTGGCCGGGCCGTGATCCTTGATCAGCCCGCCGTAGTAGGCGTACGCCTGCTTGGCGGCGTCGCTGCTGACGGTGGCCTTGCCGCTGCCGTCGACGAAGTCACCGCCGAAGCTGTAGAGGAAGCTGGAGAACTGGGTGACGGCCGGCGACTTGCCGGTCCGGGCGACGAAGCCCGCGACGCCCGGCTGGGCGGCCTGGATCTTGGCGGCGGCGGCCTTGAGCTCGTCGAGGGTCTTCGGCGGGGCGCTCAGGCCGGCCTTGGCGAGCAGGTCCTTGCGGTAGTAGAGGACCTCCTGCTCGGTGATGATCGGGACGCCGACCGGCTTGCCCTCGTACGAGGTGGCCTCCACCGGTCCGGCCTGGAAGTCGGCGAAGTCCCAGTCCTTGTTGGACTTCACCTGCTCCGACAGGTCGGCGAGGTACTTGTTCTTGGCGAACAGCTTCCCCTCCTGGAGGGGGCGGTACATCATCACGTCGATGTCGGACGAGCCGGCGTTCAGCTTCACGTTGTACTGGTCGGAGAGCTGGTCCTCGCCGAGCTGGGTGATCTCGACCTTGAGCCCGGTCTGCTTCTCGAACTCGGGCAGGGCCTGCTTGATGTTCTCCGTCCAGACGTGGTTGGCCAGGGTCACCCGGACTGTCTTGGACGCTGCGCTGTCGTCGCCACCGCCGCCGCAGGCGGACAGGCCCATGGCGGCAACCACAGCCAGAGAAGTACCGAATATCGATCGACGCCGCACGTCCATCTCCTTCTGTCGTGGCCGCCACCCGGGGGAGGAGCGCCACTTCGTTGTAACGTCCGCTTAACGACGGGATGCTAGGCCCAAAAAGCCGACTTATTCAAGAGGTGATCTCTAACTGATATGCTCCGAAGCGTGGATCAGTCCTCTCCAGGGGTCGCACCCGCCCAGCACGCCCCTGCCGAGGCCGGGCTGCACGCCCGCGTACTCGACCACCTCGGCACCGCCATCTGCGGCGGCGAGGTGGCCGCCGGCTCCGTCCTCAACATCGACGACCTGGTCGAGCGGTACGCGGTCTCCCGCTCGGTGATCCGCGAGGTTCTGCGGGTGCTCGCGTCCATGGGATTCGTCGAGACCCGGCGTCGGGTCGGGGTCATGATCCGACCGGCCGAGGCGTGGAACGTCTTCGATCCGCAGGTGATCCGCTGGCGCCTCGCCTCCGCGGGCCGGATGGGGCAGCTCCGCTCGATCACCGAGCTGCGGACCGCGATCGAGCCGCACGCCGCCTGGCTGGCCGCCGGCCGGGTCGGCCACGACGAGGCGAGCGAGCTGGTCGGGCTCGCGGCCAAGATGTGGGCCGCCGGGAAGGCCGGCGACGAGGGACGCTTCCTCAGCCTGGACATCGAGTTCCACCGGCGGGTGCTGGTCGCCTCCGGCAACGAGATGTTCGCGAAGCTGCAGGAACTCGTCGCCGAGGTGCTCACCGGCCGGCATCACTACCACCTGATGCCGCACTACCCCCACGAGCAGGCCCTGCAACTGCACGCCGACGTCGCCCAGGCCATCCAGCGGCGGGACGGCGAGCGGGCCCGGGAGGCCATGGTGCGGATCATGGAGCAGGCGTTCGACGAGATGAAGTCGATGTGGGAGCAGACCGGCGAACCCGGCCGGTGAGCTGACCTCCGCCACGCGGCGGTCGAGGGCGTAGGCCTTGCTCGGCGCAGCCCTGCGCCTCACCTCCCTCCCGGTGCTCACAGGGAGCATGTGGTGACGACGCAGGAGGCGCACCGGCTCAAGGCGTACTGGCGGGAGCGGCTCGCCGTCCTCAAGGAGCTCCTGGAGTCGCCGGAGGCGGCCCGATGAGCACCGCCCAGCGCACCGTCGGCGGCGGCACCCACCTGCCAGCTCAACGCTGGATTCGTTGTGGAACGGCCCGCTGCGCGGGCGGCAACTCTCATCTGCATCTTCTCGTCGGTCACGTACCACGAGATCCCCTGGCGATCCCCTGGCCCGCCTGACTCGATCCGGCGTCCATCGTCCGAAGTGGAGTCGCGCAGTCCCTTCGGCCGGTATGGCATGCGTGGGCGGCACGGTAGGTTGCCCATTGCAGCCACTCACGTCAATGGAGCAATCACCCGCCGGATTGCCCGTAAGGGGTGCATCATGACACGTCAGGTTCGCCTCCGCCGAAAGGTCGTCTGCGCGGCCGTCGCCGGTATCCTCGCCGTCGCATCGCCGGTCGCGGCCACCTCCCCCGCATCCGCAGCCGACAACACACCCGCCAATGCCGTCATTGTCTGGGACCGTAACGCGCAAACCGCGATCTGGGAGGTGGCGGGCCAGCAGCCGCAGGTCCAGGCGCGCAGCTTCGCGATGGTGCACGGGGCCGTCTACGACGCGGTCAACGCCATCGCTGGACGGCCTTACCAGCCGTACCTGATCGCGCCGCCCACCAACGGCAGGGAGTCGGTGGACGCGGCGGTCGGAACCGCGGCCTTCCGGGTGCTCAGCTCCTTGTTCCCGGACCAGCAGGCGCGGCTGCAGACGCAGTACGACGAGTGGCTGGCCACGGTCCGCAACGGCATCGCGAAGCAACGCGGGATCTACGTGGGCGGCCGGACCGCCGCCGCGATGATCAGCGCCCGGCAGCACGACGGGGCGTTCGGCGACCCGCTCTGGCCGGTCGGCACCGAGCCCGGCCAGTGGCGGCCCACCCCGCCGACCAACGCCAACGACGGCGCCTGGGTGGGGAACCTCAAGCCGTTCCTCATCCCCAGCGCGTCGATGTTCCGCTCGTCCGGCCCGCCGGCGCTCGCCAGCGACCAGTACGGCCGCGACTTCAGCGAGGTCAAGGCGATCGGCGCGGTCAACAGCACCATCCGCACCGTGGACCAGACGCACGCCGCGATCTGGTGGCACGACCGGCACCTGGGCGAGTGGGAGATCAAGCGCCAGCTCGCCACGACCCAGCGGCTGAACACCCTGCAGACGGCGCGGATGTTCGCGCTGGTCGACCTCGCCGAGGCCGACGCCACGACCGCCTGCTACAACGAGAAGGGCGCCTGGACGTCCTGGCGGCCGGTCACCGCGATACAGCTGGCCGACACCGACGGCAACCCGTCCACCGAGGCCGATCCGCACTGGATGCCGCTCCTCGTCACGCCGCCGCACCCGGACTTCACCTCCGGGCACACCTGCTTCACCGCGGCGAGCATGTCGGCGCTGAGGCACTTCTTCGGCCGGGACGACATCCCGTTCAGCGCGTTCAGCGAAACCTCGGGCACCACCCGGTACTTCGGCAGCTTCTCGCAGGCCACCGCCGAGGTCATCGAGGCCCGCATCTGGGGCGGCATCCACACCCGCACCGCCGACGTCGAGGGCGCAAAGATCGGTGCGCAGGTCACCGCGTACGCGATCAAGAACTACTTCCGCCCGCGGCGATGACGCACCGGGCTTGACGTGCCCGGCCGGGCGTCGATCCGGCGCTCGGCCCGGGGGCGTCACCCTGCCCCGAGCGGAGTCTTGCCGGTCGCAGTCACGCCGCGCGCCGGCCGGAGGACGTGCGTCCGGGTCAGGCCCCGCGGGGCACGGGCTGGGCCAGGGCCTGGATCTTGGCGGGCAGCTCCGACATCGTCTCCTCGAACTCCTTGTGTCCGACCACCCGGTGCAGGGTCTGCAGGACGGCCCGGGCGCCTCGCTCGGCGACGTCGTCCGCCACCCCCGCGCGCGCCGCCACCCGGCGCAGGAACTCGTCGTACGCGAAGGTCTGCGGCTCCTCGGGGCGGGCCCTGGCCACGAACGGGCGCAGCTCGTGCGCCACGTGGTCGGCCAGGTCCGCCGCCTGGCCGCCGCTGATCCGCTCGGCGAGGGTCCGCAGGGTGGCCTCGGTCAGGGATTGCGCCGTCTCCGGCGGAACGCCCGCCCGGGCGGCCACCTTCTCGAAGAACTCCAGCTCAGCCATGCTTCGTCCTTCCCGTCCCGGAGACAGCGTGGCTACCCGCGGCCACCGGCCGCAAACGAGCGGCCCCCCGCGTTCGAGCCGCCCGCGCAGGAGGGGAATGCCCGGAAAGCGGCGTTTCCCCGCCCGCGGTTGGTCATGATCGAGGCGTGGGTGCCAGGATGCCGGATCTCGTGCCGCCGATGCTGGCGTCCAGTGGCGCGCTGCCCAGCGGGCCCGGCTGGGCGTACGAGTTCAAGTGGGACGGCGTGCGCGCGATCGCCTACGTCGACGACGGGGTACGCCTGCTCAGCCGCAACGACCGCGACGTCACCCGGGCGTACCCGGAGCTGGACGAACTCGCCCAGCTGCTGCCCGGGCGGCGGGCGGTGCTCGACGGGGAGATCGTGGCGCTCGACGCCAAGGGCCGGCCCAGCTTCTCGGCACTGCAACACCGGATGCACGTCCGCGCGCCGAGCGCCGCGCTGGTCTCCGCCACGCCGGTCCGGCTGTACCTGTTCGACCTGCTGCACCTCGACGGTCGGGACCTCACCCGCCTGCCGTACGCCGAACGTCGCACGGCGCTGCAGGAGCTGGGGCTCAGCGGGCAGAGCGTCGACACGCCGCCGCACTGGACCGGCGACGCCGGCCGGGACCTGTCCACCGCGGCGGCCGACCTCGGCCTGGAAGGGGTCGTGGCCAAGCAGCTCGGCTCGTCGTACGAGCCCGGGCGCCGCTCGCCGGCGTGGGTCAAGGTGCCACTCAACGACACCGTCGAGGTCATCGTGGGCGGCTACAAACCCGGCGCCGGTCGGCGGGCCGGCACCATCGGCTCCCTGCTGCTCGGCATGTACGACGAGCGGGACAGGTTGACCTACATCGGCCACGTCGGCACCGGCTTCACCCAGACCGTGCTGCGCGATCTGGAGCACCGTCTGGAGCCGCTGCGCCGCCCGGACCCGCCGTTCGCCTCGCCGGTGCCACGCGAACACGCCCGCCACGCCATCTGGGTCGACCCGGTCCTGGTCGGGGACGTCGCCTTCCGGTCCTGGACCCCCGACCGCCGGTTGCGCCACCCCTCCTGGAAGGGGCTGCGCAGCGACCGCGAGCCCGCCGAGATCCGGCTGCAAGGGTGACCCGGCCTGGGCCTACGTGCCCACCCGGCGTGGTTCGAGCCGGGTCGTCGGCGGGCTCGTCAGCTGCCAGAACTCCTTCGGCAACTGGGCGACGGAGTCCTCGTACTCCTTCGCGCTGACCGCGTCCCGCAGCGTGTCCAGCACGGCGCACACCCCGGCGTTCGCCGTCTGGAGATCCACCGCGGCGCGTTGCTGCACCCGCTCGAAGAATTCGGGGAGCTCGAACGGTTCGGCGTTCTCGTCGGGTTTGCGTAGGTCGCCCCGCAACTCCTCGGGAAGCTGCGCGGCGAGATCCCGTGCCTGGCCGCCACTGAGCCGCTCCGCCAGCGTCGCGAGCGTGGCACGGGTGATCGGCTCGGCCAGCGTCGGTGACATCGTCGGTCGCGTCGCCACCGACTGGATGAACTCCGCGTACTTCACCTCGGACCCCCTCCTGCCGCGAATGCTGCGTCTACCCGCGCACCCGGGGGTGAAACGGCGCCCGCCGCGTCAGCGGCCCGGGGCCTCCGCGGCGCGCGCCGCCGCGACGATGGCGCGCACCCCGATCCCGGCCTGTTCCATCAGTTGGGTCGGGGTGCCGGAGGTGGGTAGGCCGCGCACCGCCAGGTGCGTCACCCGCACCGGCTCGGGGATGTCGGCCAGGGACTCGAGGACCGCCGACCCCAGGCCGCCCTCCGGATAGTGGTCCTCGACCACCAGCAGCCGACCGCCGGTGGCCCGGACGGCGTCGAGCAACCGGTCCCGGTCCAGCGGCTTGACCGAGTACAGGTCGATGACCCGGGCCTTGATCCCCTCGCGCGCCAACTCGTCGGCGGCGGCGAGGCAGTTGTGCACCGTCACCCCGGCGCCGATCAGCGTGATGTCGTCGTCGTCGCCGCCGCGGAGCAGCTTGCTGCCGCCCACCGGGAAGGCGTCCTCGTTGTCGTAGAGGACCGGGTACTTGCCTCGGGTGGTGCGCAGGTAGTTGACCCCCTTGCGGTCGACCATCTGGGCGACGAGGGCGGCACAGGACACCGCGTCGCTGGGATACAGCACCGTCGACCCCTGCACGGCGCGCAGGGCCGCCAGGTCCTCCAGCCCCATCTGCGACGGGCCGTCCGCTCCGATCTCCACGCCCGAGTGGGACCCGGACAGGGCGATGTCGGCCTGGGAGACGCCGGCCATCCGGATGAAGTCGTAGGCGCGGGAGAGGAACGCCGCGAAGGTCGCGGCGAACGGCCGGTAGCCGCGTACCTGGAGCCCGACCGCGGCGGCGACCAGTTGCTGCTCGGAGATGAACATCTCGAAGAACCGGTCGGGGTACGCCTCGGCGAACTTGTCGGCGCGGGTGGAGTCGCTGACCTCGCCGTCCAGGGCCACCACGTCCGGCCGTGAACCCAGCGCGCGCAGCGCGTCGCCGTACGCGTTCCGGGTGGCCACCATCGCCCCCTTGTCGTACCGCGGCATGGTGGGCGGCTCGCCGGTCGGGGCGGCGGCGGCCGGGACGGGCTCGGGCCGCGGCGTCGCGACGCGGATCTGACGCACGCCGCCGAGCGCGGCGACGGCGCGCTCGGCGAGCTCCGGCTTCAGCGGCTTGCCGTGCCATCCCGGCTGGTTCTCGACCTCCGGCACCCCCTTGCCCTTGACCGTCCGGGCGAGCACCACCGTGGGGCCGGTGGCCTGCCGGGCCCGGCCGAACGCCTCGTCGATCGCGACCAGGTCGTGACCGTCGACCACCAGCGCCTGGCAGCCGAACGCCTCGACCCGGCGGCGGTAGGTGTCCAGGTCCCATTCCAGCTCGGTCGGGCCGCGCTGCCCGAACCGGTTGATGTCGACGATCGCGGTCAGGTTGCGCAGCCCGTAGTGGCCGGCCTTGTCCAGCGCCTCCCAGATGGAACCCTCGGCCATCTCGCTGTCCCCGCACAGCGCCCACACGTGGAACGGCAGGTGGTCGAGGTGCCGGCCGGCGAGCGCGATCCCCACCCCGACGGGCAGGCCCTGACCGAGCGAGCCGGTGGCCACGTCGACCCAGGGCAGGACCGGCGTGGGGTGCCCCTGCAGGCGCGACCCGAACTGGCGGTAGGTCTCGATCAGCTCCTGGTCGGTGATCGCACCCGCCGCCTTGAAGACCGCGTACAGCAGCGGCGAGGCGTGGCCCTTGGAGAAGATCAGGTGGTCGTTGGCGCGACAGTGCGGGTCCGTCCACTGGTACCGCAGGTGCCGGGAGATCAGCACCGCGAGCAGATCGGCGGCGGACAGGCTGGAGGTCGGGTGCCCCGACCCGGCTTTGGTGCTGCAGCGGATCGCGTCCACCCGGAGCTGGGCGGCGAGCTCGCCCAGCTCGGTGAGCTCCTCCGCGCCCAGGGTGCGCTCTGCTTCCATCGTCACCGGCATCGCCTCCGCCCATACGGTAGTCAGGATGAGACGGCTTCACCCGGTAACCACCGATTTGCCAGCCGCCGGCCGGGCTCGCGAGGGGCGGGAGCAGACCAGCCGGCCCGCCACCGCCAGATACGGCAGGGCGGCCAGCGCGAAGGCCACCGCGTTGCCGGCCGCCCCGGCCACCACGGCGTACCCGCCGTAGAACGCGATGATGGTCAGGTCCGTCGCCACCCCGGCCACCGAGGTGACCGTCGCCCGGCTCGGACCGGTGATCCGGGCCTGCAGGCGCACGTCCGCGAGCACCGTGGCGAGTTGGAACGCGGCGAAGGCGACCGCGAGCAGCAGGAAGCCCGCCGGGCGGCCGACCAGGGCACCCGCCGCCAGCGCCGACGCGGCGAGCACCAGCAGGCCGGCGTACCCGCGGGTGGTGAGCCGCTCCCCCGCCGGGGCGAGCAGGCCGCCGGCGGTCATCCCGGCCCACAGCAGCAGGAGCAGCAGCGGCACCGCCGCGTCCGCGACGCCGGTGTCCCGCGCCAGCAGGCCGGCGTACTCGTCGAGGCCGCCCCAGATCGCGGTCACCGCCGGGACGAGCAGCAGGGCGGCGCGTACCGCGCGGTCGGCGCGGGCCTCGGCCAGCCCGGCGCGCAGGGTGGCCAGCCACCCCAGGTCGTCGTCGCCGTCCGGCTGGCCCCGCCGCTCGGCCGCGGCCGGCCCGGAACCCGTCGGGGACTCGGCGAGCCGCGCCGGTCGGTGCTCGGGGAACAGGGTCGCGACGGCGGCGGCGAGCAGGCAGGCGAGGACGCTGGCCGCGCCCACCCCCGGGTAGCCGCCGACCGCGAGGACCGGCCCCGCCAGCGCCCCGGAGCCCGCCGCGCCCAGCACCTCGGCGGTACGCGCCCGGCCCATCACGCGGGCGTACCGGTCGCTGGCGCCGAGCCGGTCGAGTTCGGTGAATACCAGCGCCTCCAGCGCCCCGGAGCGCAGTGCCCCGCCGGCGCCCCAGAGCAGGAAGCCGACGGCGAACGCCGGGTAGGACGGGGCGAGCACCCAGCAGGCGAAACCGGCGGCGGGCAGCAGGGGCGCCAGGACCAGCAGCAGCCGCCGGGACACCGCGTCGGCCCACGCCCCGGAGGGCACCTCCAGGACGATGCCGGTGGCCGACCAGAGCACGAAGAGCGAGGAGATCTGCCCGACCGACAGGCCGGTGTCGCTGAACAGCAGCACGTACACCGGGTAGAGCAGGACGAGGTCGGTGAGGAACGCGTAGCCGTAGAGCGTGCCCGCCAGCCGGCGGATCGCGGGTACGCGCGCAGGAGAGATGATCATGAGGCCTTCCCACGGGGACGGAACGGACACCGGACGTACGGCGTCCGCGGCGGCCCGCGGCCACGGCCTCTAGCGCAGCATCAACATCGCCAGGTCATGACGCTCAGGCTAACGCCCCTCGGGTCGGCCCCGAACACGCTTCGGGGTGGGACCCGGCTGGGCCCCACCCCGGTGCGCGTGCGGACGGTCAGCGGCGGAACTTCTGCACGTCCGCCTGCGGGATGACCATCGTGGACTCGTTGTCCACCGCCTGCTCGGCGGTGGGCTGCCGCGGGGTGGTCGCCTGCGTGGGCTCCGCCGCGCCGTGCGGGGCGACCGGCTGGGTGCGGTCGGCGTCGCCGTCCCGGGTGACCGGCTGGGTCAGCTCGGCCTCCGCGTACGGGGTGACCGGCTGGCTCAGCCGGGCCTCGACGTCACGCCGGCCGGCCTGGTACGCCCGGGCGTGCGTGGCGATCGTCTGCGACTCCTGCTCGGCGCGGGTCAGCCAGTTCTCCCAGCGGCTCTGCATCGGCCGGACCAGGCCGCCGCCGACGCCCACCACGAGGATGCCGCCGACGGTCGCGAGCACCGCGATCAGCACCGGGGTGGTCACCGCGGTGGCCACGCCGATCTGGTTCAGCGCCGCGATGACGCCCAGACCCAGGATGAACACCGAGGCGATGTTGGCGAGGATCCGGCCGTAGGACAGGCCGCCGAGGGCGCTGGAGATGATGTCCTTGACCGCCTTGGCGATCGCGGCGGCCACCACCACGATGACGATGGCGACGAAGGCCCGGGGCAGCCAGGCGATGACGCCGGCGATCAGGTCGGAGATCGGGTTGGGGCCCCAGATGCCGAAGGCGAGCTGGAGGGTCACCAGCAGCACCCCGTAGTAGGCCAGCTTCGCGACGATGTCGCTGGCGTCGTACTTCGACCGGGCCAGGGCGGTCTTGATGCCGCCGCGCTCGACGGCCTTGTCGAAGTGCACCCGTTCCAGGATCTTGTCCACGAGCTTCAGCACGGCCTTGGCGACCAGCCAGCCGACCACCAGGATCGCGATGAAGGCGACGGCCTTGGGCAGGAACAGCATCACCGAACGGAACGCGTCGCCCACCGCGTCCCCGAAGTTGTCTTTCATCGAAGGGCCTCCACACACGTGTTCAGGTCGGTCAGCGAGGGACCTACCCGAACACGGTGACCGGGAAACCCGGTCAGCCTCGGCGGCAGCGGTAGCTGACCTCGATGCCGGCCTGCACCGGCGACGGCTCGATGATGTTGACCGTGGCCGTCTCCTTCGTCGCGCCGACCCCGCTGAACGTCCACTTTGAGGGTCAGCAGGACCGTCCGCTGGCCCCGGCCCACCCGCTCGGTGAGGCGGCTGCCGGGTGCGGCGTGCCTACGACACAAATGAACAGCGTGCGCACAGGCAGACCGGTTTCACCTTTCGGCCCATCTGGTCCTCGTCACGAATACGCCGCCGGATGTATCAGGTGCGGGCAAATGGTCGACCGTCCCGCCTGGGCGGCGTCAGATCGCTGTCGCCTTGACGACCTTCCATTCGCCGTCAACCGGGACCATGGTGAGCACGACCCGGTTCTGGTCGACCTTCTCCCCCGCCGTGCTGACGTTGCGCCGGTACTGGTTGAGGTAGACGAGCAGTTCCACCCGGTCGGTGTCTGAGGTGACCACCCCGGTAGCGGAGACCTCGGCCAGGACCACCGCCTGCTGCTTGGTCGCGGTCTCCTTGAGCGTCGCGGTGGTCCGGGCGTACTCGTCGGCGAAGTCGCCGGTCGCGAAGGTCCGTCCGTTGGCGACGCTGTCGTCGAAGGTGCGGTAGTCGTACGAGAAGATCGCCTTTGCGGCGGCGGGCGCGGTGGCCAGGGCCTGGCGAACGGCCCGGTCGCGCTGGCCGGCGCGATGGTCGCCGTACCAGGCAGCGGCGGCGACGGCTGCCACGACCAGGAGCGCGACGACGAGCGTCGGCACCAGCGGGAGCCGTCCGGGCCGTCGGCGCAGGACAGTGGGGACACGCATCGGACTCCTCCTCCGGGTCAGCCGACGAACTGCAGGCGGGACACCAGCCAGTCGCCGGAGTCGCGGTCGCGGACCAGGTCCACCTGGATGCGGTAGTGCGAGGGGCGGCCGTCGGGTGCCTTGACGTTCCGGACGGTGGCGTCGACGGCCACCAGCACGACGGCGTGGCCGCGGTCCCCGGAGACCAGTCCGGCGCGCAGCACCGACCCCTGCGACTGGACCTTGTTCTCCACCACCGCCTTGCGCACCTGCGCCTGGCCGCGGGTGAACTCGTCCTTGAAGTCGCCGGTGGCCCCGGTGACGATGCGTTGCAGGTCCCGGTCGACGCTGGCGGCGCTGACCGAGACGAAGTTGACGCTGGCCTGCCGGGCGGCGGCGACGGCGTCCCTTCGGGCCTGGTCGGTCGCGCGGTCGACGTACCAGCGGTGCCCGTACACGCCGGCCGCCGCGAGGGCGGCGGCGAGCAGCACCGCGAGCAGCCCGGCCAGCGCCCGCCGGCGACGCGGCACACCGGCATGGTCGTGGGCGGCCGCGGTGCGGTCCGCAGCGGCGGTCGCCCTCGTGGTCTCGGCGTCCTCTGCGGCGTCCTCCGTCGCGGCGGGATCGTCGTCGGGGTCCGGCAGGTCCTCGACCTCCGCCGGGTCGCCGGGCACGGTGAGGTCCTCGGTTCCGGTCGGATCCTCGACCGGCTCCCGGTCAAGGCGTTCCAGCACGTCCTCGATCGGTTCGGCCTGCGGCGGCACGGCACGGGTGACGAGTCTGCGCTGCCGGGAACGACCGGGCGCCCCCGCCTTTGCTCCGTTGATCACTCTGAGCTTGGGATCCTTGCGGCCCTGCACGGGCACCTCCTCGGGTACGCCGGTCACGGGGTCACCCCGGCGAGCAGCAACTGCTTCCACGACTGGTCACCAGCGGTCCGGTACTGTCCGCCGGTTCCGCCGAACTGCAACGGTCGCCCGTCGGGGCCGAGCACCAGGCCGGTCGCGGGATCGTACCCGCCCGAGGCGCCCTGGTCGCCCTGGTCGGACGGGGCGGGGGCGGGTTCGCGTCCGCCGGGTCGCGGCGCGTTCTGCGCCCCGCGTACGTTGGCACCGGCGGCGCGTTCCTGACCGCTGCACTTGGTGCCGCCGCCGCGGTAGACGCAGGACGGCGGGTCGCCCGCGTTGACGACGAGGCCGAGGTGGGCGGTGCCGTCGCCCGGGGTGACGGTGAAGCCGCCGGACACCGCGACCGGGTAGGTCACCAGCAGCTGCTCGATGCCGGGCAGCCGGCGGGCGGCGATGCCGTTGACGGTGACCAGGTTGCCGAGCAGCGCGCCGATGTTGGGTTCGAGTCCGCGCAGCAGGGCCCGCAGCTCGGCGCCGGCCGGCGGGCCGGTGGCGAGCAGCCGGCGCAGGTCGGGGTCGGCGGCGCGGACGGTGGCGGCGAGCTCCGCCAGGCCGGCGGACCAGCGGCGCAACGCCTCGGCGGACTCCGCCTGGGTGGTGAGCACGGTCCGCCCGTCCCGGATCAGCGTCAGCGTCTCAGGCAGCCGGGCGTTCGCGTCGGTGAGCAGCGCGTCACCGGCGTCGAGGATCCGCGCGAGGGCCTGCTCGTTGCCCTCGAACGCGGTGCCCAGCTCGCTGATCAGCACGGTCAGGTCGTCCGGGTCGATCGAGCGGACCAGGGCGTCGAGGTTGGTCAGCAGCGCCTCGGGGGCGAGCGGGACGCCGGTGCGGTCGACCGGGATGACCGCGCCGGCGGCGAGGAACGGCCCGCCGTCGCGCTCGGGCCGCAGGTCGAGGTACTGCTCGCCGACGGCGGAGCGCTGGGTCACCACGGCCCGCAGCGCGTCCGGCACCCGTACGCCCCGGTCGATCCGCAGGTCGGCGCGGACTGCGTCGGCGCGCAGCTCGACGGCGGTGACCCGGCCGACGGGGACGCCACGGTAGGTGACCGGGGCGTTGGCGAAGATGCCACCGGCCCGGGCCAGGTCGACGTGGACGACGTAGCCGCCGCCGAAGAGCCGGTCGCCGAGGCCGACGTAGCGGAACCCGACGTAGCCGATGCCCAGCACGCTGACCAGCACGAAGGCCAGCACCTGGAGCTTCGCGGTCCGTCCGATCACGGGATCAGCCCCCCTCCCAGGAGATCCGGCAGGTCGCCGATCTGACCGATGACCGCCCCGGTCACCGGCAGCACGCACTCGGCGGTCAGCACGGTGCCGGAGGGCAGTTCGGTACCGGCCGGCAAGGCGGTACCCGGCGGCACGATCCCCTTCGGCAGCAGCAGCCCGCCGAGGGGCACCGCCGAGCCGGGCTTGAGCAGGACGCAGCCTTCCGGCAGGCCGCACTCCTTCGGCGGCGTCCACCGGGCCGGGAAGTCCTTCAGGTCGGGCAGGCACTTCAGCAGCGGCAGGTCGGGCAGCCCGATGCCGCCGGGCAGGCTGCCGGGCGAGGGCTTCGCGCCGCCCGCGGCGGGCGGCCGGGGCGCGGCGGGGGCGTTCGGCCGGGTGGCCGACCGGACCGGAGCGGGCGCGGCGGCGACCAGGTTGGCCAGGATGTTGGCGGCGTCGAGGTCGGCCGTGACCGCCAGGTTGACGAAGTCGCCGACGATCGCGCCCGTGACGTTGGGCGGGAACGGGTACGACAGCATGAAGTCCAGCGACTTCGGCAGGTCGTCGCCGGCCCGGGCGAGCTGTTCCAGGATCGGTTGCAGGGCCCGGACGCTGGCCAGGGTGTCGTCCCGGCTGCGGTCGACCACCCGGGTGCCGACCTCGCCGAGCTCACCGAGGGCGGTCAGCGCCCCGGTGAGCTGGGCCCGCTGCTGGGCCAGCACGGTCAGGCCGGGGGCGAGCGAATCCAGCGCGTCCCCGACGACCTGCCGCTGCCGGTCGAGCCGGCCGGTCAGCCGGTCGAGCGCGTCGATGGCGCGGACGATGTCGGTCTTCTGCCGGTCGAGCCCGCCGATGAAGGTGTCGAGCTGCCGCAGGGTGTCCCGGACGTCGGACTCGCGGCCGTCGAGGGCCTTGCCGAGTTCGGCGTTGATGGTCCGCAACTGGGCCAGGCCGCCGCCGTTGAGCAGCAGCCCGAGGGCGGCCAGCACCTCCTCGACCTCGGCGCCCCGGGTGGTGCGGGACAGCGGGATGACGTCGCCGTCGGCGAGGCGCCCGCTGGCCGGCCCGGTGGGCGGCGGGGCCACCGTCACGTACTTCTCCCCGAGCAGGCTGCTCTGGCGTACGGCGGCGGTGGCGTTCGCGGGCAGCCGCACCGCGCGGTCGATGCGCAGCCGCACCCGGGCGTGCCAGCCCGACAGGGAGATCTTCTCCACGGTGCCGACGGTCACGTCGTCGACCTTGACGGCGGCCCGGGGCACCAGGTCGAGCACGTCGCCGAACTCGGCGGTGACCGTGTAGCCGTCGCCGGTCGGCGCCCCGCCCGGCAGCGGCAGGTCGGCGAGCTCGGGCAGCCCACAGCCGGCGGGCAGCAGCGCCGCCACCACGACGCCGGCCAGCATCCGCAGCGCCCGGGCGGTCATGCCGGGCCCCGCAGGATGCCGCCGAGGGTCGGGTCGCTGGTGATGGTGGAGCCGCCCGGCGCCTCGTCGGCGGTCGGCGCACCGGGGGAGCTGACGGATCCCGGTGAGGACCCGCCGGCCGCCGGGGCGCCGGGCGGCAGCTTGAGCAGCTTGCGCAGCTGGTCGGTCAGCGGCAGACCGCGGGAGCGCAGGGTCTGCGCCAGCGCGGTGCACTTCGCCGGCACCTGGCCGGCGGGGAGCTGGTCCACCATCAGGGAGCAGACGAAGGTGGCCGGGTCGTAGGGGCCGAGGACGTTGTCGCGGGTGTCGAGGGTGCCCGATCGCGGGTTATAGGCGAGGCTGAGGTTGTTCACGGCCAGCGGCGTCACGTCGAGAATGTCGATGACCGCCTGCTGCTGGCGGACCAGCACGCCGGTGATGTCGGTCAACGCGGCCACGTTCGAGGCCAGCACGGTCCGGTTCTGCTTCACGAAGGCGGTGACCTCGGCCAGCGCGGCGGACAGGTTGCGCAGCGCCGCGGCCAGCTCCTCCTTCTCGCCGGCGAGCTGCTCGGCGACGTCGGCGAGCTGCTGGTTGAAGCCGCGCACCTGCTGGTCGCTGCGGGCCAGTGCGGTGGTGAAGCGTTGCAGGTTGGCCACCGAGCCGAACAGGTCCTGCCGCCCGTCGGCGAGGGTGGTCAGCGCGCGGGACAGCCCGTCGAGGGTGTCGTGCAGGTTCCCGCCGTTGCCCTGGAGGTTGGCCCGGCCGGTGGCGACCAGGTCGGACAGGGCGCCGTCGGCGTTGGCGCCCTGCGGGCCGAGGGCCCGGTTGAACTCGTCGAGCGCCTGGTAGATGTCGTCGATCTCCATCGGGGCGGCGGTCCGCTCGACCGGGATCTGCGCACCGTCGGCCAGCGCGGGCCCGCCGGTGAACGCCGGGGCGAGCTGCACGTACCGGTCGCTGACCACGCTCGGCGGGACGATCAGCGCCTGGGCGTCGGCGGGCACGTCCACCGCCGGGTCGTAGCGCATCTCGACGCGTACGGTGCGGCCCTGCGGGGTGACCGACTCGACCTCGCCGACCCGGACGCCGAGCACCCGTACGTCGGAGCCGGGGTACACCCCGACCGCCTTGGTGAAGTACGCGACCACCCGCCGCTGGGGTGGCTCGTGGCGCCACAGCACCACTCCGACGGCGACGGCGGTCAGCAGCACGGTCGCGGCGGCCAGGGGGCGGCGCCAGCGCTGGATCGGGCCGGGCATCAGCGTCCTCCCGTCGCGGGCAGGTACGGCTGGAGCAGGCCGTCGACGTACGAGTCGAACCAGCGGCCGTTGCCGACCACGTTGGCGAACGCGGTGACGAACGGGCCCATCCGCCGGATGGTCTGCTCCAGGTCGTCGCGGTTGCGTTGCAGGATCGCCACCACGTCGCGCAGCTTGCGCAGCGCCGGTTCGAGCTGGGCGCGGTTGTCGGCGACCAGCCCGGACAGTTGGACGCTGAGGTCGTTGGTGCCGACGAGCAGCCGGTGGATGGCGTCGCGGCGGCGGCTGACCTCGGCGAGCAGCCGCTCGCCGTCGGTGACGAGCTTGCGGAACTCGTCGTCGCGTTGGGCGAGCACGCCGGTGACGTCCCGGGTGCGGGCGAGCAGGGTACGCAGCTCGGCGTCGCGGCTCGCCACGGTCCGGGACAGCCGGGACAGTCCGGTCAGCGAGGTGCCGACGCTGGCCGGGGTGTCGGCGAAGGTCCGGGACAGGGTGTCGAACGCCTGGGCGAGCTGGTCGGTGTCGATCTTGTCGAGGGTGTCGGCGAGGCCGGTGACCGCCTGCACCACGTCGAACGGGGCGGCGGTGCGGGCCAGCGGGATCTGCCCGTCCTCGGGCAGCTTCCCCGGTCCGGCCGGCGACAGGGCCAGGTACTTCTGCCCGAGCACCGTCTTGATCCGGATGGTGGCGCCGGTGTCCCGGCCGAGCCGTACGCCGTCGTCGTCGACCCGGAACCGGACCCGCACGTACGGCTGGGCGCCTTGGGCCAGTTCCACCCCGGTCACCCGGCCCACCCGGACCCCGGCCACCCGGACCTCGTTGCCGGTGGCCAGGCCGCTGGCGTCGTGGAACGCGGCCTGGTACGTGCGGCCGGTGAGGGCGGCCAGCCGGTCGAGCTGGAAGGCGCCGAGCAGGGCGGCGAGGATCAGGGTCAGCGCGGTCGCGCCGACGACGACCGGGTTGCGTTCGCGGAAGGGTTTCACTGGCTGCCTCCGGTGGCGCAGCGGGCGGCGGGGGCGCTGAACGTGGCCGGGTTCAGCGGGGCATGGCCGGCGACGGCCACCCGCCCGTCGAAGTCGCAGAGGTAGAAGTTGAACCAGGAGCCGTAGGAGGCGACCCGGGTCAGCGACTCGTAGCGCTCCGGCAGCCGGCCCAGGGTGCCGTCGATGACGGCGGAGTTGTGGTTCAGGGTGCCGGCGAGGTCGTCGAGAGCGCGGACGTCGGCGGCCAGCGGCGGCCGGACCTGACCCAGCAGCGAGGCGGTCGTGGTGGTCAGGTCGCCCAGGTTGACCAGGGCGTCGCCGATGGCGGTGCGGTCGGCGGCCAGCCCGGAGACGAACTGCTGCAACTGGGCGATGCTCTGGTCCAGCTCGCGGTCCCGGGTGGCCAGGGTGGCCAGGACGCGGTTGAGGTTGGTGACCACCCGGCCGATGACGGCGTCCCGGTCGGCGAGGGTGTTGGTCAGCGAGGCGGTGCGTTGCAGCAGGCTGGCGACGGTGCCGCCCTCGCCCTGCAGGACCTGGATGATCTCATAGGCGAGCTTGTTGACGTCGTCCGGGTTCAGCGCGGTGAACAGCGGCCGGAACCCGTTGAACAGCACGGTCAGGTCCAGCGCGGGGGTGGTCTGGGCGAGCGGGATCAGCCCGTCGGCGCGCAGCGGCCTGCCCTCCCCCGGGCCCTCGCTCAGCGCCACGTACCGCTGGCCGACCAGGTTCCGGTAGCGGATCTTCGCGCGGACGCTGGTGGCCACGGCCACGTCGCGGTCGACGGTGAAGGCCACCTCGGCGACCGTGTCGTCGACCACCGCGATGTCGCTGACCTTGCCCACCCGCACCCCGGCGATCCGGACGTCGTCGCCGGGCAGCAGGCCGGTCACGTCGGTGAACCGGGCGCGGTAGGTGACGCCGTCGGGCGGGAACGCGCCGAGGGTCTGGGCGAGCAGTGCGGTGGCGAGCAGGGTCACCACGGCGAAGACCACGAGCTTGACCAGCGAGGCGGTCGTCTTCCCGGTCATCGCGCGTTCACCACCGCTCCGCGCAGCAGCGGTCCCCAGAGCAGCACCGCGATGTCGGGCACCTCCGCCGGGGGCGTGCCGGTGAGCCCGCCGACGAGGGGTTTGACCAGGGCGCTCTCCTCGCCGGTGCCGGCCCGCCCCATCTCGGGGCCGGCGGCCGGGGCGGTGGCCGGGCCGGCCGGCGTGCCGACCGGCAGGGGCGGCCGGGTACGGGTGCCGCCGTGGTCGTAGCCGTCGGCGACGGGCACCTCGGGCGCGGGCACGTGCGGGTCGGGCAGGCCCCGGCAGTTCGGGCCGTCGTGGGCGGCGTAGACCGGCTCGTCGCGGCCCCGCTCGTACGGGCCGCCGTCGCGGGTCACCTCCAGGGTGATGTGCATCCGCCCGCCGGCGAAGACCTGCTCCACCCGGGGTTGCAGGGCGACCAGGCCGTGCACCAGGCACGGGTACTCGGGGGCGTAGGTGGCGAGCAGTTCCAGCACCGGGCGGCTGACGTCGCCGAGCCGGATGAGCTGGTCGCCGTGCCGGTCGAGGAAGCCGCGGGTGGTGTCGGCGGTGTCGGTGGTGTCGGCGAGGAACGCGGCGAGCTGGGTGCGCTGGTCGGTGACCGTGGTCGCGGTGACGGTGACGTCGCGCAGCAGGGCGAGCAGGTCCGGCAGCGCGGCGTCGTAGCCGTCCAGCACGACGGCGAGCTGGCGGACGTCCTCGGCGATGGTGGGCAGCGCCGGGTTGAGCTGGCGCAGGTACGCGTCGAGCCGGGTCAGGTTCGCGCCGAGCTGGTCGCCGCGCCCCTCCAGGGCGGTGGAGATGGCGCCGAGGGTGGCGGCGAGCTGGTCGGGCCGGATGGACTGCAGCAGCGGCAACGCCTGGTCGAGGACCCGTTCCAGCTCGACCGCGGTGCGGCTGCGGTCCTGGGTGATGACCGCGCCGTCGCGGATCGGCCCGGCGGTGCTGGCGGGCGGCGGGACCAGCTCCACGTACCGCTCGCCGAACAGGGTCTTGGGCAGCAGCCGGGCGGTCACGTCGGCGGGGATCCGGCCGGTGGTGGCGGGGTCGAGCGCCAGCCCGATGACGGCGCCGCCGCCGTCGCTGCGGACCGAGCGGACGTCGCCGACGACGACGCCGCGGACCTTGACGTCGGCGCCGTCGAGCAGTTGCAGGCCGGCGCGGTCGGCGTGCAGGGTGACCCGCTCGACCGGGGTGAACGCCTTGCGGTACTGCAGCACGGAGGCGGTCAGCGCCGCGGTCAGCACGGCGATGAAGACGATGCCGAGGACGCGATGTCTCATGTTCACCCCGCGATCCGGACGGTGGTCGTGGCGCCCCAGATGGCCAGCGACAGGAAGAAGCCGACGACGGTGACCGCGACGATGGCAGTGCGGACGGCCCGCCCGCGGCGGTGTAGCCGTACAAGCAGTGCCC
>NZ_QGKS01000253.1 GCF_003172935.1 Micromonospora sicca | reverse complement strand
CTCCGCGACATCATCCGCGGCACGTTCCGCCTCACCGGCTGGGCCAACACCGCCAGCGCCCGCCGCGCCCACACCACCCCCGCAGCCGCCCTCACCCTCCACCGCATCCCATGATCAAAACGGACAATCACGGAACACTCCGGGGCCCTGGGCTGCCAACCTGGGCTATCGCCGTGCGGAGCCGGGTCTGCGCGTCGATGAACCACTCCACGTAATCGGCCCACTGGTCGCTGTTCGCGATGTCGCCGTTGCGGTACTCGGCGATGCGGCAGCCCTTCTTGCCTGTCAGCGGTTCGTAGGACAGGGCATCCCCGAAGATGGGTTCCAGTTTCGCGCGGGCGGCGTTGAAGCGTGCCTCATTGACCGCCGGGTCAGGATGCTGGAAGAAGATCTCGCTTGAGAGCCCCGATCTACCAAAGGTGCACGCGTAAGACACCGCACCTATGCCGGCGGGCAGCGACTGCCAGTTCTGTGGTAGGCCCTTACTCGACGTCGTCCACCCGAGCTTGCGGTCATGGACGGCCTCCAGGAACTTCGTCCAGAACGCCTGGTAGGCCATAGCGCGGTCGCTCGCCGCAGCGTCACCCTTAGCAATCGCCTTGACCTTCTTGCCCCAGTCGTTCGGCTGCACTACTAAGGGACGTCTCGTAACCCCGGAGTCTGTCTGTTAAGGACGATCATCGAGGATGCCTGGGTGCAGGTGATCTCCGCAGCGCGCGCCGAGTGGATCTTCCCGTTCACGGGGTTGCAACCCGCCCAGTTCCGCAAGCTGGTCCGCCTGGTCGCCGAGCGAGGCGGGGACACGATCGCTGACGGTCGGCCGGGCCGGCAGTGGGCCCTTGACCTGCCGGACCGCGTGCTGTTGGTGGCCGTGTACTGGCGCACCAACCTGACCATGCGCCAGATCGGCCCGCTGTTCGGGGTGTCGCACTCAGCCGCGCACCGGGTCATCGACTCCCTCGGCCCGCTGCTGGCCCTCGCCCCCGTGCGTCGGCGTCCGGTCGACCAGATCGCCATCGTCGACGGCAGCCTGATCCCCACCCGGGACCACCGCCTTGCCGCGCGGAGCAAGAACTACCGCTACTCGACCAATCTGCAGGTCGCAATCGACGCCAGCACACGTCTCGTCATCGCCGTCGGCGACCCCCAGCCGGGAAACCGCAACGACACCATCGTCTACCGCACCTCAGGCATCGACCAGAAGCTCGCGGGCCGGCCTGTGATGGCCGACGGCGCCTACCGCGGCAACCCGGAAGTGATCATCCCGTACCGCAAACCCTCCGACGGCAGCGAACTACCGGCCTGGAAGCAAGAGCTCAACACCCAGCACCGCACCGTCCGCGCCGGGGCCGAACACGCTCTGGCCAGGATGAAGTGCTGGAACATCCTGCGGGACTACCGCCGAGCCGCCCACACCTTGATCGATACCGCTTCCGGCATCGCCCATCTCCACAACATCGTCCTCGCCGGGTGAGCGCCAACCCCGTGACGGGCAACGCCTTCACCGAGTTACGAGACGTCCCTTAGCCTCATGAGAGGCGCCGCGATGGACTTACCGATCCGTACAGCTCTGATCTCGATCCCGAAGAACCGAGTGTTCTCGTCCGGGCGGGCGTTCAGCCAGTCCAGGGCGGCCCGGTGCTCCTCCCGGAACTCGGTCGCGATCCACACCACGTTGACCGGGTCTGTCCCACCGGCGTAGGTCAGCAGCTGACCCAAGTGGCCGTGATCCGTCCTCGCCAACTGGTTCTCGATGATCACCGTCTCGTTTGTCGCCTCATCGACGCCGATCAAATCCAGCGAGAAGCCGCCCACGGGGTGTTCCGCCGCCGACAGCGCAAGGTCCATGTCCAGCACCTCGCCGAGAACGTCGGCGTTCGCCAGCAGCCACGGCGTGAAGGTATGCGCTTCGTGCTTCCAGACTTCACGTACGTCAACGGCTTCGAGCTTGCCAAGCGTGGGCAGACTGGCAGTGACATCAACTGAGGTCATACAGCCGACCGTAGCGGCCCGAGCTTGGGTGTGATGTCCCCGAGACGGTCGAGGAGCAGTCTTGCGGGCGATCAGCATGCTCTGAGTGGTGCTGACCGGTCAGGCGTTTGGGCCCTTTCCGCTCCCGCGGGTTCCACGGGCCGCTCTTCCCTGCGAGATTCATTAGGATCGCGCTTCATCCGCCGCCTGCGGCCTGAGCCCCTCCAACATCCTCTCGGAAGGAGTCGGTGATGCGTGCCGATGTTGACAGCCAAAGCAGGCTCGATCGTCTAATGACCAGCCCGTACCACGAGGCGGTGGTGGGTGCGAACCGGTCGTACCTGAACGTCGCCGTCCCCGACGCCGCCGAGTTGGAACGAGAGCACTGGGCTCTCTCCTGCCTGCCGAATACGAGGACCATCACCCGCAGGCTCTCGGCGGTCAGCATGAAGACGATGGAGACCTTCGTCCTGTACGAGCCCATTGAGCCGCTCGGCGACGGCGTAGCCGGAGGGTTTGTGATCGTCCGCCGGTCGATCCTCGACAGGCGCTGGCCCACGGCGCAGGCTTTTGCGAGGCGGTTCCCGGGGCTGACGGTCGAGGCGTCCGACTATGTCGACGCGGGCCCCGACCAGGTGAGGGTCTCGGGCCGGCACGATGAGCTGATGGCGGCGTTCGAGGACGAGGGCTTCGCCGAGGCGGTCCGTGATCTGGTCAGGCCACTGCTCATGTCTCGAACCATTCACAGCCGCGGCCACAGCTACCCACTCGCTAATCAGGTGTTGGAGCGATCCGCCCGCCCGGCAGAATGGATCTACCCGGTCAATGAGCAAAGCCATGCCTGGGATGACGACCTGGGTGTCCTGGAGTTCTTCCAGACACTGCCCTACGGCGACATGGACAACTGGCATCTGGCCTCCTGCTTTCACCAGATCAAAGCCGGTGACCGGATCTGGGTCTACGCCACGAGGCCTCTGAGCCGTCTCATCGGCGCCGGCGTCGCCTGGTCCGACCCATACGAGGAAATTGATGGCGACGCGAGGCGATGGCGGCTGGAGATCCGGTGGGACCGCCCACTCACGCGGTTCCTGGCCCGGAACGTCATCGCGGGGGCGGATGTCCTGACGTCGTCGGTTCAGACCGTTCGAGTGATGCGAGCCTCGGAGTGTCTCAGCCTGCGGAAGGCGCTGGACGATCACCAGGCGCCCGAGCCGCAGAACCTTCCAGAGGGGCGGCGACGCCGGCTGGCGGAGGTCACGGCCCGGCAGGGCCAGGCTGACTTCCGCCGCAGGCTCATCGAGGCGTATGGCGGATGCTGCGCAATCAGCGGCTGCGACGTCGAGGCGGTACTCCAGGCAGCCCACATCGATCCGTACAACGGACCCGCGACGAACCGGGTCACCAATGGCTTGCTGCTCCGGGCCGACCTGCACAACCTCTTCGACCGAGGGCTGATCTGGATCGACGGCTCGTATCGAGTACGGGTCGCCGAAGGCCTGGACCACTACTCCGAGTTGGACGGGCGACGCCTCCAACTGCCGCCTCCACAGCATCGACCTGACAAGGAGGCGCTGCTGCGCCACCGGCGCGATGTGGCAGGCGATCTCTCGGCCCGTTGGAGAGCGTGATGGCGGCCTCTGTGGGGCCAGCTCTGCCCGGGGAACCTGGCCCGATCCGCGTCAACATGGCCAAGTGGCGCCGAGCTCTACCGGATGATGCCTGGCCGGAAGGATTCCCGGAGAGCGGAGTCGTTTGGCGGCGGGATGTCTTCGCAGTGGCGGAATCGTGGCGATCAGAGGTCGCTACCCCGCGGCAGCTTCTGGCCGCCGCGCTCATGTGGGGCTACGGACTGAATGGCTACGGACCCTGGCGTGCCGTCAAAGCTCTAAACGGTGACCAGCACGGTGAACGACTGACCCGCGCTCTCGATGGATTGCGTGCAGACCACCCTACGTTGGAGGACTCCCGCGCGGCGTTCCGGAGCTTCCGAGATGCGAAGGTCTCGCGTTTGCCGTGGCTCGGTCCGGCCTTCTTCACCAAGGTCGTCTACTTCGCTGGCTATCGGCGGGACGGGCACGAGATCCAGCCGTTGATCCTCGACCGAGTTGTTGCGGGCCGCCTCCCGGTTGAAGCTGGCGTTCGGCGCCGATGGGGTGGCTGGCGGTCGGACGAATGGATCGCCTACCTGCAGTGGGCTGCTGAACGGGCGGCCGCCGCGAAAGTTGAGCCGGACGCGGTGGAGATGGCGCTATTCAGGGGCGACAGCCTTTCCAGCTGAGGCAACCACCTGAACCTGATTGCTTGGCCGGTCAGCGCGCGGCCGAATTTGTTCGTCCTGACCGTGCACGGGCGCCAGTTCGATGTCGTCGCGTGCGCCGGCCAGCGCATCGGTGAACGTGGCGAACAGCGTCCCCTATGCCGGCAGGTTGCCGTAGTTTAGGCCGACGCTGGGCACCCATTGGTTGGTCAGCGGTAGGAGGGCCTTCTGGGTGCCCAACCGGTCGTGCTGCAGTGGCAGGATCATTGATTGCCCGCCGCGGAGGCGGCCTTGTGATAAGTCGCGAGGACAGCCTCCGCGAGCAAAGGTGCGACCGCGAGAGTGACGGCCGAGTCGCGGTCATGAATCGCACCGTGCTGGTCGATGACGACAGCTCCTGCTTCCCGCGCGATGACCACTCCTGCCGCCATGTCCCAGGCATGGTTCGACAGGGTCAGCGCTGCGTCCAGCCTGCCCTCGGCAAGCCATGCCAGGTCGAGTGCGGCGCTGCCGGTCATACGTACCCGCTGTACCTCAGCGGCGAGTTGAGCTGTCAGGGCGAGCCGCAACCGATTCTTCGCCTCGGCGTCCGGGCCTACCGCGTAGTCGCCAACGGCGACGATGGCGTCGCTCAGGCGGCTCGTGCTACTTGCCCTGATCCTTTGGCCGTTCGCGTAGGCGCCGCCGGCCTTGGCGGCGGTGAATCGAGAGCCGAGGAAGGGCAGCTCGATGAGGCCGAGGACAGCCTCGCTTCCGTGTACGAGAGCGAGCGAGACGGCGCACAGAGGCAGACCGTGTACGAAGTTGGCTGTGCCGTCGATTGGATCAAGGACCCACTGCATTTCAGCCTTGCCGACCGGTCCCTCTTCTTCGCCGAGGAACCCGATCTCAGGCGTTTCCGTGATCAGAAACCCCCTGAGCTCGCGTTCGATCGCGTAGTCCAGTTCCGAGGCGACATCGCGGTCACCCTTCACGGTGAGAGCGCCTGGTGGCCGCCGTCGCATCGTCTCGGACGCGCGCCTCGCGGCTTCCTCCGCGACGGGCAGCAGGTCACGGTATTCGCTCACAGCACCCGCCACCGCTGCCACTGCGACTCGAAGACCTGCTCAAACACCGGATACAGCCCGGTTCCCGCCTCGTCCCGGCCGATGACGAAGGCGGGGGAGTCGATGCCGCGGCTCTCGGCCAGGTAGGGCTGCGCCACACACAGATCGTCGACCAAGACGATGTTGAAGCGAAGAATCTCGTCGTAGGTCGCAAGGCTCATGTCGTCCCGCAGTTCGGCAGGCAGCCGGTCGCGCACTCGTAGCAACGTCTCCATGTTGAGCTTCGTCAGCGCCGAGAGTTGACCGGCCGGGAACCCTTCCTCCACCTCCCGGGCCTGGATCGCCGAGCCGGCCGGATCGAGAAACAGACATCGGACTCGAGCCCCGTTCGCGAGTAGCGACTGCCAGCGGCGGTCTGCGTAGCCCTGGCACAGCATGTTTAGCGACAGGCCGACCGCCCGGATGTCCTGGGCGCCGTCGAGCAGCTGATCCGGCGGTAGATGCGCCGAGAGCTGCGACCGGCTTGGGTAGACGGCTGTCAGACCGGCAAGCGCATCGGCCGGCCGCGGCGCGGCTCGCTGCTCCAGCATGTTGAGCGCCAGCAGGACATCGCCTGGCGGGGTCTCGCTTCCCTCCCAGCGCAGTACCGCCTCTCCGTTCGGACACCAGCCGAGGGCAGCAGCCAGCAGTTCGGCGAATTCGTCGGCGCTCAGGGCGGCAGCGGCACGGGCGGCGGCCACCCGCTGACGCGCAAGCGTGCCGAGATCTGGCTGGGCGGCACCAGCGACGGGGCGTGGCTCGTTTGCGTGGAGCACGGCCCTGAACCGGTCGCGGACGTCCTCACCCGCCTTGCTTAGTGCCGTATCGAGCGCAGCCTGCATTTCAGGTCGCGGGCACACCGCCTCCTGCCCGGCTTCCCATTTCGACACTGTCCGTTCAGCAACGCCGAGGTGCGCCGAGAAGTCTCGGATGCTCATCCGTAGGGCCTGGCGCAGGGCTCGCGTTTCCAGGCCGGTCCACCGGTGCACGGTCGTCATCGTGCCGCCTCAGGTCACGTTGAGATCAGTTCTCGGGCAGCCTAGCTCCATCGCGTGCAGCACAGTTACCGCTGAGGTGCAGCGCGTAGTCATGTTGTGAGTTCGAGTGGCTGACCAGGGTGAACGCATGGCCCGGGGCGGGTGCTGGGCTCCGGCCGCGTCGTTCCCCCGTACGGCGGCGGCCGTCCCCGCCCGCCCCGGCGCCACTCCACGCATCCCACCACCGGAGGCGCCCACCGATGTCCGCCATACTCGCCGACTTTCCTGTGCTCACCCCGATCACGGACGAGGACCTGGCCCTCGCCGCCCACGCGGCCCGCGTCCACGCCCCGGAGCGTTGGGCCGCAGGGCCTGCTGTGCCGCAGCGAACGCGTCCCGTATCCGTGCCGCTTGGCCCGCTGGGCCCACGCCACGATCCACGCTGCCGGCCTCACAGAGGAGCAGCTCGGGGAGCAGGCGTGACGGAACAGGGGACACCCGAGGCGGTCGCCCGCTGGCTCAGTCTGGTCGCGGCGGACGCGGAGCTGTCCCCGTACCTGATCGGGGTGGATCGGGATCGGCTGACGGAGCAGGTGGAGAAAGCGTTGGCCACCGGCACCGACCTGCCGTACCTGGGCTGGTCGGAGGCCGAGCACCGCCGTGCGGAGAGCTACCTGCGGCGGCGCTCGTTCTGGGAGGAGGTCGAGGACCGCTGCCCGGGCCTGCTGCCCGAGCGGGACGCCCCGCTGATCGAGGCCGCCCTGCGCCGGCTCACTGACGGGCCGGACCGCCCCGAGAAGCTGGCGCTGCTGAGCGTCCTGGGCCGCGCGTACCGCCGCTTCGGCCTGCGACCAGAGCACCAGACGGTCATCGACGATGCGCTACGGACCACCGTGCCTTGGCAAAGAATCGAGTTGGCAGCCACAAGAGCAAGGGAAGGCCCGGCCTGGTGGCCGGTGGAGGTGCTCGACCACGACCTGGCCTGCGACGGGGTCGCCGTCATCACGGTACGGCCGTGGCGGCGGCTGCCCTACCGGCCCGGCCAGGCGGTGCCGGTCTGCACACCGCGCCGACCCGGCCGGTGGCGCTGGCTGTGCCCGGCGAACGCGCCACGCCCGGACGGCACCGTCGAGCTGCACGTCCGCGCGGTCCGCGGCGGCGCCGTCTCCACCAGCCTGGTCCATCAGGTACGCCCCGGAGAGCTGCTCCACCTCGGCCCGCCGACGGACACCGGGCTGAGCCTGCACGACGGGGACCTGCTGCTGATCGCCGGCGGCACCGGGCTGGCGCCGCTGCGCGCGATCGTCGAGCAGGTCGCCGCCGCACCGGACGGCCGGCGCGTGACGCTGATCGTGGGAAGTCGTGACGTGGCGGGCCTGTACGACGCGATCACTCTCGACAAGCTTCAGCAGGCCCACGACTGGCTGACCGTCGTGCCAGCCTTCTCTCACGACCCGCTGTCCGAGCCGGGGGAGCGGGGTGACGCGTTGACCGTCGCCCTCGCCCACCATCGTTCCGGCCAGCAGGTGTACGTGTGCGGGCCGCCGGTGATGCTGGCCGGGTCGCGGTTGCGGCTGCTCGCCGCCGGGGTGCCGGGCGAGCGGATCCACTTGCCGGATCGGATTCCGTGGCGGTGACCGTCTACCGCAGCCGGCACGCCCTGCGCGGCCCGCTCACCCCGGATCGGATCGCCGCGCTGCCATTGCCGTTGACCCGACGAGGGCGGCGCGGCTACCGGGTCGACGAAGTCGATGCCCTGCTGCACCGCCTTGCCTTCGAGCTGCAGCGGCGTACTCGCGAGCGGGACGACGTGCGGGCGGAGAACCAGCGGATCAAGGGTGCGCTACGGGCGTGGCAGGCGGAGCAGCGGACGTACCAAGCTCCGTGATCTCACGGCTGGCTCGCCGCTTGGTCGCAGGTGCCCGCCCGGCTTCCGGTCCTACCGCACCCGCCGCTGCGGAATAGACGGTGTGAGCAGCCCGGTCAACCGGGCTGCTCACACCGTCAAGGCCATCAGGATGCTCGCCCGTGCGGGCCGGGCGCGGTGCGGGTGGGGAACTCCTGGTCGTGGCGGGTGTCGATGTAGGGCAGGTCGATGAGGCGGCGACGGCCGGCGCCGAGATTGATTAGGTGCCACACCTGCTCGGCGGTGCTCGCGCCGGTGGCGGCCCGTAGGTCAGCGGTGGTGGTGGCGATGAACGCTCGTGGCGTGGTGCCGGTGAGGCGCTGGTGCAGGTTCGCCTCACGTCGCGCCGACGGTAGGTGGAACAGAACCGGCCATGCCCAGGTGCTCATCGCGTACAAGCGTTCGTACTTGGCGATCTTCTCGGTGAGGATGTCGAGGCGTTCACGGCCGGTGTCGTATTCGAGGAAGAACGGCACCGAACGATCCTGCTCGGTCCACACCCCGGCACCGTCCGGGCGGGGGAAGCCGCTCGGACCGTGGACCATGATCTGCGGGTCCCCGCCTTTGCGGTAGAACACGCCCGGGTCGTGGAAAGCGGACGCGGGCTGCCAGCGGTCCAGACGGCTGTTGGGGTGGGTGCGGGCGTGGGCGGCCAGGTCGATGAAGACCTGGTTGCCGCCAAGCAGATGGGGCAGGTCCGGACGTGACGTGAGGGATTGTTTGCGGCGCCGTGCCTGGTCCCGGCGTGGCGGGCCGAGTCCGCGCTGGGCGCGGACGTGTTCGTAGCCGAGCTGGTCCAGTAGGTAGTGGTACGGGTAGGAGCCACCGTCAGGTTTGTTGGGTCGGAACCGGTCCACCGCGCGAAGGACGGTGAGGCGGCGTAGCCGGCGTTGAGCGAAATCGAGGGACGGGAACAGGGCGGCGGCGATCTGGTCGGTGGTCAGCAGTCCGTGGTCGTAGAGCCAGCCGAGGAGGCGGTCGTCGCGGGCGGTGATGCTGGCCTGCAGGCGCAGCAGCGGATCCGGTGCCGGTAGCGGTTTACGCATGGGCGGCCCCTGGGGGGACACCCCACACATGAGGGTGTGTCTGGAACCGATCGGGCTCGGTGAGAGCGGGCCTGACCTGGGCTGCGAGCGAGAACGGGGGGTCGGTTTGGGGGTCAGTATCAAGGCGGACGGTGAAACGGGGATCGACACCGACACCGGCATGGCCGGTCACACCGCTGTAATCGTAGTGTGAGCGGGCGTGTGATGCGGGTCGGTGACAGCGCTGGTGGCGCTGGTGGGGGTCGTTGAGCTGGGTCAGCATGCGCGTTGCTCCTTTGAAGATCAGGGTCCGGCCGAAGGGGTAGTAGGTGCACTGGCTGCTGCGCCGCGGCGGGCGGGACGGTGTTCGCTCTGACAGGTCGGGTCAGGCTCTGTCAGGAGGCGGGCTTCCTGACAGGCGCTGGTCTGACCGGGGCGGCTTGGTCTGTCAGAAGTAGCCGGTTGTGGTTCTGTCACGCGGCCTCCGGACGTGACAGGTGCGGCGGGGCCGGGGCCGGTGGGGTGGCCTCGGCGCGGAGGACGCGCACGAGTGCTGAGGCGGTGGCGTTGGACAGGTGGTGCCCGTCCGCCCGTAGTTGTCGGGCCAGTTCCTTGCGGGACAGCCGTGTCCCGTGGGCGGCGAGCTCGTGGGCGGCGGTCCGGGCGGCCGGGACCAGCGCGGTGATCTCCGGGTCCCGGTCCCGGACCGGCGGGCCGCCGCGGCGGCGGTCCGGGACCGCCGGACCCTGGTCCGCCGTAGCCGGGACCGCGGTGGTGACGTCCCGGACCGTGGCAGCCCTCGTGGGGACCGGCAGCGCCGGTCCGGGGACCGGCTCGCGGCTGTCCGGGACCGCAGCGTCCACGACCGTCGGTGGTCCTGGCTGGCCCGGTATGGGTCGGGCGGTGTGGTCGGGTGGGGCGGGGTCGGCGCGGCCGAGGGCGATCTTCACCATCGTCAGGAAGCCGAGCGCCGGCAGCGCGGCGGCGACCCAGCCGATCACCGACGCTTCGGCCTCCACGACCTGGGCCGCGAGGGACAGGAACACCGCCACGGTCAGCGCGGTCGCCGGGAAGGTGACGCTCTTGCCCCAGCGCCGGTTGCGGCGCAGTTCCAGGCCGGCGGCGATGGAGGTCAGTTCCAGGACGACAGCGTCGGCCCAGGCGAGCCAGCCCGGCTGGCCGTGCGCCGCAGCGACGTCATGAACGTGGCGGAACGAGGCTGCGCCGGCCGCGCCGCCGATCAACAGCATGATCAGCACCTGAATCCGGTTCTCCAGCCGCTCCCGCCCCGACCGCACCTCGTCGGGCCGGTCAGGCGGCCACTGCTCAAGTGGTGCCAACGGCCCACCACCTGCCGACACGTCGCCCAGGCAGAGCCTGGAATGGCGCCGCCCTGAGGCGGCGAACCGACATGGCCGCCGTCGGCCTGTTTGTATTGATGAGGGCTGAGATCATGTTCGTGCTCCAGCTTCGTTTTGTAGGGATTCAATAGCGACGGGGGATGCCGTCCAGGTCGCGTCTACCCGCACAGCGCTGGTGCCCGGGCGGGCGCGACCCCTGCCGGGGATGGCCGGCAAGGCGGAACCCCTTGTGCGTGCACAGGTCGGCCAGTGCCTCACTGGGTTTGAGCCAACGAACAATCCAGGCTGCGAACAAGGGCAGGCAGCCGGGCAGCAGGTGCCGCCGCAACCCGTACTGCAGGCTGAGGTCAACGGGCGGGCATGGGGACAGACGGCCAGGCCGAGCCACAAGCGGTCAGGACTCTTGCCACCGGCAGCGCTCAACAAGCGCCGCAGTGGCGCGGCTCAACTCGCCGACGACTGATCCTTCACGTGGGACCTCCCATCTCTCGACGTCCTCCGCAACGCCAGCGCGGGCAACAGCAGCCACCCCGTCCTGAGAATGCCTGCGCGCCCCTTTGTGGCCGGCCGCACCAGCCGGCGATGCGAGAACGTATATCGAGTACGCCCCGGGAACACCCGCAGAGTCAACCCCGATTTCCGTGCAGCTCAGTCACCGAACCTTGGCGCCAGTCCGGTGGAGTGCTATCCGCCAGGGCATCCGCCGCCAGACTGGCGATAGGGGCCCGGTCCTTTCGCCAGAGCACGTCATCGCGCTGCTTCCAAACCCGGCGGCCTGAAACAAGCGCTGAACGCTCTCGCCATGTTCTACGGCGAGCGCATCACCGGAAACTGAGAAGGCCGACCACCGCCTCACACACAAAGATCCGGACAGGCCCAGGCCGTGTTTCAAAAGTGTCGTAGGTGGCGGGCATGCTGTGGGGTTGTGGGGAGGTTTACGGCGTTCCGGTTCACGGTTGACCCGTCACCGTCGCAGGTGGTGGTGTTGGCGCGTCATGCGGGGGCGTCTCGGTTCGCGTTCAACCAGTGCCTGGCTCTGGTGAAGGAAGCCCTGGATGCGAAACGTCGGGACGGGTCGGTGGTGGTGCCGTGGTCGGGTTTTGACCTGATCAACGCGTTCAACTCGTGGAAGACCTCGGCGCAGGCGGGTCGCCGGTTCGTGGTCGACCGGTCCGGCTCGACGGAGATGGTCGCGACGGGGTTGTCGTGGCGGACGCAGGTGTGTCAGCAGGTGTGTGAGGAAGCCGCCGTCGACCTGGGTCGTGGCCTGAGCGCCTGGACGGACTCCCGGGGAGGGAAACGGCCGGGCCGCCGGGTGGGGTTCCCGACATTCAAACGCAAGAGCCGCTCCCGTGCGTCGTTCCGGATCCGCTGCACAACGAAGGCGGGTCGGGCGAGCATCCGGGTGGGGGATCCGACGGCGGGACCTCGCAGTGTCTGTCTGCCGAAGATCGGGATCCTGAGGGTACGGGAGGACACCCGCCGGCTGCGGCGGATGATCCGCACCGGCCGAGCCGGCATCCGGTATGCCACCGTCTCCTGCCGGGCCGGCCGATGGACCGTCACCGTGACGGTGGAGGCGGCGGACCTGCACCCCGCCCACCGGCACTCACCCCGGCCCGACGCCGACGGCAGTGGTTGGGTAGGCGTCGACCGCGGCCTCGCCGCCCTCGTCGTGGCCGCCGACACCACCGGCCGACAGGTACTGCGCGTCGATGATCCGCCACGCCCGCTGCGGACCGCCCTGCCGAGGCTACGGCGTCTGTCCCGCCAGGTCAGTCGTCGACAGCCAGGCTCCCGCAATCGGGCTGAGGCTGCCGCCCGGCTGGGCCGGGCCCACCTGCGTGTGGCGAATGTGCGTCGCCACTTTCTGCACACGGTCGCCAACCGGCTGGTCAAGACCCACGACCGGCTGGCTCTGGAAGACCTGCACACCGCCGGTCTGCTGCGTAACCGGCGTCTGGCCGCCGCCATCTCTGATGCGGGTTGGGCTGACCTGGCCCGCATCATCGGCTACAAACAACGCTGGCGCGGCGGGCAAGCCACCCCGGCACCACGGTGGTATCCGTCCACCAGGATGTGCAGTGCCTGCCGCACCACCGGCCCCGCCCTACCCCTCTCGGTGCGCGTCTTCGGCTGCGACGAGTGCGGGCATACGGCCGACCGGGACGTCAACGCGGCGGTCAACCTCGCCGTCTGGGCCGAGCAACAACATGTCCAGACCCGGGACCCCGAAGCACGAGGCCCGGTCACCAACGCCCCCCGAGAGGCCGGCTCTGGCCAGCGCCCACGCGCCGGCGAAACCAGCCTCGACGACGGAGGAACCCCACCGCCACGAACACCCGTGACGGCAGGGACGCCCGAGAAGGGCGGTGTCTCATGACCCAACCGACTATTGAGACACGCTGTAGGGTCTCGTCTGGCCGTCGGTACGGCGGCTGGCGGACACGGGGAGGTGTCAATGCGGCGTCGTCAACTGCTGGCGTCCGGGATGTTCACGGCGATCGGGCTCAGCACCGCGGACCTACTGACAGCAGCACCGGCCGCCGCCGAGACGGCCCCGCTGAAAAGCGTCGGCGTTCAGCTGCCGGTAAACGACCTGCGGGCGATCGAACTCGACGAGGCGCGCGGCCGCCTCTACGTCGCCCAGGGGGTCGGCGGCGGGCTGCCGCTGGTGGTGACCGACCTCGACGGCCGGCTGCTGAACCGGGTCACGGCCGTCGCCGACATCTCCGACCTCGTCCTCAGCGACGACGGGCGCATCCTGTACGCGGCGCTAGGCTTCAACCGGATCATCGCGCTGGACGCCAACACGCTCACCATCATCGCGAGCTACCCCGCGCCCCCCGGCGCCCACTTGTACACCGTCGAACCGACCGGCGGGAAGGTCGTCGGCGGGTTCATCGACGCCGGGATCGGCTCCGGCGGTCTGCTGATCTGGTCCGCGCCCGGCACCCCGCCGGTGGTCTACACCGGGGGCCCCAACTACCACCCGATCATCGACGCCAGCCCCGGCGCGCCCGGCCTCCTCGTCGCCGGCGACACCGGATACTCGCCGGTCACCACGTATGTCATCGACGTGTCCGGTGACAGTCCGACGATCGTGGCCCGGCGGGACAACACCGGCAGCAACCTCATCGACTACGCCGTGAGTCCGGACGGCACCGAAGTGGTGGAGACGGTCGGCTACCCGTACGAGCATCACTCGTACCGGCTGCCGGATCTCGCCGACGCCACCGTCTATCCCAGCGGGGTCTATCCGCAGGACGCCGCCTGGTCCGGGGACGGCGCAACCGTCGCCATCGGCCGCGCCTCGACCGCCTCCGGTGACGCCGATGTCTACCTCTACGCCAAGGGCAGCACGGTCCCGACGTACGCCGTCGACTTCCGCAGCGGCGACAGCCTCTGGGAGGGCACGCTCCTGGTCAACCGGGATGGCACCCGGGCCTGGGCGGTCAGCTCGACCGACCCCTACCAGGAAACTCAGCTGCTGCACTCCTTCGGACCGGCGCACCCGCCGGCGCCGCCGGTTACCGACCTGGCCGTCACCGCCCAGGTCGGGACCGGCAAGGAGAAGGGCACCGCGCAGCTCACCGTGACCTGGAGCTCGCCGATCGGCGACGACAACTACTGGTGGATCACCGCGTCGACCAACGGCGGGGCCGAGCGGGAGTTCTGGCGCGGCAAGCTGGACGCCAGCGGCAGGTACACCCTCACCTACTCGCTGCCACGCGGCACCACCACCTTGACGGTCCGGTACCGCGACTACTACCAGTTCTACCCGGACGGCTACGCAACCGCGGTGCTGCAGCGGTGAGCGGACCGATCCGGCGCCGCTGTCCGCTCGTCGGCCGCGGCGCACTGACGCTGCTGCTGCTCGCCACCGGCCTTGCGGGCTGCGCCCGACCCGGTGCCGCCGGCGCCGGCGCCGCCTGGGCCACCCCGGCGCCCACCGCCGCAGCGACGGCGAGTGCCGCTGCGGCGACGACGAGTGCGGCCGTGACACCAACGCCGAGCAACGGGTCCGCGAGCGCCTCCCCCACGCCGAAACCGCGCCCACCGGCGGCAGCGCAGGGCGGCTCGGCCGCCGCCCCGCCGCCGGCCCCGGCCGCCAGGGCCACTCCGGCCCCGGAGTTCCCCCGCGGCTACACCCTGCTGTCGCAGACCTGCACCCTCCGGGCCGGCCAACAGGTGTACGTCTCGCCCAGCGGCAAAACGAAGGGAAATCTCCGCTTCTGCACTCAACGGCTGCGCAAGAACGACACGGGCGGCTACTACCTCAACCCGTACGTCTTCGTCGAGCCGTTCTTCCTCGACGGCGGCCGATGGCTCCCGGACTCGCGTGAGCCGCTGAGCCTGACCATCACCTGTCGGGTCATCCACGCCGGCGAACAGGACTACTCCCTCACTGCCACCTCGCCGAGCGGGAACGGTCCCGGGCACACCGCGTCCTGCGGTCGGCTGGTGCCGCACGCGGTCACCGCGACGACGGGCAGCGACGCCTACACGATCCGATTCACCGGATACACCTCGGGCGGTCACTACGGCGTGCTCGCCTTCGACACCGAGGTGCACTTCCCGGGCGCCGGCAAGCCGACTCCGGAGCAGCAGGTGACCGTACCCCGCTGACGGGTCCCGGCCAGGGGCATGTCACGTCGTCACGGGATGGCGAAGAAGCCGAGAAACCGGAAGGCCAGCCACGGCTTACGTCCCCATGCCCGCAGCTTCCCGCGCGATCAACGGCCACTGGCCGCTCAGGCCCGCCCTCAACAGGAAGAACGACACCGGGTCGACCGAGATGGTGCAGTCGACCCGCCCCGGCGCCGTGTCGCTGACCGTGGCCACCCCGTCGGTGAAGAACACCCAGAACCGGGAAACGCCGCGCAGCCGTAGCTCGTAGCAGGCGCTCTGGGCCATGACCGCGAATCTTGACCGATCCCGAACCTCCTGTCCAGGGCGCCCTGACAACGGGCGTTCAGCGGCTCGCCTGCGCCACCAGCGGGATGCCCTCGCGGTAGGTCGGCACCGCCGGAGCCCAGCCCAACTCGCGCTTGGCCTTGGCGTTGGAGACGCGCATCGACGTGGTCATCATCGCGTGGACGTACGGGATGGGCCGCAGCATCCAGCTCGGGACCCGCCACGGCCGGCGCGCCCCGAACTCGGCGGCGAGGGTGTCCAGGTAGTCCCCCCAGCGCACCGGCTCGTCGTCGACGATGTTGTACGCCTGTCCGGCGCGCCCCTTCTCCAAGGCGGCCACGGTCGCGGCGGCGGCGTCCTCCAGGTAGATGAAGTTGGCGAAGCCGCCGGACGAGGGCACCGGCAACCGGCGCTTGCGCAGCAGGTTGACGATCATGCTGGTCATG
Organism: Micromonospora sicca; assembly: GCF_003172935.1. Taxonomy (GTDB): domain Bacteria; phylum Actinomycetota; class Actinomycetes; order Mycobacteriales; family Micromonosporaceae; genus Micromonospora; species Micromonospora sicca. The sequence continues at coordinate 52,070 of NZ_QGKS01000253.1, read as the reverse complement.
CTGTCCTGCCCGTAGAAGAATCCGTAGCGCAGCGCGATGCCCTCCATCTCGTCGGCGGAGAACACCTGCTCCTCGGTGGAGCGGATGGCCGCGACGGCCTCTCCGAGCTTGCCGCTCACGGGTTCGGCGAACGGGTCGTCCTCGGTGATCACGTGCGGGCCGTGGTCGTGGTAGCCGTACCCGAGCACGATCGACTGGGTGAGGAAGCGGTGGGCGCCGACCGCCCGGGCGGTCGCGAGGAGGTTGGCGGTTCCGGTGGTACGCAGGCTGTTCGTGCCCTGAAGCGCCGCCCGCATGTTCGTGGTGCCCAACGCGGTCAACTGGTGCATGACCGCGTCGGCCCGCACGCCCCGTACGGCGGCGAGCAGGTTCTCGCGGTCCAGCACGTCGGCCACCACGGCCTCGGCGCCGGCGCTGCGCAGCCGCTCGGCGTTGAACTGGCTGCGGCTGATGCCGACGACCTGGTGGCCGGCGGCGACGAGTTGGTGGGTGAGGGGCGTACCGATGGCGCCCGAGGCGCCGGCGAGCAGAACTCTCATGGCTTCGGTCCCTTCCTGCAGGTCTCACCCTTGTGGACGGGGTACTGGTCGGACGTGTGATGACCCGGCGGTGTGTCGTCTCGCACAGCCGGCGGCATCGGTAGAAGTGTCGCACCGGTTCGGGGACCTGAGAATGCGTCGGCTCGCGAAACGGGTTCGTGCCGTCCGGCGGCCGTGAATAGGATCGGAACATGGCCCGGACCTTCGACATCATCAGCCCGCCGCGCTCCTGAGCGGGGCGCCTCTGCTCATCGTGTCCAGCCGGTATCGGCTGGACGCGCGGTCCGTGCAGCGCTGAGTCCGGTACGCCCCGCTTCCGCGACCCCCATTCCTCTCGTCGCAGGAGCGATTTCCTCATGCTTGTCTCCGAACAACCGGTGGCTGCCGCCCGACGCCCCGTCACCGGCCTGTGGTCGCTTGTCCTCGCCGGCGTGCTGTGGGGCACCGGTGGCCCCACCGGCAGCCTCCTTGCCCACGAAACGGGGCTGTCACCGCTGGCTGTGGCCGCCTACCGGCTCGCCGCCGGCGGCATACTCGTCTTGATCTGGCTCTGTCTGACCCGGCAGCCGCTGCCACGCGGGCGGCACGCCTGGGCCCGGCTGGTCGTGAACGGACTGCTCGCCGCTGTTTTCCAGGCCTGCTTCTTCGCCGCGGTGTCAGTGACCAACGTCAGCCTCGCCACCCTGCTCACCATCGGCGCCTCACCAGCCCTGGTCCTGTCCGCTGAACGGATCACCAGACGGCGGCGGGTCGGCGCGTCGATGCTCGCCACGGTGGCGCTAGCCGTCAGCGGTCTGGCCCTGCTCGTCGGTACGCCGGCCGGCGGTATCACCACCAAGGATGCGCTCACCGGAGCCGGACTCGCGTTGCTCTCGGCAGCCGGCTTCGCCACCATCACCTTCATCGGCACCCGGCCCGTCGCCGGCCTCGACGATCTCACCGGGACCGGCGTGAGCTTCGCGATCGGCGCGGCCGTGCTCGCCCCTGCGGCCACGGTGACATCCGGCATGGATTTCGTCCCGACCCCGGCGGCCGTGGGACTGCTGCTCCTACTGGGCATCGCACCCACCGCGATGGCGTACGCCCTCTACTTCCGGGGCCTGCGCACCACCCCGGCCAGTACGGCAGCGCTGATCGCGCTCCTGGAACCACTCGTCGCCACACTCCTGGCCACGCTGTTCCTCGGCGATCGCCTCAGCTCGACCGGGGTCGTCGGCGCCGGGCTGATCACCACCGCCATCGTGCTGAACACCCGCAGCACCCACCACTGACAGGAGGGGTCCGGCCAGGACCAACAGGACCCCGAGAAGTCGTCAACTGCGGCGGCTGCACGGGCGTAGGGCCGGTGCCGTGGTAAGGACGGGGCGTCGATACCGGTACGTCGGCCCGGCGACGTGCAGGCGTCGGTCGCCGACGCTCCCGCGGGCGCGCCCATCCGAGCATCGGCCGATCTCGACACCTTCCTGGCGGCCGCAGATCCGCGCGACCGTGACGAGCGTGCACCTACGTCATCGACCCCGACGGTACGTTGCGGCTCGCGGCCCAGCCGTCGACCGACCAGCGTTCGCGCTGACGACCGAGCCGTCGGCGCGGCGAAGACCGCGAACGAGGCCGGGCCCGGCGACCGGACGGCCGAGCGGGCGGCCAGGTAGGGTCCCACAGGCACGTTCGGGGAGGTGGCGTCGATGCTCGCGGGGTTACAGGTGCCGCCCGCGGTCGAGGCGGAGCGGGTCATCACCGCCGTCCTGGCCGACCTGCGCTCCGGCGACCACCGCGGCGTGGTGGTCGACTCCCCGCCGGGAGCCGGCAAGTCGACCCTCGTGGTCCGCGCCGCCGTCGAGCTGGCCGCCGCCGGCGAACCGCTGATCATCATCGCGCAGACCAACGAGCAGGTCGACGACCTCATCGACCGCCTCGCCCGCAAGGCCCCCGACCTGCGGATCGGCCGGCTCTCCGCCGCCGACCACCGGCCCTCCGACCGGGTCAAGGACCACGAGACGGTCAAGGTCGCCGCCAAGGTCGCCGACCTCGGCGCGCCAGCGGTCACCATCGGTACGGCCGCCAATTGGGCCACGGTCCCCGAGGGCTCCTGGCCGTGGGCGATCGTCGACGAGGCGTACCAGATGCGGTCGGATGCCCTGCTGCGCGTGGCCGCCAGGTTCGAGCGGGCCCTGTTCGTGGGCGACCCCGGCCAGCTCGATCCCTTCTCGGCGGTCGAGACCGTGCGCTGGACGGGCCTGAGCTGGGACCCGATGCAGTCGGCGGTGGCCACCCTGCGGCGGCACAACCCGGAGCTCCCGGTTCACCGGCTGCCGGTGTCGTGGCGGCTGCCCGCCACCGCGGCGCCGGTCGTGGCGGCGGCCTTCTACCCGTTCACCGGGTTCCGGGCCGGCACCGGGCTCGCCAACCGGGCGCTGACCTTCACCGAGCCCGCCCCGGGCGACGCGCTCGACGCTGTGCCGAACTCGCCGCCGCCACCGGTTGGGCGCTGCACGAGCTGCCGGCCCGGCACACCCTGCGTACCGATGGGGAGGCGGCGTCGGCCTGCGCGCAGCTGGCGCTGCGGGTGCTGCGGCGGGGAGCCGTCGCGGTGTCGGAGCAGGCGCCGGGCGCCGCGCCGGTGACGGCGGACCGGATCGCCATCGGCGCGGCGCACCGCGACCAGGCGGCGGCGATCCGGGCCCGGCTCGGCGCGGCCGGCGCGGGCATCACCGTCGACACCGCCAACCGGCTCCAGGGCCGCGAGTACGACGTGACGATCGTGCCGCACCCGCTGCCGGGGCGGCGGGACGCGACCGCGTTCCACCTGGAGTCGGGGCGGCTCTGCGTCCTCACCTCCCGACACCGCCACGCGTGCATCCAGGTGGCGCGGGCGGGGATCGCCGAACTGCTCGACGCGCACCCGTCTACCGAGCCCGTGCACCTCGACGTGCCGGTGAAGTTCCCGGACGGCTGGGCCGCCAACCAGACGATGGTCGCCCACCTCGCCTCGCACCGCGCCTGCTGACTGTGGATCAGGAGGCCCCGATTCGCTGAAGCCGGCGATTCCACCACGCCGGGCGGGTCTGCGCCTGTCTGCGCAATCGCCGATGCTCCCAGTGCTGGAACGCGATGAGTCCCGGCACGAGTCCGAGCATGGCCAGCGGGAGGTACAAGCGGGCGGTGCGGTTCTCCCGGAGGAGGGCGAGCAGCCCCGTTGCTCCCGAGAAGTAGAGGATCGGGTTGTAGAAGGGCATCAGCTCGAGGCCCAGCCCTTCGCAATCCCTCAACCAGGGCAGACCTGTTCTGGTGCGACGAGTTGGCCAGCCGAGCAGATGGGCCGATATCGCGGCGATCCCGAAGCCGTTCGCCGCTGCTAGGATCTTGTCAGCGGACTCGTCGCGAGCACTCGCAGCCAGGACACCGCCGGTGACGAGGGTCCAGAAACCGGCAGCGCCGTAAGGCCCGATCACCGAGGCGAGCGGCATACCGACGCCGGCCCCCAGCTCGAATACCACGTGTCCCGCGAGGCTGACCACGGTCAGCCGGGTCAGCGATCGGCGTTCTGCGGGCTGCCCGGCGGCCCCCGATCTCGTCAGCCACGGTGCCGTCATAACGTGCCCGACTCTAGGTGGTCTACGGCGTCAAGTAGGTCACTTCCGCCAGGCGGGGGCCATCCGCTCGGACATCTCCCGCCAGAACGTCCGCAGGTCCTCCCGATTGACCGCCTGCCAGTCCGCCCGCCCCGGCGACCGCAGCCACCGCCCGACGAGATCGACCTGGTGGGCGCAGAACGCCTCGTCCATCTGGTACGGCAACTCGTCCCCCTTCGGCGGCAGCGGGCACAGCCGGAACGGGCAGTCGTCGATGCAGGTGGCCCCCGGTTGCACGTCGTGGGCCTGGCGGCGGCTCAGGGTGACCCGCATGGCGCTGCGGTCGATGGTGAGGCACGGCGGCAGCTCAGCCCGGCTGGCCCGGCTGAGCCGCCGCGCCCGCTGGTCGTTGTCCCGTCCCCGGTCGGCGAGGTTGAGCAGCAGCATCACGTCGGCCAGCAGCCGTTGGGCCTGCGGTTCCAGGACGGCCCAGCCGTGCGAGGGCGGCAGCCAGGATTTCTGGAGCCGGCGGATGCCCGGCTGGGGGCTGACGGACCCGATCCGCCCGACGATCTCCCGCTCGTCCAGCCAGCAGTGCCGCTCGGGATGGCGGTCGATGAGCGCCTCCACGCACAGCTCCGCGACCTCGAGGACGAGCGGGTGGGCCGTGCCGCTGCCGGGTTGCGGGGCGCGGTTTCCGCCCCCGGCGATGGAGGTCCAGAAGCCGACGAGCCCGCGCGGGTCCGAACCGTGGCCCCGCTCGCGCAGCGTCTCGCCGGGATCCTGGGGCAGGGCGAGCAGGGTGAGCGCCTGGACGAGCACCAGGTGGGAGTACCAGAACCGGGAATGTCGCAGCGCCTTCTCGGCTTCCTCGATCAGCACGCTGCGGTGCGCCGGGTACGTCCGGCAGTTGGCCGCCAGCCGGAACCCCTGCGCCAGGGTGAGTTCGTAGACGCGGGCCCCCTCGCGGAAGTCGGTGGCCAGGCGGTCGACCCAGCGCCGCAGGGTCTCCCGGGCCACGCCCTGCCAGTCCGGTTCGCCGGGGGCGGGTGCGGCGTCGGCGAAGAGGAAGAGCGACGGCGCGATCCAGGTCCGCAGCTCCTCCAGGCGCTCCCGGCCCTGCGTGTTGGCCGCCTGCGGCGGCTGGTCGAGCAGGTCGCGCAGCGCGCGGACGGCCGCGTTGCCGCCGCTGGCGATCTGGCGGGCCGCGGTTAGTCGGGGCAGGTACGACGACTCGTCCGCCATCATCTGGAACAGCTGCCGGTACTGCGGCGTGGGTTGCTGTCCCCGCAGCCCGGTGGGTTCCGGGGGTCGGTCCCGCAGCTGCCGCGCGGCGTCGCCGTACCGGTGCACAAGGGCGATCTTGGCGTCCTCGAGGGGGCGGTCGGTGACCGAGCCGTCGCCCTGGTACTGCGGCCAGGCCTCGCGGATGGCGTCGGCCAGTTTCCGGTGACTCGTGTGTCCGGTGGCGGCGTCCATCTCCAGCGCGACCGCGAACATCTCCAGGGCGCGGGTGCGGTTGGGCGTGCGGGTCGCCGCGTCACAGAGTCGGCGTACGAGAGCGGTCGACCGGCTCCGGGTGGCCTTGGCGTCCCAGGCGCCCGCGGACCGTCCCACCGCCTGCCGGACTGTCTCACGGAGGCGGAGCAGACTTCCGTGCGGCGACGGTGGCTTCCGTCGCCCGTCCAGCCGTTCGAACGCGCCCGCGCTGCGGGTGTAGAGGGTGAGGGCGGAGAGCAGCTCCCGGCCGGGGCCGTGGTTGCGGGTGAAGGCCCGCTCCAGGAAGTCGCCGTCGCGCAGGGCGGCGGCGAGGTAGCGGGAGCCGAGGTACGCCTGGATCACCCCATGCTGGAAGCGGACCCCGTCCTGCCGCTTCACCACGATGTTCAGCGCGTCCCCGGTGGTCTCGGCGAGTCCGAGGTCCTGCGGGTTGTCGGCGCTGAGCTTGTGCAGCCGGGCCCGCAGTTCGGCCAGGATCCACTGGCGGCCCGCGTCCCCGCTGCCGTCGGCGCCGGTGAGTTCGCTGGTACGCACCGACAGCCGGTTGTCGCGCAGTCCGATGCAGGCGAGCGCGGAAAGTACCTCGATCGCGTCGGACCGCTCGGTCTGCGGCATGCCGTAGTCCTCGTAGAGGTCCCCGGCGACGATGGCGGCCCACCACTCCTCCAGCAGACACCAGCGCAGCGCGGATCTGCCCCGGTCCGTCGGCGCGACCCGGTCCAGGCGGTCCACCTCGTGGAGCTGGCTGATGACCCGCAGGTAGAACGGTGAGTCGGCGACGTCGGCGGCGGTGACCAGCCCGGTGATCCGGTCCCACTGGTGACCGGCGTCCGTGCGGCGGCTGCGGGCCTGCACGTACTCCAACGCGGCCCCCTGGGAGAGCGGCTCCAGTTGCAGCAGCAGGGCGTCCAGCCCGCGCAGCGGATCGTCCGGCCGCGACGCGACCACCAGGGGGAGCCGCTCGCGGACCGCGCCCCGGACGGCCTCGCGGAGCACGCTGTCCCGGTCGGCGGGCTGGGCGGAGTCGGCGAGAACCTCCTCCAGGCCGTCGGCGAGCACCACGATGCGGTTTTCCAGCCAGAGCCGCCGCCACACCTTGTCGGCCTCGCCGGCGGAGTGCAACTGGGTGTCGATGGTGCGGGTGAACTGGTCGAGGGCGAGCTGGTGGAAGTTCAGCTTCTCCGGGTCCGTGACGGTGCGCAGGTCGATCCCGATCGGTACCACGTCGGTGGCCATCAGCATCTCCGCGAGCCGGACCAGCGTGGCGGTCTTGCCGGTGCCGATGCCGCCCACCAGCAGCAGCGGGCGCCTTGTGGGCTCGTTCCGGAGCCGCTGGATCATCAGTTCGCACAGTTCGTCCCGGCCGACGACGTAGCTGGCGCTGGTGTCGCGTTCGGCGGTGGGTAGCACCATCCGGAGGTTGCGCACGGCGTTGCGGTCGTACCAGCGACGGACCGGCACGTACCGCCAGAACAGGAAGACCGCGAGCCCCAAGGCCAGGATCAGCGGGCCCTTGACGAAGCCTTCCACCTGCCCGCAGTAGTACGACCGGGGCGGTTGCCCCGCGCACCACTTCGACATCGGCAGGACAGCGGGCTCGGTGTTGAGGACCGTCAGGACCAGGGAGAAGACGGTCCACACCACGAGCACCCCGGCGGTGCCGACGATCGCCCAGCGCAGCCCGCGGTGATGCCGCCAGCTCATCCGAGGTCAGGCCGCTCGTCCGTCCGCCGGCGGCGGCTTCGCTCGGCCTGGCGTTCCCGTCGGGTCCGCCACCTGCGCCGGCGCTGGCGTAACCACAGCTGGGCCGCCCAGACCGGACCACGTCTCGGCCCGCGCATGGACACCCCCATGATCGACATGGCCGGCAACCGGGCGGAGGTGCCGTACCTCCTCGCCAACGCCCACGCTAGTGCCCGCTCCTGCAGGTCAGTGCCCGCTTCCGGCATTCTCGCGGCGGTGCGGCGGCCACGGGCGGGCTCAGCCGCCGTGGAGCCCCGGACGGCGCTGTGCCGAGAACAACAGCGGACGTCAGGTGGCCAGAGGATTGCCGGTAGCCACCAGGCCGTAATCGTCCTCACAAGTCGAGGCGCTGGGAGCTAATCCAAGGGCGGAGTGTCGGTGGCGGCGGCTAATCTGCCTGCGAGCGTCACTTCTCCGCACGTCGCGCCTGCCCATCGGCCGGCGCCGCGCCGCCACCACCGCTCACCCGTTCGGTCAGATCCGACTTCAGGAGACTTCGTGACACAGCAAGCTGTCGCGGCACCGCAGCCTGTCCCGACATCGGACAAGCTCGACGCCGCGGTTCTCAAGGTGGCCGGCGTCGTCGTGCTCGGTGCGATCATGTCGATCCTCGACGTGACGGTGGTCAGCGTCGCGCTGCCGACGTTCCAGAGCGAGTTCGACGCGTCCTACGCCCGCGTCGCATGGACGATGACCGGCTACACGCTCGCGCTGGCCACGGTGATCCCGCTCAGCGGGTGGGCCGCCGACCGGTTCGGCACCAAACGCCTCTACATGGTCGCCCTGGCGCTGTTCACGATCGGGTCCGTGCTGTGCGCCACCGCCGACACCATCGGGGAGTTGATCGCGTACCGCGTGCTGCAGGGCCTCGGCGGCGGCATGCTCATGCCGATCGGCATGACGATCATGACCCGGGCGGCGGGGCCGCACCGGATCGGCCGGTTGATGGCCGTCCTCGGCATCCCGATGCTGCTCGGCCCGATCGGCGGCCCGATCCTCGGCGGCTGGCTGATCGACGTGGCGAGCTGGCACTGGATCTTCCTGATCAACCTGCCGATCGGCGCCATCGCGCTGATCTACGCGCAGCTGGCCCTGCCGAAGGACAGCCCCCAGCCGTCGGAGTCGTTCGACTTCCTCGGCATGCTGATGCTTTCGCCGGGGCTCGCCCTGTTCCTCTACGGCGTCTCCTCGCTGCCCGAGGCCGGCACGTTCGCCGATACCGAGGTGTGGGTCCCCATGCTGATCGGCGCCGCGCTGGTGGTGGCGTTCGTCCTCTACTCCTTCAAGCCGCGGCACCCGCTGCTCGACCTGCGGTTGTTCCGCAACCGCAGCCTGACCATCGCGGCGGTGACCATGTTCGTCTTCATCATCGCGTTCATGGGGGCCGGCCTGCTGTTCCCGAGCTACTTCCTGCAGGTGCGCGGCGAGTCGACGCTGGCCGCCGGCCTGCTGATGGCGCCACAGGGCATCGGCGCGATGATCACCATGCCGATCGCCGGGACGCTGGCCGACCGGGTGCCCATCGGCCGTACGGTGCCGTTCGCGCTGGCGCTCATCGTCCTCGGGTTCTTCGCCTTCACCCAGGTCGACCCGAACACCTCGTACGTGCTGCTCTGCGGCTCGCTGTTCGTGATGGGTCTGGGCATGGGCGGCACGATGATGCCGATCATGACGTCCGCGCTGAAGACCCTGCACGCGCAGGAGGTCGCCCGCGGCTCCACGCTGGTGAACATCCTCCAGCAGATCGGCGGCTCCGTCGGCGCCGCGGTGATGTCGGTGATCCTCACCAACGAGCTGAACGGCTCCCAGCCGATCCCCGGTGTGACCGACCCGAGCGGCAAGCCGATTACCGAGGCTGGGCTGGCCATCGCCGCCCAGCAGCGGCCGGAACTGACCCAGCAGTTCCCGGTCGACCCGTCGCTCATCGAGCGCGGGCTCGACTTCGCCGCCAGCTCCTTCGGCACGACGTTCTGGGTGGCGTTCGCGCTGGTGCTGCTGACGTTCATCCCGGCCGCGTTCCTGCCCCGCCGGCGTGAGCGGTCGCACCTGCTCGACGACCAGCCGGGGGAGCAGGGGAAGACGCCCGTCGTCGTCCACTGAGTTGACCGTCGGGGCCGTCGGGTACGTCCCGGCGGTCCCGCTTCGGGCGGAGGAGCGCACCGCACACGAACGGTGTGCGCCGAGACCCACGTCGGCGCTACCGTCACCTGACTACGGCGGAAGCGTCAGCGGTGTCCGGTGGCTCGTGTAGGTTCTCACACCCGATGTCGCGGGTGGGGTGTACTTGGCAGCGCCATCATGTCGGTTTCTCAGGTTGCTGTCGGCGCTGCTTCGTCAAGATCATGGCGCTTTCCGCGGCGGGTTGTTGAGCGGCGTGGACGGGACGGAAGTCCGCCGATGCCGGGGTGTGCGAGGCCGAACGGCACCCGAAGTCGGTTCGCGACGAGCTGCTGGTGCGCTGCCGGACGGAGCGGATCGAGCCGCCGGTGGCCGGGCGGATCGACCGGATCGTGCGCTCCGCGTTGCACCGGGTCGAGCAAGCGCTGACCGTCCGGGTCGTGGACCGGTTGCCCGTCGATGTCGACAGCCGGCTGCGGGCTCTGGTCGCGGCAGAGGTGCCGGGCGACGACGCCGGGGATTCCGTGTATCGCGGACTTATCCAAAATCGCATACGCCACCGCAACGGCCCTCCGTTTCCAATGGGAACATGAACCACAGCGCATCCCTGTCAGCACCGCCTCGCCGCACGCGCAGGATCGTGCTTGTCAGCTTGGCGATCCTGGGCGTGGCGAGCGTGGCGTTCGCCGTGCGGCGGCCGCTCATGATGTCCGCTCCGAGGTGCATGGCCGGGCGGTGGCACGGCTGCTTCGATACGTTCAACGGTGTGCTGCTCATGATGCTGGTCGCGGTGCCGTTGGCCGCTCTGGTGGTATGGGCTCTGGCGCGCCGTCGGCGTGCCGCTGGCGTCACATCGGCGTGGCGGATGTCGCTGGCCGAGGTGGGCATGGTCCACGGGACGGTGCCGTTCGTATGGATGACCATGATGCCGGGCCTTGGGGCCGGCATCGTCCCCGGCCGGGTGAGTCTGGTCCCGCTGCGGGACCTGGTCACGATGGGGCCGGTCGGGATCGTCGGCAACCTGCTGATCTTCGCGGCGCTGGGGTTCTTCGCTCCGATGCGGTTCGCGGCGCTGGCGTCCGTGCCGCGGATCCTGGCGTTCGGGGCAGGCTGTTCGGTCCTGGTCGAAACCGCACAGTACGTCCTGCGGCTGGACCGGGTGTCCTCCGTGGATGACGTACTGGTCAACGCCGCCGGCGCCGTGCTGGCCGCGCTGGCGTCGCGCCACTGGTGGCGCACTACGGCGGAGGTGCCGTCGGACCAGCCTCGCCCCGCGCCGGCATCGGGAGGCTGAGGCGCGTGTCCGGTATGCACCCGTCGGCGATAGTTTGTGCTGACAATAGGCTTCAGGCATGCGCGTACTGATCGTGGAGGACGAGCCCTACCTGGCCGAAGCGGTCCGTGACGGTCTGCGGCTGGAGGCGATTGCCGCCGACATCGCCGGCGACGGCGACTCCGCCCTGGAACTGCTCAGCGTCAACTCCTACGACCTCGCGGTCCTCGACCGCGACATCCCCGGCCCCTCCGGCGACGAGGTCGCCCGGCGCATCGTCGCCTCCGGCAGCGGCATCCCGATCCTCATGCTCACCGCTGCCGACCGGATCGACGACAAGGCTTCCGGGTTCGAGCTCGGCGCCGACGACTACCTCACCAAACCGTTCGAGCTGCGGGAGCTCGTCCTGCGGCTGAGGGCGCTCGACCGCAGACGCGGGTACGCCCGGCCCCCGGTCCGCGTGATCGCGGACCTGCGGCTCGACCCCTTCCGTCGGGAGGTCTTCCGCGACGGACGCTACGTCGCGCTCACCCGCAAACAGTTCGCCGTGCTGGAAGTCCTCGTCGCCGCCGAGGGCGGGGTCGTCAGCGCCGAGGAGCTGCTGGAACGGGCCTGGGACGAGAACGCCAACCCCCTCACCAACGCCGTGCGCATCACCGTCTCCGCACTGCGCAAACGGCTCGGCGAACCATGGATCATCGCCACCGTTCCCGGCGTCGGCTACCGGATCGACACCGGTATGAACACCATCGCCCCTGACAGGGACACCACCGCCCCCGGCAGTACGCATGCATAGACGCCCAGGGCTCAGCGCCCGACTGAAACTCACCCTCAGCTACGCCGGGTTCCTCGCCGTCGCCGGCGCCCTCCTGCTGGCCGTGGTGTGGGGGTTCCTGCTGCGCTACGTACCCGACACCTCCCAGGGCCTTCTCGGGATCTCGCCCAACCGCTACCTCCTTGTGCACACCTTCGCCCCCGCCGCGGCCGTAGCGATGGTCTTCCTGCTCATGTTCGGGCTCGTCGGGGGATGGACCCTCGCCGGCCGGATGCTCGCACCACTCACACAGATTACGGATGCGGCACGGATGGCCGGGAGGGGGTCGCTGTCCCACCGGATCCGTATGAAGGGCCGCCAGGACGAATTCCGTGAACTCTCCGACGCGTTCGACTCGATGCTCGAACAACTCGAGTCCCACGTCGCCGAGAAGCAGAGGTTCGCCGCGAACGCCTCCCACGAACTGCGCACCCCGCTGGCGATCTCGCGGACGCTCCTGGACGTCGCCCGCCAGGACCCCACGCGAGTCCGGGGCGAACTCATCGAACGCCTGCACGTCGTCAACAAGCGGGCGATCGACCTCACCGAGGCCCTCCTGCTGCTCAGCCGCGGCGACCGCGGAAACTTCACCCGCGAGAGCGTCGACCTCTCCCTCATCGCCGAAGAAGCCGCCGAAACGCTGCTTCCCCTCGCCGAACAGCGCCGGATCACGCTGGACGTCACCGGCGGGGCGGCTCAGACCAGCGGCTCCGCCGAAATTCTGTCGCGGATGGTGACGAACCTCGTCCAGAACGCCATCGTCCACAACCTCCCCGCCGACGGCACCGTGACGGTCCACACCGAGGCGCACGGCGACACGAGCGTGCTGCAGGTCGAGAACACGGGTCGTCGGCTCCCACCAGAACTGATACCGACCCTCACCGAACCCTTCCAGCGCGGAACGGAACGCGTACACACCGACGAACACGCCGGCGTCGGCCTCGGCCTGGCCATCGTGCACAGCATCGTCCGCGCCCACGACGGGACCCTCGACCTCGTCCCCAGCCCCGTCGGCGGTCTCCTCGTCACGGTCCGGCTGCCCGGCACGCCGTAGGCATCGTCCCCGAGCGGGGCCCCGTTCAGCCTGGCGCCGTTCTTGGCGATCAGGCCGGGCGCCAGCATCGACCTCCAGAGTGACGCCCCGGAGCCGGAGCACCGCCAGCGGGCTCGTTGCCCACATCCGCGGCGGCATGATCTTGAGAAAGCGTCATCGAGGTTGAGAACCTACAGCTCGGGACCGGACGGTCAGCCGGGGCGGCGAGCACCGCTGTACGGCATATCCGCCAGCTGGGCCATTCGGACCACGTCCCCGGTATGCGGGGCGTGGACGATCAGTCCGTTGCCGACGTAGATGCCCACGTGATGGTGATCGGAGTAGAAGAAGACGAGGTCACCCGTGCGAAGGTTTGCTCTGCTCACCGCCACACCTGCGGTCCATTGAGAACCTGTGTAATGGGTCAGCTGCACCCCGGCGGAGGCCCACGCGTACTGGGTCAGGCCGGAGCAGTCGAACGAGTCGGGACCGTCGGCCGCCCACACGTACGGCTCGCCGATCTGATTGCACGCGGTTTTCGCCGCGACGCCGCCGCTTCCCGTGATGGGGACGGCGGGACACTTCCCACCGATGAACAGCGAACTGGTCGACGTGATGGGTGAGCTGCTGCTCGCGGTGGCGGCTGTCTGCGCGGCGGCTGCGGCTCTGGCCGCCGCGGCGTCCGCGGCCGCCTTGGCCGTTGCGGTCGCCTCCGCGGCGGCGACCTGTCTGTGTAGCGCATCCAGCCGCTTGATCTCGGCGTCGATGGCCTTCTTGCGAGCCGCCAGCTGGGCCTGCTGGCGCTGCTGTATCGCGATCAGCGCGTCAACCTTCTCCTTGTCGGCGTCGTAGCTCGCCTGCTGGGCCGACAGCCGGGTGATCTGTCGCTGCTCCGAATTTGCCACCTGATTCACGAGCGCGAGCTGATCCCCCAACGCGATCGGCGGCGAGCCGCGGGACAGCAGGGCGTTGAATGTGGAAAGCGATTTTTCCTGCTTGTAGTACCCCGTCACAATCTCCTGGACCCGGGTCCTGCTGATCTCCACCGACTTGCCGAGCGGCTCGATCCTCCGGCTCAGTTCGGCCGACCTCCGCTGGTCCACGGCCAGTTCCGACCGGACCTTGTTGTACTGCTCGATGACGGGTTCGAGCTTTTGCCACGCCGCATCGATCTGCTGCTGCACATCGGCGGCCGACGGTGCGGCGTGGGCGGGGGCCGCTGGCCCGACGGCCACCATGGCCGCCGCCGCGACGGCGAGGATTCTGGTGAACAGACGCGATCCGGCGGGCCGGGTGCGCACGGGTGGCAACGGCTTCGGCTCCTTCCACTCGAGGCCGACGCACCCCACGTGCACCGACCTCGACCGCCTGCCGGGTTAGCTGACGGGTTCGGGCGTGGAAGGCGCCCTACCGCTGATGCGGATTCACCCCGAAACCTGCGGTGGTTCCCCGGCTCGCCTGGCGACGCCAGTGACGTCCAGCGACTCGGCGGTGGCCGTCCCGGGGCACTCCAGGTGGAGACCGACATCCGGAACGGACGCTGACCAACATTAGTGAGGACGGCCCGGAGAAATCAACGAGCCGGTGACGCCAATTCCCTGCGCTGTCAAGCGGGCACATTGGGTGCCGGAATTGTGCGTACGTAAGACTCCGCTAATCGGATTCTTAATCTTTCCTAATCTTGGCCTTCAACCTGCGCGCTATTTTTCTTCGGCAACCCTCAGGTGACGCTTGACCGTTTCCCGACGTCATGGCGGCTCCATGGTCCCGTAAGCGAGCCACCCGCCGCCGGGGCCGGCCGAGACTACTTCCCGTGGGGGTCGGACGCGTTGAGCGTCGCGACGACCTGGTCGTAGTCGCCGCGCGCCTCGCCGTAGCGGAGGAACTTCACCCGCTCGACCTGGATCTCCTTCGCGTCGGGCTGCGACTCGAGCAGCGCGACGACCTCCGCCACGAACTCGTCCAGCGGCACCCCGAACTCGCTGGTCTCCTGCCCGGGCAGCAGCGCGGTGCGGACGGCCGGCGGTTCGAGCTCCACGATCTTCACGGTCGTGTCCGCGAGCTGCAGCCGGATCGACTCGCTGAGCATGTGGATCGCGGCCTTCGACGCGTTGTAGCTCGGGGTGACCTTGAGCGGCGCGAACGCCAGGCCCGAGGAGACGGTGATGATGGTGGCGTCCGGCTGCGCCTGCAGGTGCTCGATGAACGCGGCGATCAGGCGGATCGGGCCGAGCACGTTGGTCGTCAGCACCGCCTCGGCCGAGGCGAGGAACGTTTCCGGCTTGCGCCAGTCCTCGATACGCATGATGCCGGCCATCGTGACCAGGACGTTGAGGTCCGGGTGCTTCGCCAGCACCTCCTTCGCGGCGGCCTCGATGCTCGCGGCGCTCGTCGTGTCGATCGCCACGGTGTCGATGTCGGAGTGGTCCGCGGCGATCTGCTCGAGCAGGTCGGTGCGCCGACCGCCGACGATGACCGTGTTGCCCTTGGCCCGCAGCTCGAGCGCCAGGGCGAGACCGATCCCGCTCGTGGAGCCGGGGATGAAGATGGTGTTTCCGGAGATGTTCATGCACCGAGCTTCGGCCGTCGTCCCTGGTTCGGGGCAGAGACCGGTCATCGGGGGATCCGCAATCCCTGGTTCGCGCCCGCCGCAGCCGGATACTGGGATCATGGATCGTGCAGCACTGGCCGATTTCCTGCGCCGCCGCCGCGAGGCGCTGCAGCCCGGGGACGTCGGGCTGGCTGCGGGCGCGCGCCGGCGTGCACCGGGCCTGCGCCGTGAGGAGGTCGCCGCCCTCGCCGCGATGTCGACCGACTACTACACCCGGCTCGAACAGCAGCGCGGCCCGCAGCCGAGCGCCCAGATGCTCGCGTCGCTCGCCCGGGCGCTGCGGCTGACGAAGGACGAACGCGACTACCTGTTCCGGGTGGCGGGGCACAACGCCCCGGCAGTCGTGTCCGCGGCGACGCACGTCGCCCCGGCGCTGCTGCGCGTGCTGGACCGGCTCGACGACACCCCGGCGCTCATCCTGTCCAACCTCGGCGAGACGCTCGTGCAGAACCGGATGGCCGCAGCCCTGCTCGGCGACAACTCGGGCTACACGGGCCTCGCCCGCAGCGAGATCTACCGGTGGTTCACGGCTCCCGCGGAGCGGCTGCGCTACCCCGAGGAGGACCGCGACCGGCAGAGCCGCGCCCAGGTCGCCAACCTGCGTGCCGCGTACGGATCGATGGGCCCGCAATCGCGGGCCGGTGAGCTGGTGCGGGCGCTGCAGAAGGCGAGCCCGGAGTTCGCCGAGCTGTGGGAACGGCACGAGGTCGCCAAGCGCTTCGCGGACCACAAGACACTCATCCATCCCCAGCTCGGTGCGATCGAACTCGACTGCCAGGCGCTGTTCACCGAGGACCAGTCCCAGGCACTGCTCGTGCTCACCGCATCCCCGCGCAGCGAGGGCTGCGAGAAGCTGCAGCTGCTCGCCGTGCTGGGACACGAGCGCTTCCCCGCCGACACGACGCCCGGTTAGCCCTGCCGGAGAAATCCGCTACACCTGCAGACGAGGGCCGTCGGTGACACGCTCGTCTACGTGGATGGCCCGTACCGCGGCGGGAACTGACCGCAGTAGCGGCCACGCTCCGCGGCTTTCCTGTCGGCCACCCACGTGAGGCGGATCAGCCGCCGTAGAGCCAGCGGGCAAGGTCCGGGTACGGGGCCTACCCAGTCAATTCGTCACCGAGTTCAGGCTTGAGGGCTTCGCCACGCCTCCGCAACCGGTACGCCGCGATCGCATTGCCGACGCCGAGCAATGCCAGGATGCCGACCGCCAGCCAGAACCCGACGGCCGGTACGGCGGACATGGCCTCGTCGTAAGGCGGCGGATCAAAGCGACGCAGTACGCCCCGTAGGCCGAGCGCAAGCGCCCCCGCCGCGACGAATGCCGCTACCGCCGATACCACCAGGCGGGACTTGACACCGGCCAGGATCCTGGCAAGCACGCCAGCCAGGACACCCAGCGCGGCGACCATGAAGAGCGGTTGCCCCGGCAGGTAGATGGGCTCCTCGGGACCGATCTGCGGCGCCTCGTTCGGCACCTCCTGCATGACGTACTGACCACGGTCGCCATCCCAGAGCAGGGTCTCCAGGTGGACCTGAGCCCCGCCACCGACGGTCAAGCCCCAACCAGTCCAGGTCACCGCCACACGCCATTCCCCGGCCTCACCCTTCAGCGCCGCGAACGGTAGGGCGAACAGGAGAGCGACCGCGGCGAACGCCGGCGGACTCAAGTTCGTGCGGACCCAGTGCATGGCCGCCTCCTCGACAGATCGACAACGGCAGGATGGGGCGCGGACATCTCCCCCCGATCGCGCTCGGATCTCGGTTCGCATATGCCTCCATTGACCTGACCACGGCATCGTTCCGGGAGTGGAGCCGAGGGGACTCGAACCCCTGACCCCACAACGCCAGGAGCCGGCCAGGCTTGGGGGTCAGCCTGGTTCTGCGCTGCTCGGCGGTCCGCTGAGGTCCGGGCTCGTCCTGGTGGTGGTTGCCACCGCCACCGGGAGCCCGCCGAAAACCGCCGCCGCCCTCATGCAGGCCTGGTGCGCGCGCCATCCCGCCACCGCCTCGGCCCAGTTGCGGGCCCTGGCCAAGCGCACCGACGACCGCGAACATCGCAGACTCGCCCTGGTGTATGCCTGAATCGGCAGTGGAGGACCGGCAGGCGAATTCGCCCGAAACTGCTTCTTGAGGTAATCGCGGCTAGCGCGTGACTCGAATGGCCGGGCTGGAGGTAGAGCGACCGGGAGCACTCCCAGGTGCGCTGACCATCGACGAGGTTGTCGAAGTTCAGGCAGGGCGCGTCCGGTCCCGACCCGGCGGTATCGCAGGAGGCGCGTGCGCGGCCGGTAGGGTGCCGGGTCGGGAGGTGACGGGTCCATGCTCGCTGGGTTGGCCGTGCCGCCGGGGGTGGAGGCCGACCGCGTGATCAGCGCGGTGCTGGCCGACCTGCGCTGCGGCACGCATCGGGGCGTGGTGGTCGACTCCCCACCAGGGGCCGGCAAGTCGACCCTCGTGGTCCGCGCCGCCGTCGAGCTGGCCGTCGCCGGCGAGCCCCTGATCATCATCGCGCAGACCAACGAGCAGGTCGACGACCTCATCGACCGCCTCGCCCGCAAGGCCCCCGAGCTGCGCATCGGCCGGCTCTCCGCCGCCGACTACCGGCCCTCCGCCCGGGTCAGAGACCACGAGACGGTCAAGGTCGCCGCCAAGGTCATCGACCTCGGCGGTCCGGCCGTCATCCTCGGTACGGCCGCCAAGTGGGCCACCGTCACCGAGGGCTCCTGGCCGTGGGCGATCGTCGACGAGGCGTACCAGATGCGGTCGGACGCCCTGCTGCGCGTGGCCGGCAGGTTCGAGCGGGCGCTGTTCGTCGGCGACCCCGGGCAGCTCGACCCTTTCTCCACGGTCGAGACCGCGCGCTGGACCGGCCTGACCTGGGATCCGATGCAGTCGGCCGTGGCGGTGCTCCTGCGGCACAACCCGGAGCTTCCGGTGCACCGCCTGCCCGTGTCCTGGCGACTGCCCGCCTCGGCGGCGCCGGTCGTCGCGGCGGCCTTCTACCCGTTCACCGGGTTCCGCGCCGGCACCGGCCCCGACGACCGGGCCCTGGCGTTCACCGCGTCCGGACCAGGGGACGCGGTCGACGCGGCGGTGGAGCTGGCGGCCACCTCCGGGTGGGCGCTGTACGAGCTGCCGGCCCGGCACACTCTGCGTACCGACGCGGAGGCCGCCGCGGCCTGCGCGGTCCTCGCCCTGCGGGTGTTGCAGCGCGGAGCGGTCGCGCTCTCCGAACACGCGCCGGCCGGCGCGCCGGTCACCGCGGACCGGATCGCCGTCGGGGCCGCCCACCGCGACCAAGTCGCGGCCATCCGCGCACACCTCGGCGAGGCCGGCGCGGGCATCACCGTAGACACCGCCAACCGGCTCCAGGGCCGCGAGTACGACGTGACGATCGTCCCGCACCCACTCTCCGGACGGCGGGACGCGACGGCCTTCCACCTGGAGTCGGGGCGGCTCTGCGTGCTGACGTCCCGGCACCGGCACGCCTGCATCGTGGTGGCCCGGGCGGGCATCGGCGAGCTGCTCGACGCCCACCCCTCGACCGAGACCGTGCACCTCGACGTGCCGGTCAAGTTCCCCGATGGCTGGGCCGCGAACCAGACGATGATCGCCCATCTGGGCGCGACGTAGCCGAGCGGCCGAAGCTGCTCATGATTGAGAACGGTTCGCGCACTTCGCTGGCCGCTTCAGGTATCAGACCAAGGGCGCCTCGTCTCACGTCAACGCGGATCTTGCACGCCCCATCCCGGCGCCATCGGCCGAAGCGCATCAGGTAGGAAATCCGCTACAGGTGGCGGCAACGTGTATAGAGTTTCCCCATGGGGTCAGCGGATGAACCGGGGGCTGAGAGCGTGTTGCTGAGCATGCTCCCGGCCACCTTCAGCTACACCCAAGCTCTTGAAGCTGGCCTGTCAGAGCGGCAGCTGTACCGGCTGCGCGATCACGGGCTCATCGAGCCTGTCGGACGGGGGCTCTACCGGCGACATGACGCGCAGACGGCGGATATCGACCTCATCGAGGTCGCCCGCCGCGCCCCGTCTGCCACCCTGTGCCTGACCACCGCGCTGGCTCGGCACGGCCTCACCGACGAGATCCCCTCCCGTATCGACGTTGCGCTGCCTCGCGGGCGGCATCGACCGGCCACTACCGCGCCGGTCGCCTGGCACTGGTTCGACCCGGCCACCTTCGATACTGGGCGCACGGAACTGCGACTCGACCCGGAGACCTCGATCGGGCTCTACAGCCCCGAACGCAGCATCATCGACGCCGTTCGTCTGCGGCACCGGGAGGGGCCGGATGTGGCGTACGCGGCGCTACGGCGATGGCTGAGGCGGAGCGACGCTTCGCCGTCGAAACTACTGACGATGGCTCGCCGGTTCCCCAAAGCCGAGCGACCGCTCCGAGAGGCACTGGAGATCCTGCTGTGACCGTACGTCCCACGCGTACCACCGTCGCTGGCCGCGCCTACCTCGACCTCCAAAACCTCGCTCGTCGCACCAGTCGGCCCACAGACGAGCTGCACCAGGTCTACGCCCTGGAAGGCTTCCTCGCCCGCCTGTCCCAGTCCCCGTACGCGGACAAGCTCGTCCTCAAGGGCGGGGTTCTGCTGGCCGCCTACGCCGCGCGCCGGCCCACCCGCGACGTAGATCTTCAGGCCGATGGATCTCGAATGACACGGATCAGGTGCTCGGCATCGTCCGCGACATCGCCACCCTGCACCTCGACGACGGCCTGGTCTTCGACGCGGCGAGCGCCAGCGCGGACACGATCCGGGACGACGACGTCTATGCCGGAGTGCGGGTCAGCCTCACCGGCAGTCTCTCCGCCGCACGCTTGACCTTCCATGTCGACGTCAACGTCGGCGACCCGATCTGGCCCGATCCGCAACCGATCAAACTTCCGCGGCTGCTCGACGGGGAGATCGTGGTCACCGGCTATCCGCTCCCGATGGTGTACGCGGAGAAGTTGGTGACGGCGTTGCAGCGAGGCGAGGCGAACACTCGCTGGCGTGACTTCGCCGACGTTTACCTGCTGTCCTGCCGCCACGATGTTGACGGCGACCAGCTGGCGGCGGCAGTGCAGCGGGTGGCCGAATATCGTGTAGTGACGCCCGTGCTGCTGAGCGAGGCCCTCGACGGCTTTGCGACGCTGGCGCAATCACGGTGGGCGGCCTGGCGACGTAAGCACCGCCTCGACGACCGTCTTCCCTCGGATTTCGGCACCGTGCTGCAGCAGGTGTTCGCGCTCGCCGACCCGGCCTTGCTCGGGAACTGCCGTGGGCGGACCTGGACCGCAACGGCTCAGGGCTGGAGGGCTATGTGACTGACGCCGGGTCGCAGTCCAACTCATCGCTGCTGGGCTCGGGCCCTCCCGGCCGTCGATGGCGGTGCAGCCGCGCCCGGGCAGGCAAAGCTGGATCGGGTCGGGCGACTCGCCGGGGACGCCGGCAGCACCGGAAGCTCCATGGCGATGTCGTGCTCCCGGTCCTTCCACAGCCACCGCCGGTCAACCCGTCGTAGCTCAGAGACTGCGCGTTCGCGCTGGCCAGCCCGGCTTTCGTTCCGTCGCCGTGAGTCGCCGGTCGGCCGCCGGCGATCGTCGCCATGAGTTCGTTGGCCATCGCCAAGTGTGCTGCCGCCTCGGCGACGGT
Organism: Micromonospora sicca; assembly: GCF_003172935.1. GTDB lineage: Bacteria > Actinomycetota > Actinomycetes > Mycobacteriales > Micromonosporaceae > Micromonospora > Micromonospora sicca. The sequence continues at coordinate 31,211 of NZ_QGKS01000253.1, read as the reverse complement.
CCACGACGCACCGGGGATGGCGATGTCGGCGGTGGGCAGCCCGCCGATCAGGTCGGCCAGCCGCTTCGCCACGGCAAGGATTTCGTCGGGTAGTTGGCCGCTCTCGGCGCGGTCAGCCACCCTCTGGGCCATGACTGCCGATCTTGATCGATCCCGATCCTGTTCGGGCGATGACCGGCGAAACCGCCGAGGATGGCTCGGCAGTTTCCCAGAGTCGAGCGACCACTCCGAGAGGGACTGGAGATCCTGCGTTGACCGCACGGCCGACGGGGGCCACCGTTGCGCCCCGCATACCTCGAGCCGTCGCGTCCGTCGATGGCGGCGCAGCCGCGGCGGTGGCCGGCACAACCGATCGGGTCGGGCGGTGCGCCGCGCTGCCGGCAGCACACGAATGCCCGTTCACGCCGCCGTTGATTCCCAACATTCATGTCAACCTCCCGTCACTCCACGTGTTCACCCGATCTCTTCCGGTCGATAGCGTCGGGCCAATGGCCGTCGACGAAAGGCCGACGATGAACGACAACGGACACCTGTTCTCGCGCCGGCGACTCCTCGCCGGCGCGGCGGCGGCCTCGGCGGTCACCGTGACCGGCGTGGCCGGCGCCCCGACCGCCGCGACCGCCGCGAGCCCGACCGCCGCTACCCCGCTGGTCTCTCGCGGCCGGATCGCCACCGCGACGTTGCACGCACCCGGCGGGGCGGCGACCACCGGCCGCTTCCAGGCCGACTTCCACGACCGGCTTGCCGGCTGGCTGGCCTTCTGGTCGGCGAACTCGCCCCACGTCTGGAGCGCCCCGGTCCAGGTGGTCGGCCGGGTCGACCCGGCCGGCGACGCCTTCACCCTGCACGCGATCCGCTACCGGCGCGACGACGGGTTGCACGACGGGTTCGCCGCCGGCCGGATGGACGGCAGCCACTGGGCGACCCTGGCCAGCCTGCACCACCACTTCCCGACCGTCACCGTGCTGGCCGGCGGGGCCGTCCGGGTCGGCGACGGGGTCGCCGGCTTCACCGGCTCGCCCGCACAGGTGGCCTTCGCGGTCGCGGCGTGCCGGGAGCTGTGGGGCGACCGATCGGCCGGCAGGGCCCGCTGGCGGGAGCACGCCAACCGGGCGCTCACCCGGGCCGGGCAGCACGTCGACGTCGCATCCCGCTCCGGCTGGGCGGCCTTCACCCGGACCAGCCTGCGCCGCGGGCTGGGCACCGAATCGTACGAATGACCGGAGGTAACACATGTCCCGCAACGAGTTCCGGTTCGTGGTCGACGGCGTCGACCTGACCGCCGAGCAGCAGACCCTCATCGCCGGCGAGATCCAGAAGGCCGGCCTGGCCGCCCTCTCCTCCGCCAACGCCAAGCTGGCCAACCCGCTCACCCTCGGCCACGCCAACCTCAAGCTCCGCCCCGAGTGGTACGGGCTGTGGGTGCTCGACGGCATCTCCGCCGAGGACCTCGGTCAGAAGATCAACGACATCGGTTTCTGGATCCAGCGGTGACCGTCGTCGTCCGTCGTCCGGACCCGCCGGAGCGGATGTGCCCGAGCACCCCCGCGGCCAACGCCACGGTGTTCCTCGGCATGATCACTCCGGCGGGTCGGGTCGCCTACGTCACCCCGCAGGTTCCCGCCGACGTAGCGCTCGCCGCGGCGGCCGGCTCGGACACGCCGGTCGAGGCCCGCTACCGGCTCGCCGGGCCGTGCGTCACCTCGTCCTGCGGCTTCTGGACCGGCGAGCACTGCGGGCTGGGCGCCCGGATGGCCGCCTCCTACCAGGAGACCGTGGGGCCGGCGGAGATCGAGCTTCCCAAGTGCGCGATTCGGCGTAGCTGCCGGTGGTTCGCCGAGCAGGGGCCGGTGGCCTGCCCGGCCTGCTCTCATGTGGTCACCGACGCCCACTGACCAACCCCGCCGCCCGGACACCGCGATCTGTTGCTCCTTCGCCCGATGGCGAGGCCTCGCGCGAACACCGAGGGCCCGCGCGAACACACTGTGGCCTCAGCACCCGGCTGGCGAGAAGCTCCTCGTACGCGACGACGTCCCGGAGGGCGTTCTCGTCCAACTCGACGTCGCCCGCCGCTCCAGTGGCAATTGCCAGCGCGGCCGACTGCCCGCTCCGCACTGTCAGACGTGCGGAGCGGGCAGTTCCTGCTCAGCCGCCGAAGTCCAGCAGGATCTTGCCGACCTTGCCCTTGCCCTCAAGCCGGTCGAATGCCGACTTCACCTGCGCCACCGGGAAGATCTGGTCGATGACCGGCCGGACGCGTCCGCTCGCGAGCGCGGGCAGCACCTCCCGTTCGAAGGCGCGGACGGCTTCCGCCTTCTGCTCGATGGGCCGGGCGCGGAGGACGGTCCCCTGCACGCGCACCCGCTTCTGCATGAGCCGCAGCAGTGGCATCTGAGTCTCACTGCCGGCACCGACGCCCACGACGATGATCCGTCCGCGTACGGCGATCGCGTCGAGGTTGGCCGGGAAGTGCGGGGCGCCGACCAGCTCCAGGATGACATCGGCACCTCGACCGCCGGTGAGCTCGGCGACTTCGGTCGCGAAGTCGGCGTCGTGGACGACCTCCGCGCCGAGCGCCTTCACCGCCTGGTACGACGATTCGCTGCGCACGACGCCGATGACCCGCGCACCGGCCGCGAGCCCGATCTGGACGGCAGCGCTCCCGACGCCGCCAGCGGCCCCGTGAACGAGGAGTGTCTCGCCCATCTGCAGCCCGGCCTGCGACCGGATCGCGTCGTGCGCGGTCATGTACGCCTCCGGCACTGCCGCGGCGTCGGCCTCGGACAGCGAGTCCGGCACGCGGGCCAGGTGCCGCTCGTTGACGATCACCCGGTCGGCGAGGCCGCCGCCACCCACGAGGCCGAACACCCGGTCGCCGGGCGACCACGTGGTCACCGCGTCACCGACGGCCTCGACGACGCCCGACACCTCCAGACCGGGAATGTCCGCGGGGCTGCCCGGAGGGGCCGGGTAGATCCCGTTGCGCTGCTGGGCGTCCGCCGGGTTCATGCCGGCGTAGCGGACGCGGACCCGAACGTCGTTGCCGGTCGGGATCGGGTCTGGCCGCTCGACGAGGTCGATGACCTCGTTGCCGCCCGCCCCGGTGAAGACAACCGCCCTCATGACTGATCAACCTTTCCGTTCACGCGTTCAGGAAGCGCAGGGCGACCTGCGCGATGCCGGCGGCATCCAGCTCGTAGTGCCGGTAGAGGTGCGTCGGCGGCCCGATCAGGCTGTACTCGTCCTTGATGCCGTGCCGGTGCAGCTTGGTGGCCACGCCTTCCTCGGTGAGCACCTCGGCGACGGCGCCGCCCAGCCCGCCGAGCACGTTGTGCTCCTCGACGGTCATGAGCCGGCCGGCCCCCCGCGCCGCGGCCAGCACGGCGTCGCCGTCGAGCGGCTTCACGGTGTGCATGTCGAGCACGCCCACCGAGATCCCCTGCTCGCGGAGCTGTTCGGCCGCCGCCAGCGTCGGGTGCACCGACGAGCCGGTGGCGATGAGCATGAGGTCGCTGCCCTCGCCGTGCGCGATGGCGCGTCCGAGCTGGAAGTCGACACCGTGCTCGTAGATGATCGGGTCGCGGCCGCGGCTGGCGCGGAAGTAGATCGGCCCGGGGTGGTTCACCGTGGCGCGGATCGCCGCGTGGAACTGGGCCGGGTCCGACGGCGCGATCACGGTCATGTTGGCCATGCTGCGCATGATGGCCAGGTCCTCGGTGGCGTGGTGCGAGGTGCCGTAGAAGCCGAGGCTGATGCCGGCGTGGTGGCCGATGAGGCGGACCGGCTGGTTGCAGTACGCCACGTCGGTGCGGATCTGCTCGCAGCACAGCAGCGCCAGGAACGACGCGAACGTCGCGGTGTAGGGCAGCAGGCCCGTGGTGGCCAGCCCGGCCGACGCCGACACCATGTTCTGCTCGGAGATGCCGAACTGCAGGAACCGCTCGGGGTGCTTCTCCTGGAAGCGCACCAGCCCGTTGGAGTACTTGAGGTCGGCGGTGGTGACCGCGATGGGGTGTCCCTCGTCGGTCAGCTCGATGAGGGCCTGCGAGATGGCGGCGAACCCGGGCGCCTGGTCCAGCAGCATCAGCAGGTGCCAGGAGTCGGGGTGCAGCTCGGGCTCGGTGGTGGTCACGCGTTGCTCCTCAGGTGCGCGAGGGCGGCTTTCTCGTCGGAGGGGTGCAGGTAGCCGAGGTGCCAGCCGAACTGGGTCTCCATGTAGGGGATGCCCTTGCCCTTGACGGTGTGGGCCACGATGACCGTCGGCTTGCCGCCGTCGCTGGCGGCGGTCGCGTCGCGCAGGGCCCGCAACACCTGGGGTACGTCGTGGCCGTCGATGTCGATGGTGTTCCAGCCGAAGGCCTGCCACTTGTCGAGCACCGGCTCGATGCCGATGACGTCGTCGACCTTGCCGTCGAGGCTGTACTCGTTGCGGTCGACGATCGCGATCAGGTTGCCGGTGCGGTGGTGGGCCGCGGACAGCGCCGCTTCCCACACCTGACCCTCGTGCTGCTCGCCGTCGCCGAGCAGCACGAAGACGTTGTAGTCGATCTTGTTGAGCCGGCCGCCGAGGGCCATCCCGAGACCGGCGGACAGCGCATGCCCCAGGGAGCCGGAGCTGAAGTCGATGCCCGGCACCTTGCGCATGTCCGGGTGGTCGCCGAGCGGGTTGCCGAGGCGGGTGTACTCGTCGAGCACGGACTTGTCGAAGAAGCCGTAGTCGGCGAGGAACGGGTACAGCGCGATCGCCGCGTGGCCCTTGCCGAAGAGGAAGCGGTCGCGTTGCTTCCACTGCGGCTCGCCCGGCTTGAGCCGCATGATGTCGCCGTAGTAGAGCGTCGCGAGGATCTCGGCGCAGGAGAAGGCCGAGGCGTAGTGCCCGGTCTTCGCGATGCCGGTCAGGCGCACCGTCTCCTCGCGGGCGAAGAGCGCCTTCTCCTTGATCCGGGCGATCAGCTCACCGTCGTCGGCTGCTGCACTCACTGGTTCTCCTCCACGAATTCCGGAACCTGTCCCTCGACCGGGGGAGGCGACAGGGAGCACACGATCTCGAGCGTCTCCGAGCCGTCGTTGATCTGTCCGTGCACGCGGTTTGCCGCGATGTAGACGGACAGGCCGGGCTCCAAGCGGATGGGCTCGTGGTCTTCGAGATACATCAGGCCGGTGCCGCGCACCACGTAGTAGGCCTCTTCGTAGTCGTGCCGGTGGCGGCGGACCTGCTGGCCCGGCTGCATGACGCACAGCGAAACGCCGACCCCGACGGAGCCCACGGTCTTCGGATGCACCAGTCGGTAGACCGGTGCACCGAGCGCGAGGAACTCTCGTCCCTGATCACGACGTACGACGGGGGTTGTTCCGTCAGACAAAGCGTTTCTCCTAACTGGAGTAGCCGAGCGAGCGGGAGACCTCCGCGGCCGCCTCCCGCACCATCGATTCGTGTCGCTGTCGGTTGTCACCGAGCAGCACGGGAGACACGCCGGCCAGTGACAGCGCGGCGCAGACCGTGCCGGTGTGGTTGAAGACGGGAGCGGCGATCGACGCGATGCCGGGGGTCACGTCCTCGTCGCTGATGACGATTCCCGCGTTCACGTCCGCCGCGAGGGACTGCCGCACCAGCTCGGGGGTGTTCAGGGTCTTGCTTGTGTAGGTGGTGAGCGGCGAGCGGAACAGGTACTCGTCCCAGAGGGCTTCGCCAGCGAAAGCGAGGAGGACACGAGGTGCCCCGCCGACGTGCAACGGCAGCCGGCCGCCGAGCCTGAGCTCGAGAATCTGGACGCGCGCGCCGTCGATGCGCTCGATGCACACCGCCTCGAGCCCCTGGCGTACGCACAGGAAAACGGTTTCGCCGGTCTGCTCGTGCAGCCGCTCCATGACGGGCAGCGCGGCCTGACGCTCGTCGAACCGCTGAGCAACCGCCGCGCCCAGCCGGAACACCTTGAGCCCGAGCCGGTATTGCCCCCGCCGCGCACCTGGCTCCACCCACCCGAGTTCCTGCATGCTCTCCAGAAGGCGGTACACGCTCGTACGGGGCTCCTCCAGCGCCTCGATGAGCCCGGCGATCGGCATCTCGCCCTGGTCGGCGAGCAGCTCCAGCACCCGGTCGGCCTTGCTGAGCACATTCACCGGCGGCATGACGTCTCCCGTTGTCCCGCGTAGCGGTCAGGCTGACCGTAGAGCGGGACTATAGCGGAGCACGGCGACCGCTGTACAGACCACAGTGCATTCCTCTTTCCGAGGTGCCATAGCCAAACTATTGCAGGTGGCATGGCTGCGTTCGGCGCGTCTGGGCGGGAGTGTCGGGATCGCGGGTGGGCGCTGGAGGGGCGACGGCAAGAAACTCTGTACCGCCCTATGGACAAGTCGTCCGTCCGGTGGAACAGTACTGCCACCGAGTCGATGTGTGACAGGAGATACACATGGCTGAAACGCCGTTGAAACCGCAAGGTCTTACTCGACGCGGTCTGCTGCGTCGGGGAGGGCTCCTCGCCGCCCTCGCCGTGTCCGCGCCGACCCTCCTGGCCGCCTGCGGCGACGGTGGGGAGTCCGCGGCGGTGCCCAAGGTGGGTGACAAGGTCGGTGGGGCGCTGAACTTCCTGTCCTGGGAGGGCTACGACCTCACCGGATCACAGAAGATGAAGGCGTGGCAGGGCGAGACGAGCGTCAAGGTCAACCCCACCTACATCTCGACGAGCGACGACATCCTCGCGAAGATCAAGTCCGGCTCCAGCGTCGGCTACGACCTCATCACCTATTACCAGGCGTACGGACCCCTGTACTCGAAGAAGCCGCTGGAGATCATCGAGCCGCTCGACCTGGCGCACATCCCGAACGCCGCGAAGCTCTTCCCGTTCTTCCGCGAGGGTGACGCCGCGGCGAAGTTCTGGAACATCGACGGCAAGCAGGTGGGCATCCCGATGTTCTGGAGCGCCACCACGCTTGACTACCGCACCGACCGCATGGCGAAGCCCGAGTCGTGGCTCGACCTGCTGAAGCCCGAGTTCAAGGGCAAGATCGGCTGGGTCCCGGACGCGACGGCAGCGTTCACCCTCGGCGGCCGGATCCTCGGGTTCGACGTCCCCAACTACACCCAGGACCAGTTCAAGCAGATCGTCGAACTGCTCCGCCGGTTCCGCGGGCAGATCAAGGGCTTCGCGCCCTCCTTCGGTGACCTCACCAACCAGCTGGTCAGCGGTGAGGTGATCGCCTCCTTCGCCGGCTGGTCGACGGTCGGGCTGTGGGCCGGGGACAAGGGCGCCAAGGTGGAAAGCATCATCCCGAAGGAGGGCACCTACACCTCCTGTGACGCGTGGGCGGTGCCCAAGACGACGCAAAACCGCGACACCGCGTACGCCTGGGTCAACCAGGCCCTCTCGCCAGAGGTGCAGGCGGAGGCCGCCGTGGCGCTCGGCACGGCCGTGACCTCGCCGGAGGCGGTCAAGTTGCTGCCTGCCAAACAGCAGAAGCTCTACCCGTACGACAACCTCGACGAGTTCTTCACCAAGGCCCCGGTCTTCGGCTTCCCGGACAAGGGGCGGTCGGGGATCGTGCAGCACGAGGAGTGGCTCAGCGAGTGGTCGAACATCCAGGGAGGCGTGTGATGGTTGCGGCCGTCGTACCGCCTCAGGCGGGCGTCGCCGCGGCACAGCCACCCGCACCGGCTCGTCGGCGCGGGTGGCTGCTGACCCTGCCGGCCGTTGTCGTCCTGGGCTTCCTCCTGCTGGCTCCCTTCCTGGTGTTCACCGTCTACGCGTTCCTGCAGGGCGGTTTCTACGAGGTGACGGGCACCGTCACTTTGTCGAACTTCACCTCGGCCGTGGGTTCGGAGTTGACCCGCCGGCTCACGCTGAATGCGCTCGGGATCGGGTTCGTCACCGCGGCCCTGACCCTGGCGCTCGGGGTGCCGCTCGCGTACGCGATTCGGTACCGCGCCGGGCGCATGGAATACCCGCTGCTGGCGCTCGTGGTGTTCTCGATGTTCACCAGCTACCTCGTCCGCATCTACGCGTGGCGGGTGATCCTCGGCAAGGACGGGCTGCTCACGCAGGTCCTCGGACCGATCGGTCTGGCCCCGCAGGACGGATCGCTGCTGTTCTCGAAGCCGGCCGTCGTCATCGCGCTGGTCCATATCTTCGTGCCGTACGTCGCTCTCGTCGCCTATGCCGCGTTCCGCAACATCCCAGGCGACTTCTTCGATCTCGCCGCCGACCTCGGCGCCGGCCGGATGCAGCGGTGGCGCCGCGTCGTCCTGCCGCTGGTCGCGCCGGCGGCGGCCTCCGGCTTCCTCTACACCTTCGTGTTGGCCGCCAGCGACTACGTCACCCCGCAGTTTCTCGGAGGAACGGACGGGAACATGGTGGGGCTGCAGATCTCGCAGCAGTTCACGCAGTTCGGTAATTATCCGCTCGGCGCGGCGACCTCGATCATCGTGCTGCTGCTGTTCATGCTCGCCTACGCCGTCGTCACCGTGTTCCTCCGCGTGCTGGGCCTGAACTCCGTGGTTATCAAGGGGTGAGCGGCATGAGTCTTCTGCGGAGCAGGCGCCGGTCGCCGGGTCTCTACCTGGCCGTCGTCCTGGCCTTCCTGTACCTGCCGATCGCGGTCGTCGTGCTGTTCTCGTTCAACTCCAGCAGCACCCTGAACCTTCCGATCAAGGGGTTCTCGCTGCGCTGGTACGAGGCGGTGCTGACCGACCCGACCTACACCTCGGCCCTGCGGAACAGCCTGATCGTGGCGGTGGTCTGCGCGATCATCACCACCGTTCTGGGCACGCTGGCGGCGTTCGGGCTGACCCACGTGTCCCCCCGGGTGCGCCCGTGGCTCGCGGTGCTGTTCTTCGCGCCCATCACGCTTCCCGGGCTCTTCCTCGGGTTGTCGCTGCTGGCGTGGTTCGCCAAGCTCGACATCGAGCTCTCACTGTGGACCGTGGCCGCCGCGCACGTGGTCTACACGTTCCCGTATTTCCTGCTCGTCGCCCAGTCCGTCCTCGACCGGATCGACCCGCAGTACGACGAGTTGGCGGCCGACCTGGGGGCGTCGTCGCTGCTGAGGTTCACGAGGGTCACGCTGCCGATGACGTGGCCGGTGCTCGTCGCCGGCGGCATGCTCTCCTTCGTCCTGAGCTTCGACGAGTTCTTCATCACCTTCTTCGTCATCGGGCCGCAGAGCACGGTGCCGCTCGTCATCTACTCAGCGATGCGACGCGCGATCGACCCGTCGATCAACGCGTTCGCGACCCTCCTCCTGCTCGTCACCTTCCTGTCCGGCGTCGTGATCGCCGTCCTGGCACGGACGGGCAGGGCTGCTCGAAAGGGAGTCAAGGCCTCGTGAATACCGTTCTCAGCCTGACGGGCATCAGCAAGAGCTTCGGCAAGGTGCCGATCCTGCACGGCGTGGACCTCGACGTCCACGAGGGTGAGATCCTGTCGCTGCTGGGCCCGAGCGGATGCGGCAAGACCACCATCCTGCGCATCATCGGCGGGTTCGAACGGCCGGACCGCGGCCGCGTGGTCCTGGCCGGCAAGGACATCACCGACGTGCCACCGCACCGCCGCCCGGTCAACATCGTTTTTCAGCGCTACCTGCTCTTTCCCCATCTGTCGGTCTTCGACAACGTCGCCTTCGGGCTGCGGATCGACAAGGTCGGCAAGCGGGACATCGAGCGACGCGTGCGGGAGGCGCTGGAGCTGGTAGGGCTGGAGGATCTTGCCGACCGGCGGGCCACACAGCTCAGCGGCGGCCAGTCGCAGCGGATCAGCCTGGCCCGGGCGCTGGTGAAGCGCCCACAGGTGCTCCTGCTCGACGAGCCGCTCTCGGCGCTGGACCAGAAGGTCCGAATCAGCATGCAGGCCGAGCTGCGGCGCATCCACCGAGAGACCGGCACGACCTTTGTCTATGTGACGCACGACCAGCAGGAGGCCATGTCGCTCTCCAACCGGGTCGTGGTGATGAACGCGGGCCGCATCGAGCAGATCGGCACGCCGGCGGACGTCTACCACCGCTCGGCCACCAAGTTCGTGTCCGGCTTCGTGGGTGACGCGAACCTGGTCGCCGTCGAGGCCCTCGACAGCGCGGGGGACGGCACCGAGGTGAAGGTCGTCGAGACCGGGCAGCGCCTGCGGCTGCGGCAGACACTGCCGCAGCGTGAGGCGGTGTTGGTGGTGCGTCCCGAGCTCCTTCGACTCTCGGCCACCGGTGACGACGGCCTGTCCGGAACCATCTCCGACATCGCGTTCCTCGGCTCCGCTGTCCAGTTCCACGTCGACCTTGACGGCATGACGCTCCGCGTACAGGAGCCGGCGGGCGCTGCCCCCCTGACACTCGGCGTCGGTGACGTCGTACGCGTCGTTCTGCCGGATCACCCCGTCCACGTCCTCACCGACTGACCGCCCGCTGAGAGCAGAGCAGGAGTCGTACCACATGATCTACATCGAATTCATCTCCCGCCGTCCGGGCATCTCCATCGAGCACTTCCACGCGATCGCGGGCGCCGGGCAGACGGGGTGGGCCAAGCAGTACGGCGACGACGAGCTGCTGCTGAACCTCGGTCGGACGTGGCGTATCGGCCCGGAGCCGGAGTACCTCGCCGTGTGGCTCAACCGCAACGCGGGCCTTGAGCTGCTGGGGGAGTGGGAGCGGGCCTTCCGGTCCGGCGAGGCCGACGCGTTCGAGAAGCCCATGGAGGTGGTTGGCCGGCTGGACCGCGCGGGCTGCTACCGGCCCTTGCGGGAGCCGGTCGCCGGCCGGGTCGGTCCCTACTACGCCGAGTTCCTCGATTTCGCCCCCGGCGCCACGCCCGACGAGGTCGCCGCCTTCTTCGACAAGCGCGCGGGCGAGCACCCGGCACTGCGGCTGCACGTCGTTGCCGACCGCATCGGCCACCTCGGCCCTGACCCGCGGTGTATCGCGGTGTGGGGCCTGCCGGACTACGGACACCTGGACGAGATCGCCAGCGAGCTGCAGGACGTGACGGCGCCCGTCGTGCTCCGTACCGCCGGCGTCTACGCGAACCTCGGCGAAGAAATCCTCTAGCCCGTACCAGGAGCGAAATCATGCGATTCGAAGGTAAGAATGCCCTGGTCACCGGTGCCAGCAACGGCATCGGCGCGGCCATCGCCGAGCGGTTGGCGACAGAGGGTGCCTCGCTGTGCCTGCTCGCCGCGCCGCAGGACGAGGCCCACCTGGAGACGGTGGCGGAGAAGCTGCGCGCCGAGGCAGGGGCGAAGGTCGTCACGGTGACCGGCGACGTCGGTGACGCCGACACCGCGGAGCGTGCGCTGACCGTCGCGTGCGACGCGTTCGGCGGGGTCGACCTGCTGGCGAGTAACGCCGGGATCGGCATCTGGGAGAACGTGCTCGAGACGCCGATCGAGGACTTCGACCGGGTGATGCGGGTGAACACCCGCGGCCAGTACGCGGTGACCAGCGCCGTCGCCCGGCACATGAGCCGGCGCGGTGGCGGCGCCATGGTGCTCACCGCGTCGACCGCCTCGCTTTTCGGCGAGGAGGGGCAGATCATCTACAACACGTCCAAGGGCGCGGTGATGGCGCTGGCCCGGTCGCTCGCCGTCGACCTGGCCCGGTACGGCATCCGCGTCAACGCCCTCGCGCCCGGTTGGGTACGCACCCGGGCGACACTGGCCGAAGTGGACGACGTCGCCATCTGGAGCAAGCACCGGACTCGAATTCCGCTCGACCGTCCGGGCGAGCCGGCGGAACTGGCGGCCGTCGCCTGCTTTCTGCTGAGCGACGACGCCTCGTACATGACCGGGTCGGTCGTGATGTGCGACGGCGGACTCACCGCCGGCTACCGGGCGAGCGACTGGGACGCGGTGGAGCGCCCGCTGTCCCCGCGTACCCCAGGGCTGTCCGACAGCTGACCATGGATGACACCCGGTCACGCACCAGTCCCGGCCGTCGATGACTGATGCGGTGAGCGGTCAAGAAGTGACACGGAGGAAGAAGTGAGTCGGTCGGCCAGCGAAGAGGGCGTGCGCAGGTTCCTCAACCCCTCGAAAGAAGACGAACGGGCAGTCGTCGAGGCGGTGCGGAAGGAGCTTCTGATCGCCGGGCGGTGGCGGCCGGCTACGGATGGGCGCCAGTTGCCGGTGCACGACCCGTCGACCGGTGAGGTTCTGTGCCACGTGGCGGATGCGGGGCCCGCCGACGCGGTGGCTGCGCTCGACGCGGCCGCCGCAGCCCAGTCGGGTTGGGCCGCGTGCCCGCCTCGGGAGCGCTCGGACATCCTCCGACGCGCGTTCGAGCAGCTCATTGCCCGGGCTGACGAGCTGGCCCTGCTGATGACACTCGAGATGGGTAAGCCGCTCCCGGAGTCGAAGGCGGAGATCGTCTACGCGGCCGAGTTCCTTCGCTGGTTCTCCGAGGAGGCCGTACGGATCGACGGGCGGTACGCTGTCGCGCCGAACGGTCAAGGCCGTCTGATGGTGATGAAGCAGCCCGTCGGGCCGTGCCTGTTGATCACGCCGTGGAATTTCCCGATGGCGATGGGTACGCGCAAGATCGGGCCCGCGATCGCCGCTGGGTGCACCATGGTGGTCAAGCCCGCGCGTGAGACACCTCTTTCGATGCTCGCGCTGGCCGAAGTCCTGTCCGACAGCGGTCTTCCCGCTGGTGTCCTCAATGTGATCACCACCTCCACAGCAGGTGACGCGACTGCACCGCTTATCACCGACCCGCGGCTACGCAAGATGTCGTTCACCGGGTCGACGGAGGTTGGTCGCACACTCATCGCTCAGTCGGCCCATCAGGTGCTCCGCGTATCGATGGAACTGGGCGGCAACGCACCGTTCATTGTCTTCGACGACGCCGACCTGGATGCGGCCGTCGAGGGAGCGATGATCGCGAAGATGCGGAACATCGGGGAGGCGTGTACGGCAGCGAACCGGTTCCTCGTCGCGGAGTCCGTCGCGGCCGACTTCGCCCAACGCCTGGCCGTACGGATGAGTGCGTTGAAGGTCGGCCGCGGCACCGAACCCGGCGTCCAGGTCGGCCCGCTGATCACGGCGAAGGCGCGGGACAGCATGCGGGCGTTCGTCGCCGATGCGACCGAGCGAGGCGGTCGGGTGCTCGCCGGGGGCAACACTCCCGAAGAGCGTGGCTACTACTACCAGCCCACCGTCATCGCTGACGTGGACCCGGGCGCCCGGGTATTCACGGAGGAGATCTTCGGTCCCATCGCACCCATCGCGACATTCACGAACGAACAGGAAGCGCTGGCGATCGCGAACTCCACGCAGTACGGCCTCGCCGCCTACGTGTACACCTCCGATATGCGGCGATGCTTCCGGGTCGTTGAGGCGCTGGAGTTCGGCATGGTCGGCCTCAATCAAGGCATTGTGTCCAACCCCGCAGCCCCATTCGGCGGAATGAAGCAGTCCGGGGTCGGACGAGAGGGTGGCCGCGAGGGCATCGAGGAGTACCTGGAGACCAAGTACATCGCCGCGAACGTGTAGCGGTCGGATGCGCTGCGGCGTGGCCAGGGGTGCCCCTCAGTGAGCCCGTTCGGCGAGGAACTCCTCCCAGGTCCGCCGACCTACGGCCTGCTCCGGCGCCAGGTTAGCCCCGCCCCGGAATTCGTAGTAGCCGAACATGCCGCGGTCGACCGGGCTGCTGATCGGAATCCGGTCGACTCCGACGATGGAGATGCACACTCAGGTGCGGCCTACCAGCCCCGCGACGCCGCCCGGACGAGATTCCGAGCGGCGCCGAGGTCACCCTGGTAGCTGCTGGCGCAGTGGACGATCGTCTCGACACGCGCCCACGGCCGCGTCGACGCCTGCGCCGCTGGTCAGATCGCCGGTGACGAACTCGACTCCGTCCTCGGCCGGTCGGCCGCGCCGGGTCAGGACGCGTAGGTCGCAGCCCGCGTCGCGCAGACGTGACACGACGTGGCGGCCGAGTGTCCCCGTCCCGCCCGTGACCAGGACCGGTGGCATCACCGCTCGCTCATCGGACAGAGGTCATCTACCCGGCGGCTGGTAGGCCTCTTTCGCCCGGACCGCCTCATCGACTTCCTCGGCTGTCAGCACCGGTGTGATCCGCGAGTCCACACCGCCCGCCGCCCGGATGGCGATGGCCAGTGCGGCCGCGGCCTTGTGGTCCGGCAATTCACACAACACATAGGTGTCGTTCTTACCGAATGAGAAGTGCATCGACTCCAGCCGGCCGCCGCTGGCCTCGATCGTGTTTCGGACGACCTCGACCCGCTTGGAACCACCGTCGGTGATCAGCCCCTTGAGCCCGTCAATGGTGTACGTCGACTGCAACAGGAATTTGGGCACCTCGGCATCAACTCCCAGATGTGCTGGCGGCCGCTCGACGGCCACCAGCGCCTGCTCGGTTCGTGGATCAGATCGCGCCTCAGCGCGTCCCTTGGCGTTGGATCCGCTCAGCGCCCTCGACCTTGGCCCGGCCCTGGTCGCGTTCCGTGCCCGATGTCCCGGTCGCCGCCCGCAGGTGCCGGCGGTCTGGCGAGTGTTCGACCTCGGAGCCCTGCCGGCCCCGTGCCCCGCTGCCCGGATTCCGCCCCGCGCGTGCTGACTCGCCGCCGGGGTCGTGCTTGTTTGCCTTGTGGCTACCCATGCGCCGCGCGTACCCGCTACGTGGGGCGCTAGTCATCCCGCGGCGACCGCGGTCGCACCGGTCAGCCGGCGAGTGCCGGCTCCCGGGCGTACGTCAGCAGCAGGGCACCGGTGCTGGTTGGCTCGTTGCTCCTCAGGCGGAACGACGCGAGCCGCCCACCCTCCGGCCAGATGCGCTTCCCGCCGCCCAGCAGCACCGGGTCGAGCATCAGCCGCAGCTCGTCGACCAGGTCGTGCTCGAGCAGCGTCCGGGCCAGCCGCGCACTGCCGATCAGCTGCAGCTCACCCTCGCCCGACTCCTTGAGCTCGGCCACCGCCTTGGCCACATCGCCAGCCAACAACGAAGAGTGCTCCCAGGGCAGCGGCGAGGCGAGCGTCGTCGACACCACGTACTTCGGCTTTTGGTTGAGCGGTTCGGCGACCACCCGCTCGGGTCCGGTGACGCGCGGCCAGTGCGCGGCGAACCGCTCGTAGGTCAACCGTCCGAAAAGGAAGGAGGAGGCGGCATCCAACCCGTCGACCACCCACTGCCGGGAGGTGTCGTCGAACCAGCGCAGGTGCCAGCCGCCGTGCGCGAAACCGCCGCTGGGGTCCTCGTCGGGCGCGCCGGGCGCCTGCACCACCCCGTCCATGCTCATCCACTCGACCACCACGAGCTTCACGCCGCCACCTCCGCGAGCTTGTCCAGCACCGACTTCCAGCCGGGCGCGACGCCGTCGGCCACCTGCGGCATCGCCGCCGCCAGGTCGTCCAGCCGTTCGTGTACGAGGGTGAGCGCGGTCCCGCCCTCCGGCTTCCCCTCGAGGGTGACGGTCAGCAGCGAGTCGAACGTCGGGCCTTCGGTGCGTTGCGGGCCGACGAAGCCCCAGCGCCAGACGATGCGCCGGTCCTGCTCCAGCTCGAGCAGTTCGCAGTCGAAGCCGCCGACGTCGGCGCCGGCGTCGGTGTGCCAGATCCGGTACCGGCCGCCGACCCGGGGCTCCACCTCGGCGTGGCTCACCTCCAGCCCGCCGGGGGCGAGCCAGCGACGCAGCAGGTCGGGGTCGAGCCAGGCCCGGTAGACCTTCTCGGGTGGGGCGGGCAGTTCGCGGTGCAGCCGTACGGCGGTGCTCATCGGTCGGTCCCTTCGTCGTCGATGAGGAGCGTCTCCAGGGCGTCGAGGCGGTCGTCCCAGTGGCGTCGGTAGAAGTTCAGCCAGGCGGAGGCCGTGGCGAGCGGCGCCGGTTCGAGCCGACAGACGTGCCGGCGGCCGGTGATGGTGCGCCGGACCAGGCCGGCGCGTTCCAGCACCTGCAGGTGCTTCGACGCCGCGGCCAGGGACATCTCGAGGGGCTCGGCCAGCTCGCCGACGGTCAGCTCCCGTCCGGCGAGCCGGCGCAGCATGGTGCGCCGCGCCCCGTGCGCGAGGGCGTGGAACACCGCGTCCATCCCCACCGAATCCTCAACCATGCGGTTGACGATAATCGCCGGCGGACCGTTCGTAAACCGATTGGTTGAATTTTATCCGGGCTGGCCGCGGCCGAGCGGGATGCGTCGGGGCGGCGCATACGAGGAAGCCCCCGACCGCGCCGTTCAGCTGGTCGAGGGCTCTCGTGGGCGCGGCGGCCTACGGCTCGTCCGGGGCGTCCTCGCCCTCCAGCAGCCGGGCCAGGCCGGTCGCGCCGGGGCCGACCCGCTTGATCTGGTCGTTGAACAGCATGTGGACGGTGCCGGCGGCGTCGATCGCCAGGCTGGCGTGCCCGTCGTACTCTTCCCCGACCGGATAGAGCTGGCCGGCCGTCGATGCGTCGAGGCTGTCGAACCACGTCTTCTGCCCCAGGCACAGGGTCGGGTCGAGTCGTACGCCGATGCGGGCGTAGTCCCGGCCGGGACCGCTCACCGGGACGGCCAGGCCGCCGAACTCGGTCAGGAACGCGCGCGCGGCGGGGTGCATCGTGAACCCCTCCGGGGCGAGCGCGCTCTCCCACTCGGACACGTCCGTCCGGCGGCGCGGCGACCAGCCCGCCGCCTTGAGCTCCTGTGCCGCCCGCGCCGGCAGGTCGCGCTCGTCGCCGCGCATCACAGCGCCTCCTTGAGGTCGAACTCGTTCCGCAACGACTTGCAACTGTTGCAGCACGGGTTGTGGGCGCCGTGGCCGGGGTTGCCGGGGGCGCGGATCCGCGCCGCGCCGATGGCGCCGCCGCGCGGGTCGATGCCCCGGTCCAGCAGCTTCGACAACGACTGCGGCAGCGCGCAGTTGCCGTGCCACGGCGCGCGGAGGTTCTGGGGCACGCTGTCGAGCGCCCGGGCCACCTCGCGGTGGTGCGGGTAGATCTTGTCCGGGCCGTCGCTCACGGAGACCGCGGTGTGCCGACCGTCCGCCGTGGTGACCGCCTCGGCGGTGCCGTTGACCCGCCCGTTGCGCTGCTGGCGGTCGGCCTCCCGCCGGGCCCGGTACGACGCCTGCCGGGCCGGGGACGCGTTGCGGGTCGGCCGTGCGTCGGGTGTGCCCCGCCGCCGACGCTTGACCTTCTTGAGATCCCGGACCCACTCCCGGGCGAACTTGGCGGCGATCTTGCCGGTGCGGTTCCTAACCATCGATCAACCGCCAGACGGCCTCCTGCATGAGGTTGCCGATGATCGTGCGGGCCAGCGTCTGGAACACGGGAATCTCCAGCAGGGACGCGCCGAAGGTCGGGCCCGCGGTGGCGATCGCCTGCGCGATCTGGATCGCCAGGATCGTCAGCTGCACGATGACGGCGATCTTCAGGGCCAGCACGATCGCGGCGCAGATGATGAGCCCGGCGCCGCCGACCACCGCCCCGGTGACATTGCTGACCACACTCGCGGCCGGGCTCTCCTCACCCGCCCACCAGTTCCGGAACGCCTCGATGTCGCCGCCCTCGTTGCCGGTGAGCGCGTTGGTGGCGGCGGTGACGGCACCGGCCAGGAACTCGGCCATGTCGTCGCTGAACTCGAGCCACGCCTGGCCCAGCTCGAACAGCTTCTGCTCGTCCGAAGCCGGCCAGTCGTAGCCCAGGATGTCGAGCAGACTGCGCAGCTCGCCGGGGATCTGCAGGCCCACGCCGTCAGCCTCCGAGCCGACCGAGGATGGAGTGGAACAGGTCGCCGGTGTCGGCCTCGTTCTCCTCGTGCGACCGCGCCATCGCGGCGAGGTCGTCGCCGGCGAGACCGACCTCCTCGAGGGCCTCGGTGAGCACCTCGAAGACGAAGCCCGACGCCTCCTCGTGCGCCACGCCGAGCAGGGAACCCGTGTCGTCGTCGCCGAACGCCGGGCCGATCGAGGCCAGTCGCGCCTGGAAGGCCGTCACCCGGCTGGCGAAGTCGTCGGCCGCCGAACGCATCGCGTTGCCGGCGGCGGCCAGCCCGTCCGGATCGATCTGCACGGCGCGGTCACCCGCCCCGACGGCTCAGCCGGTCCTGCGCTTCGGCGAGCCCGTCGAGGAAGGTGGTGAACTGTCGGGCGGCGTCCTGCTGGATGGTGCTCAGCTGCCGGCCCAGGTCGCCGAGGTCGACCGGGCCCGCCGGCGTCGCCGTGGCCCGCTGGAGGTCCTCCATCGCGTTGTTGACCGCGACCATGATGTGGCCGGTCAGCGTCGCGAGGTCGAGCCGGAGCAGCCGCGGGTCGACCTCCAGCGCGGTCATCCGGCCCGGCGGTGCGGTGCGGACGCGGACCAGGCCGTCGGCCGCCTCGCCGCGCCCCTCCGGCGGCGCCGCACCTGCGTCCTCCCTTGTGGACTGGTAGGCGGCAAGGCTACGCAACGTGTCGGTGAGCAGCTTGTCCATGCCGGACGGGTCGGTAGACGCCACCTCAGCCCCCGCTTCCGTTGTGACTACGTCAGCGTGATCTTAGGCGACCCTCGCAAGCGCATCGACACCTGTCGGTGCGCTGTCGATATTCGGTTACCAGCCACTGGTCCGCCTCAGATGGCCCGCGTCCCACCCTCCGCGACGGAGAACCTGGCCAGCTTCCGAAGGGCGCCATCGCTAAGATCCCGGCCAGGTGCCGGCCGGAGCAGCCAATCGTTGAGAGGGTGCGTCGTCTACGGCTCAACATCCGGTCTCGACGTCAGGAAATGAGATGACAACCGCGGTCCAGACTCGGTTCGCCATCGTCGGCAGCGGCTGGCGGGGGGCGTTCTTCCTGCGGCTGGCCAGGCTGCTGCCACAGCGCTTCCGGGTGACAGGGGTGGTCACCCGTGCCGCATCGCGTGGGGACGAGGTCGCGGCCGAGTGGGGCGTGCCGACCTTCCGTTCCGCCGCCGACCTGCTCGCGCACGAGCGGCCCGACTTCGTCATCGTGTCGGTGCCCTGGTCGGTGACGCCCGACGTGACCCGCGAACTGGTCGCCGTTGGTGTGCCGGTACTCGCCGAGACGCCCCCCGCCCCTGACCTCGCCGGGCTGCGGTCGCTGTGGTCCGACGTGGGGGACAGCGGCCTGGTGCAGGTCGCCGAGCAGTACCTGCTGATGCCCGGGCACGCGGCCCGGCTGGAGTTGATCCGCGCCGGGGTGCTGGGCGAGCCCACCTCCGTCCAGATCTCCTCGACGCACCTGTACCACGCGGTCTCGCTGATCCGTGGCCTGCTGGGAGTCGGGTACGACACCGCCGAGGTCAGCGCGCGGGCCTTCGTCGCATCGCTGGCCAACCCCTTGTCACCGGAGGGCTGGAGCGGTGACATGACGCCCCAGCAGCTTGTCACCACCCTCGCGACCATCGACTTCGGCGGGCGGATGGGGCTGTACGACTTCACCGACAACCAGTGGTGGAACCCGCTGCGTTCGCGTCGGCTGGTCGTCCGGGGCTCGCTGGGCGAGATGGTGGATGACCCGGTCGTCCGCCTGGTCGACCCGACGACGCCTGTGGAGTCGTCCCTGGTGCGGCGGCAGACCGGCGTCGACCTGAACCTCGAAGGGCTCGACCTGAAGCACATCAGCTTCGACGGCCGCGTCGTCTACCGCAATCCGTTCGTCGGCAGCGGTCTGTCCGATGACGACCTCGCGGTGGCCGACATCGTGGCTCGTACCGGTGCCTGGGCGCGAGAGGAAGGGCCGGCGCCCTATCCCCTCGCCGAGGCGTGCCAGGACCACCTCATCAGCCTCGCCATCGAGGAATCGGTGCGCAGCGGTAGGCCCGTGGTCACCACCCGGGAGGCGTGGGCCGGGTAGCTCGCGCCAGCCCGGCCCAGCCGACCGCCGGAGCGGGGCGGCAGAGGCCGGCCCCACGCCAGGGGGTTACGGCTTCCAGGAGCCGCCGTACCCTAGCCGAACTTGCCCGCCACGGAATGGTCCAAGCTGGTCACCCTTCCCGTCTCCAGCACTTCCTTCAATCTCCGCAGATTTGCCGGCACCTCCCCGGCGGGAGGTTTACCCATCAACGCGAGGACCCGGTGCCCCAGCCTCCCCAGCGGCGTTCGCATCACCTCGCGCACCTCGGTCTCGCCAACCGCGGAGCCGCTGATGAAGTGGACCTCCCAGTAGGTCCGCAGCCCGGGCAGGGAGCGCGTCTCGTAGCCGATGACCTCGTTCGTACGCTCCTCGGTCACCCTCATCGTCGACCTGAACCGAACGCCCAGCGGGCCTTGTATCGTCCATCGGGACACCGCTGGGCCCACCTGTTCGACGGCCATGACATCGCCCAGAAACCGTGGCAGGTTCGTGAAGTCGCGATAGAACGCGAAAACCTCCCGCACCGGGCGCCGAATCGTCACTCGCGCTTCGACCGCATTGTGTGCTCGCGGTCGCGATGATGTTCCCCGCATCGCAGTCTCCGATCGGTCTCCCAACCGTGGGCGCTGCCGCTCGACGTGATCTGTCGCGCCCTCGCGTACCCGCTGACCCATCCGCCATGCCGACGACTCACCGAGCTGGTTGGCGGCGATCCCCGTTCGGCGCAGTCGAGCCACCAGTTGTCGCGTGTCCCTGGGTCGACGAGGGCATCCGGCGATCAAGGGTGATGTGCAAGGAATCGTCGGTGGCGGCTGTTTCAATGAGCCCTCGGGAGAACGGGGGGGCGACATGACTGAGGTGCGCATTGAGCCGTGGAGCGAGGGCGACCTCGACCTGCTGCGACAGCTCAACGCGCCGGAGGTCCGCGCGCACACCGGGGGCCCGGAGACCGAGGAGCAGGTGGTCGCCCGGCACGAGCGGTACGTCCGCGGCCCGGGCCCGCGCAGCGGCACCATGTTCAGCGTCGTGCTGCCCGACGGCGAAAAGGTGGGCAGCGTCGGCTACTGGGCCCGGGAGTGGCGCGGCGAGCAGGTCTACGAGATGGGCTGGGCGATCCTGCCCGGGTACCAGGGCCGGGGCCTCGCGACCGCGGCGGTGCGCGCGGCGGTCGCGGAGGCCGCGGCGCGCGGCGACCGGCGCTGGGCGCACGCCTACCCGTCGGTGGACAACCCGCCGTCGAACGCGGTCTGCCGCAAGGCCGGCTTCACGCTGGTGGGCGAGACCGAGTTCGAGTACCCGCCGGGGCACCTGATGCGCTCCAACGACTGGCGCATCGACCTATTCTGATCAGTTCACAGCTGTTGTCCACTGGCAACTTTTCCCAGCGCTTGGTCTTCCCACGCCCCGGGACATTCATCTACGTTCCAGCTAAGCCCACCCGTCTCCGTCCTCGCGAGACTCGCGAGGGGGCGGCTGGGTGAGGGAGGACCGCAATGATGCGCATGAGTCCCCGCAAGCTAGGAGCGGCGTTCGCTGCCGCCGCCGTCACGGCCGCCCTGGTCGGCGCGCCGCCGGCCGGCGCGGCCCCCGCCACAGCGGACGGTCCGACCCGCACCTACCTCGTCCTCTACAAGCAGACCGCGGTGCCGTCGGACGCCGCCGACACCGTCCGCGACGCCGGCGGTGAGATCGTCGCGGCCTACGACGCGACCGGCATCCTGGTGGCTCGTTCCGGCTACTCCGGCTTCGCCGACGCCATCCAGAAGGACGTCAAGGTCGAGGGTGCCTCGGCGACCGACAGGTTCGGCGTCCAGGTCGGCGGCGTCCAGGCGGACGGCCGCGACGAGCAGGCCCCCGAGCTGCCGAACTCGCCCGCCACCGACGGCGACAACCTCTCCCCGTTGCAGTGGGACATGCGGCAGATCTCCACGCCGCAGGCCCACGCGGTCACCGGCGGCAGCCGGACCGTCGTGGTCGGCGACATCGACACCGGACTGGACTTCACCCACCCCGACATCGCGCCCAACTACTCGGCCGCCGACAGCGCCGACTGCTCCAGCGGGGCGCCGGCGCCGCTGCGACCCGGCAACGACGTCAACGGTCACGGCACCCACACCGCCGGCACCATCGCCGCGGCGTCCAACGGCATCGGCATCGTCGGCGTAGCCCCGAACGTAAGGATCGCCGGCATCAAGTCCTCGACCGACGCCGGGTTCTTCTTCCCGGAGATGGTCGTCTGCTCGTTCATGTGGGCGGCCGAGCGGCACCTGGACGTGACGAACAACAGCTACTTCGCCGACCCCTTCCTGTTCAACTGCCGCAACGACAAGGCGCAGCACGCGATCTGGAAGGCCGAACAGCGGGCCATCCGCCACGCGATGAACCAGGGCGTCACCGTGGTGGCCTCGGCCGGCAACGAGAGCGAGGACCTCTCGCACCCCGGCATCGACACCACCAGCCCGGACTTCCCGCCTGGCAACGAGCAGACGCGCGACGTCACGAACGCCTGCGTGGTCGTGCCGGTCGAGATTCCCGGTGTCATCGGGGTCAGCGCCAACGGCCACAACGAGCAGGCCGACAGCGACGAGGGGCCGGACTACCTCAAGTCGTTCTACTCCAGCTACGGCGTGAGCGCGGTGGACGTGGTCGCCCCCGGCGGTGACTCCGTCTTCGGCAGCAACGCCGAGGCGCCCAACGGGCGCGTCCTGTCGACGTACCCGGCCACCACGCCGTGCCTGCGGCGCGAGGTGGACCCGAACGAGCCGTCCGCGGTGTACTGCTACCTGCAGGGCACCTCGATGGCAGGCCCGCACGTCGCCGGCGTCGCGGCGCTCGTCGTCAGCCGCTACGGCGACCTGCAGAACCCGCAGAACGGCAAGATGCGTCCGGGACAGGTCGAGCAGTACGTGACCCAGACCGCAGACCCCCAGCCGTGTCCGGCGTCGGTG
This sequence comes from Micromonospora sicca, assembly GCF_003172935.1. GTDB lineage: Bacteria > Actinomycetota > Actinomycetes > Mycobacteriales > Micromonosporaceae > Micromonospora > Micromonospora sicca. The sequence goes on along the minus strand of NZ_QGKS01000253.1, from coordinate 8,502 downwards.
CCGGCCGGGTACGAAACGGTCACCACCAGCCTGGGTGAGCCGCAGGCCTGCCAGGGCGGCCCCGGCTTCAACTCGTGGTACGGCAACGGCCAGGTCAACGCCCTCCGCGCCGTCACCCACGACACCGGAGGCAACGGCTGACGGGAGGATCAGCGCCCCGGCTCGGGCGTCGTGACCATCCGGTCGCGGCGCCCGAGCCGTTGACTCGGGGCCACTACCGCGACTGGTCCAGACGATCCCGCTGCTCGGCGGTCAGCTCCAGGTCCACCGCGGCCAGGCTCTCGTCCAGCTGCGCCACCGACGAGGCCCCGACCAGCGGGATCGCCGGCACGTCGCCGCCCATCAGCCAGGCCAGCACCACCTGGTTCACCGTCGCCCCGGTCTGCGCCGCCACCTCCCGCAGCGCCGCCAGCCGCCCCGGGACGCTCGGCAGGTCGTACGCCGGGCCGAGCGGCTTGTCCGCCCGGGTGTACGCGCCGGTCAGCAGCGGCGAGTACGCCACCAGCGTCAGCTCCGGCTCGGCCCGCAGGTAGCTGGCCAGGTCCGGGCCGACCGCGCCGACGTCGCCGTCCGGGTCCAGCTCGCTGGGCACGTCGAAGCGGCGTTGCAGGTACGTGTGGTGGTACTGGAGCACCTCGTACCCGGGCAGGCCGGCCGCGGCGGCGAGCGCCCGGGCCCGCTCCACCCGGCCCGGTGGTTGCTCGCCGTTTCCTCTCATGATGCGTGGGTGAGCTCATGATTGGATGTCCTACCTTGCGGTGGGACGGTCCCGGTGTTACCCGCTTTGGCGGTGCCGGGTTGACGTTTCACGGCCACCAGCCCCGCGAGCGGGGTCTTACGGTCGGCTCCACGTCCGTTTCGCGTCTCCGGGCCACTCCCGGCGACGGTGACCGCCAGCGCGGCCAGGTTTCGTGCGGCGTTGACGTCCCGGTCCAGGACGAGGCCGCAGGTGGTGCAGGTGTAGGTGCGCTCGGACAGGGCGAGTTTGGTTTTCACCGTGCCGCAGCCCGAGCAGGTTTTCGAGGACGGATACCACCGGTCGGCCACCACCAGCCGCCCGCCGCCCCATGAGGTTTTGTACGCCAGTTGCCGCCGTAGTTCGGCGAACCCGGCATCGGCGATGTGCCGGGCCAGCCGCCGGTTGGCGAGCATCCCGGCCACGTTGAGGTCTTCCACCACCACCGTGCCGTACTCGCGGGCGAGCCGGGTGGTCAGCTTGTGCAGACCGTCACGGCGCAGATGAGCGACCCGGGCATGCGCCCGACCGAGCCGGACGGACGCCCGCTCCCACCGCCTCGACCCACGCCGGCCGGTGCGCCGGTCAGGGCCGACCCGGCGAGAGGCTCGCCGGGCCAAACGCCGCATCCGGCGGGCGGCAGTGTGCAGGTGGCGCGGGTTGGGCTCCACCTCACCGGTGGACAGCACCGCCAGATGCTTGACGCCAAGGTCTACGCCGACCACCACTTCCGGCTGGTTTGGAGTGCGTGCGGCGCGGTCGACGTCGACGCAGAACGCCACGTACCAGCGCCCACCGTCGCGGCGCACCGTCGCCGACACAATCCGGGCGGTGCCCGCCTCAAGCCGGCGAGCGAGCTTACGCGCGGACTCGTGCAGCTTCAACCGGCCCAGCCGGGGCAACACCACATGCCTGCGGTCCGGCTCGACGCGGATCGCCCCGGTGGTGAACCGCACCGACGGGGTGGAGCGGCGGCGGGACTTGAAACGCGGGAACCCGACCGGGTGCCCGGCGCGCTTGCCGGTGCGGGAGTCGGACCAGTTCTTCAATCCCCTGGCCAGCGCGTCCAGGCCGGTGTTGAACGCCTCCTTCGAACACTCGGTCCACCACGGCGCCACATCGGCCTTCGCCGCGTTCCACGCTCTGCGAAGCGCGGGCAGAGACCAGCCGATCGTGGGGGTGAGCTGCTCGTCGGGGGTGCCGTAAGTGCGTTCGACGGCCCGCTGATCCATCACCGCCTTGACCCGGGCCAGCGCCCAGTTGTGTGCCACGCGCGCCGCACCAGCATGCGCGAGCACCGCCCGCTCCTGTCGGGGCGTCAGGTCCAACGCGAACCGGTACGCCTGCACCACACCCAACCGCTCGCGGCCCGCCACGCCCAGCACGATAACCACCCGGTACGACACTCACCCGCAACCACCACGACCTGGCCCCCACGGCGCCGAGCCGCCGACCGCCTGATCCCCCGTCACAATGCACCACCCACATCGCAAGCCACTCTTTTAAGGTCACTAACGCATACCCAAATTTACTCAAACGGCAACAGTTGACACCCCCAACAGGCCCACCGTGCCCTCGGCAACCAGTTCGGCGAACGCCGTGACGGTCTCCTCCAGCGGCACGGTCCGGTCCTCGATGTGCGCGTAGAGCAGGTGCAGCGGTTCCATGCCGCGCCGTTCCCGGCAGCGCTCGGCGGACTCCCGGATCACCTTCGCCGACAGGCCCTCCGGATTGTCGGCGTAGCTGGTGCCGGGGCCAGGGGGCGCGCGCCGAGCTTGGTGGCGATGACGATCTCGTCGCCGACGCCCCGGCTGCGCCGCCACCGGCAGAGCAGCTCCTCGCTCTCCCCGCCCTGGCCGCCGTTTTGCCAGAAGGCGTAGTTGTCCGAGGTAGCACCCCGTAGCCGCCGCCGGCGTCCATCTGGAAGCCCCACAGCAGGCCGCTCGGCCCGTCCGCCGGCAGCGTCGCCAGGTGCACGATCACCTCTGCGCCCTGCTCCCGAGTCACTGATTGACCGCCTTTGGACAGGCGGACGCCGCCGGGACTGGAACTCCCGGCGGCGTCCGCCTGCGCCGTTAGCGGTGTGCGCCCCGAGCTGCACGGATGGGGCGACCGTTCAGGGTCATCCGCATGCGGGTGCGGCCGCTCGCATCGGGTACAGGCTCGACGGCCACGCGGGGGAAGAGCTTGGCGGCGGTGAAGAGCACCCCGCCGGCCACCACCAAGGCTACGGCCAGCCAGGTGAGCTGATATGCGGCCAGGCTCACGCCCGCAACGCTGATTCCGGCACCGGTCTTCGGGAGGGTGTACATGAGCAGCTTCATCCTTCGGTCTCGTCGGTTCCCTAGGTAGCGCTCCAGCCGCCCTTGCCGCCAGCGATAAAAACCGCGAAGGCGCGCAGGTAGGCCAGCGTGAGCAAGAGGGTGTTGTGACCGGGACCCCGGCGTACCTGGTCGACGCGAGCTACGAGGTGCTGGCCTGGAACCGGCTGGCCACCTGGTTCGTCGGCGAGCTGTCGGCGGTGCCGGCCGCCGAGCGGAACATGATCCGCTGGATGTTCCGGCGCGCGATCCCCGGGTCGTACTGGGACGACCCGGAGGTGCTGCGGTTCGCCCGTACCTCGGTGGCCGACCTGCGCGCCGCGTACGGCCGCTACCCGGGCGACCCGGCGATCGCCGCGCTCGTCACCGAGCTGCTCGGGGTGTCGCCGCGGTTCGCCGCACTCTGGGCGGAGCACGAGGTCGGCGAGCGCCGCCCGACCGTCAAGCGGATCGACCACCCCGAGCTGGGGCCGCTGGAGTTCGAATGCCGGGTGCTGCACGTCCCGGAGACCGACCAGCGGCTGATCGTCTACGTCCCCGAACCGGGCTCGGCGACCCCGGCGGCGTTCCACCGGATCGCCGAGCGCGTCGGCTCCTGAGATCAGGCGGCCTTCTGCAGGGCCGCGACGGCCAGCGGGGCCAGCCGGGTCAGCAGCTTCTGGGTGGCCGCGAGGTCGCCGTTCTCGTCGGAGGCGTCGATCTCCAGCACGAAGTTGCCCCGGGCCAGCAGCAGCGTGCACTGGTGGAACGGGCGGCTGCTGGCGAGGCGCTCGCAGAAGGTGATGGTCTCCGGCCCGTCCGGCAGCAGCGGGGGCGACGGGCGCACGATCGTCGACACCTTGCCGTCGGACGAGTAGGTGCCGCTTGCACTTGGCCAGGGTCGCGCAGCTCGTCGGCGAGCTTGCGGCCGGGCACCTTCAGGTAGCCGACGACGTACTGGCGGAGCCAGATCTTCTCCCCGCGCCAGAGCCGCTCCCGCTGGCCGCTGCGCTTGCGGTCCGACGGCAGGCTGTCCCGGCAGGGGGCGATCAGCTTCACCGCCTCGGTGCTCTTCTCGGCGTAGTCGGCCGTCTCCGGGTGGAAGTCGGCGTCCAGGTCCAGCATCGCGGCCTTCACCCGGCTGCGGATCTGGGCGGCCGTGGTGGGCGCCGGCCGCAGCGGCGGTGGGGGCGTCGCCGAGGGGGTCGGCGGCGCCGACCACTGGCTGGCCCGCGGGGCCGCGGCCGGCCTGCAGGCGCCGACTCCGGCGACGATCAGCAACGACAGCAGGGCGAGCGGGAGACGGCGGCGCATCATCGCGGCGAGGTGGTCCTTTCGTACGCGAGGAAGGGGCCCTCCCGGGCCCCCTCCTTACCTGCGCCGCGCTCCTCCGGTGCGTTACGTCAGCTCGGTACGTAGTCGAAGGTGTCCGGGTTCGGGCCCTGCCGCCCGGCCTCGCCCTTGTCCAGGTTCGTGATCCGGTCCATCGCCGCGTCGTCCAGCTCGAAGTCGAAGATCTGGAAGTTCTCCTCGATCCGCTTCGGGGTGGTCGACTTCGGGAAGACGATGTCGCCGCGCTGCACGTGCCAGCGCAGCACCACCTGCGCGGGGGTGCGGCCGACCTGCTGGGCGATGTCGACGATCGTCGGGTCGTCGAGCACCTTGCCCTGCGCGATCGGGGACCACGCCTGCGTCACGACGTTGTGCGCCTTGTCGTACGCGCGCACCTCCTCGTTGCCGAAGTACGGGTGCGCCTCGATCTGGTTCACCGCCGGCACCACGTCCGCCTCGGCGGCCAGCCGCTCCAGGTGCGCCACCTGGAAGTTCGACACCCCGATCGACCGGACCCGGCCGTCGCGCTGCAGCTCCTCCAGCACCTTCCAGGTGGAGACGAAGTCCCCGTCGTAGAGGGTCGGCAGCGGCCAGTGGATCAGGAACAGATCCAGGTAGTCGAACTTCAGCGCCTGCAGCGTCGACTCGAACGCCTTGCAGGCGTCGTCGGGCCGGTGGAAGCCGTTGTTCAGCTTGCTGGTGACGAAGACCTCGCCGCGGTCCAGCCCGGAGGTGCGGACCGCCTGCCCCACCTCGGCCTCGTTGCCGTACATCTCGGCGGTGTCGATGTGCCGGTAGCCGACCTCCAGCGCCTTGCCCACCGCCGTCGGGGTGTCCTTCGGCTCGATCTGGAAGACCCCGAAGCCGAGCTGCGGAATGGTGTTGCCGTCGTTGAGCGAGATGTCGGGAATCGGGTTTGCCATGCGGCTGTCTCTCCCATCGTCAAGGCGCCCGTCCGGCGCGGGAGCGCTGCCACGGCCCGCCGGGCGCGCCTTTCACTTCCTTGTCGTACCCGACGGCGCCGCTTCGTCACAGCGGTTTGCGGGTGATCTGCGACAAGGGTCTCCTTCGGTCGCTCAGCCGGTCGGCGCTTGACCGGCCTCGAAGAGGACCGGCCACGGCCGGGCCACCGACGGGATCGGCGGGGCGAGCGCCGGCTCGGCCACCGCCAGCACCTCGGCCGCGAGCTGCCCGAACATCGGCGCGGCCGGGTGCGCCGAACGGTCCGGCCAGGCCGCCGAGGTTCGCTTCACCAGCGGATTCCCGACCACCGGCCGCCAGGCGATCCGGGGCTCCCGGCGGGCCAGCGCCTCCGGCTCGATGGCCACCGCGCCGCCCGCCAGCACCAGGCCGAAGAGGAACTCCGGGTTGCGGGCGTGCCGGACCCGACCGGGCGTGAAGCCGTGCCGCCGGCACACCGCCAGGACGTGGTCGTGCAGGCCGGGCGCGGTCGCCGGAGGCGCGGTGACCAGATCCAGCCCGGCCAGCTCGGCCAGGTCGACCTGCCGGCCCCGGGCCAGCGGCGAGGCCCGCGGCAGCAGCACCCCCAGCGGTACGTCGACCGCCGGGCCGAACCGCAGCCCGGCCGAGTCCACCGGGTGGTGCAGCAGGCCCGCGTCGAGCCCGCCCTCGGCGAGCATCCGGACCTGCTCGGCGCTGGTCAGCTCGTGCAGGTCGACCTCCAGCCCGGGCGCCTCGGCGGCGAGCCGGTCCAGCAGCACGCGCAGCGTCACCGCCGGGGTCTCCGGCGGTACGCCGGCCCGCAGCACGCCCAGCGCCCCCCGGCGTACCTGGTGGATGAGGTTGCGCAGCCGCTGCTCCCCGGCGAGCAGCTCGTCGGCCTCGCCGAGCAGCAGCTGACCGGCGGTGGTGAGCCGGACCTGCCGCCGGGACCGGTCGAAGAGCTCGACCTGGAGTTCCCGCTCCAACCGCTGGATCGACTGGCTCAGCGGCGGCTGCGCCATCCCCAACGCCTCCGCCGCCCGCCCGAAGTGCAGCTCCCGGGCGACCACCACGAAGTGCCGCAGATGCCGCAGCAGATCCACCACCGCACCCTAGTACTCCGGCCCGGGTTCGTTGAGGCCACAACCGAATCGGGTCCCGGACCACTCATAGTGTTGCTGGGAGGTCGGGTTGCGGGATGAACGGGAATACGTCGACTACGTGCAGGCGCGCACGCCGTCGCTGCGGCGGCTTGCCTACAGGTTGTGCGCAGAGTGGTCGGCCGCTGACGATCTGGTGCAGGAGTGTCTCGTCGCGCTGTACCGGCACTGGCGGAAGGCGTCGGCGGCGGACTCGATCGACGCCTACGTTCGGGCGATGCTGGTCCACGCCTACCTGGCCGAGCGGGAGCGCACGTGGACCCGCCGGGTCCGCCCCGCCGCCGACGTGGCCGGGCCCTCGGCTACGCCGCTGACCGGCGCCGAGCACCGCATCGACCTGCTGGCCGCGCTCGCCAAGCTGTCCCGCGGGCAGCGCGCGGTGCTGGTCCTGCGCTACTGGGAGGGCCTCGACGTCGCCCAGACCGCGGCGGCGCTGGGCTGCTCGACCGGGACCGTCAAGAGCCAGACGTCGTACGCCATCGCGGCGCTGCGACGCCTGCTGCCGAACTACGTGCCGGGAGGGTCGGACATCCCATGAGAGACCTGTTCGCCACCCTGCCGGACGAGCCGGCGCCGCCGATGCCGGCCGGCTACCTGGACACCGTGCTCACCCTGGGCCGCCGCTCGGCCCGCCGCCGGCGGATCGGCACCGCCGCGGTGTGGGCGGTCGTCGTGCTCGCCCTCGCCGTCCTGGTCGTGCCCGGCGTGCCGCTTCCTGCCCAGCCGGGCGCCCCGTCGAAGAAGCCCGGCCTGCCGGACCGCTTCGCCGGGTACTCGCTGCTCACCAGCACCGTCACCAAGGCCCCGCCCGGCCGCGCGATCGCCCTCTACGGCTACGGCAACGGCGAACTGTTCAACATGTTCCAGCCGCTGGTCGTCGGGGCCGACCGGGACACGTACCGGCAGGTCGACGCCCTGCAGGAGCGCAACCGCCCGTCGGCGCTGCTCGCCCCGGACGGCACCCGCGTGCTGCTCGGCGACGACCGCGGCGCGACCGGCGACCTGGTCCTCGTCGACCTGACCACCGGCAAGCGCCGGTCGATTCCGCTCGGCGGCCCGGTCCGCGTGCGGCTGCTGGCCTGGTCCCCCGACGGCCGCCACGTCGCGTACAGCGCCGCCCCCCTCACCCGCTCCGGCGAGTTCGGCAGCGTCAACTTCGTCGAACCCGAGGTGGCCCGCACCGGCACGCTGCGGCTGCTCGACCTGTCGACCGGACGCAGCACCGAGGTGCCGGCGATCAAACCAGCGTGGACGGCGGCGTTCGCGCCGGACAGCCGCCGGCTCGCCGTACAGGTCGGTCAGGAGGTCCACCTCGTCGACCTCGACGGCCGCGAGTCCGGCAGCGTCCACATCACGGCCGGGCGCGAGCTGGCCGCCAACGTCGGCTGGTCGCCGGACGGCAGGTTCCTCGCCACCGTGCCCTGGCTCTCGGAGGGGCCATTCAACGGCACCACCGGCGGCAACACCAACCATGGTGTGTTCCTGTCGATCGCCGGCAACGTCGACTTCGTCGCCATCACCGACGGCGGCACACCGCCGCCGGCGCCGATCCAGGACGTCGTGCAGCTCCTCGGCTGGCGCTCGGCGGGCAGCGTGGTCGCCGCGACCGCGAACGCCGCGGGGCAGCTGTCGCTGACCGAGGTGCAGCTCGGCGCCGGCACCCGCCGGACACTGTCCCGCTTCGACCCGGGCGACAGCTGTGAACTGGGCATGCAGACCTGCCAGGTGTTCGACCTGCAGCTCGCCACCGGCCTGCTGCCCGACCTGACCGTCCGGCACGCCGGCCGCCCACAGCGCGGCCCCTGGCCGGCCGCCCTGACGATCCCCGTCGTCACCGTCGTCCTCGGCGCCGCGCTCCTGCTGTGGCGCCGGCTGCGCCGGACCTGACGGCCCACGGCCGGAATCGGCGGCTGTTCAGCAGGAGCTCGATCCGGTGGCGGTTGCCGGCGGCACCTCCGCTTCCGGCGATCCTGCCGTCGGGGCCGGGGAGTTCCGGGTGGATGTCGAGACGGGGGCCCTGAAGTGCAAGATG
>NZ_QGKS01000264.1 GCF_003172935.1 Micromonospora sicca | reverse complement strand
CCAGGACCCGGACGACCCCCAGGCTCGAAGAACCGACAACCCGCGCCCAGCTACGACGTCGGGAAGACCGTGAAACGCGCCCTATCCATCACCGAACGACGAAAGCAGACGGGTTAAACGCCAAGCTAAGGGCGGCTCGTCGGGGGCTATCAGTACACTCGGGGCCCGATGATGTCCTCGCCGATACAGCGCGCGACCGCGACGGGCCGGATCACCCACGTCACCCGCCGCCGCCTGGTCGAGGGGTTCGCGGCTATGCCCACGGCACACTGGAGCGGCGACCTCGACGAGCCAGACTTCCTGGCCCGGCTCTACCCGCTGGAGAAGATGCCGAGCAACGACCCGCGCTACGACACCGCCGGTCGCGACAATTTTCAGCACCGTCTGCTCAACCCATGCGACTGGCCCGACGACTGGATCTTCAGGGATGAGCGGTTCGGGCTGGCGGACAACGACGAAGCACTGCTGGCCTTCCTCGTCGAGATGCTCCACCCCGAGGTCCGCACCAACCTTGCCGAGGTCGAACAGCTTCGGGACTTCCTCAACAAGGTGCTGATCCACGACGGCTACGAGATCGTCCAGGTCGATGCCATCAGCGGTGCCCCGATCTTCGACTACCGCCTCATCGGCTCCGGCGTGCGCGGCTCCATGAAGAACCTCATCTTCGCCGCGCTCGGACCCAAGCCGGAGATCGTGCTCGACGACGCCGTCAACAACGACCTGCACTTTGTCCGCAACGCCGAGAACTGCCTGGTGTACGACCGGCCGCTGGGCGCTCACGGCCTGACCTGGGCCGAGCTGACCGACTGGTGGGCCGATCGACAAGGGATGACCGGCGAGCCGGACCGGGACATCTCACGCAGTCTCTATCGCAGGCTGGACCAGTCGCTCGGCGACAACGACGCCGAGCGGCGCATCCTGCGCACCTACGCCGGGCGCTACGTCCGGCTCGGTCCCGACATCCCGGCCCTGATCCCGCAGGTCTACCTGCACTACGACCCATACACCGCGACCGAGCGACGGGCACCCGGCCCGCTCCCACGTCAACGCATGGACTTCCTGCTGCTCCTGCCTCACCGGGCCCGCGTCGTCATCGAATGTGACGGCAAGCAGCACTACGCCGACGACGACGGCCGCGCCAACCCGCGCCAGTACGCCGACATGATGCGCGCAGATCGCGACCTTCGCCTGAAGGGGTACGAGGTGTACCGCTTCGGCGGCGCCGAGCTCGTCGACGACGATGCCGCACAGCACCTGCTCAGCGCGTTCTTCGACCGCCTGCACCAGCGGTACCACTCATGACCGGGACGGAGGCACCAGTCCCGTGTCGGTGTCTTCGCCTACAGTGACACCCGTGCCCGAGGGACGCCACGGTGGATAGCCAGACGAGCAAGGAACTCGCCACCGTGTCGCAGATGCTGGTCCAAGCCGGGTACCAGCACGCGGCGCGGCTGCTGTCACTGGCCGAGCAGGTAGAGATCGGAGAATCGCTGCCGTGGGAGCGCGCGTCCGTTCCCGTGGTGCTGCGCGTACATCCCGCGTTCGTCGGCCTGTTTCGGCCGGCGGATCTGCAGGTGGTCGCAGCGCAGTTTGATCGTGTCCGGAAGTGGGGGGGAAAGCGGCAATCACCAAGTGAGCGTCGCACCCGTGCTCGCCGACCCCTTCGCCCGCAACGACCTGGGCAGCGGCACGGATGCCATGCAGCTGCGCGACGAGATCGCCGAGACGTTGTGGCAGGTCAGTGCCACCAAGCTCCCAGACGTCTGCCGGGCGTTCGGGCTCGAAGATGGCGACGTCGACGACGCGATGGCCAGCAAGCGCGCGTACGTGCGCAGCCGAACCAGCGACTACACCCTGGACCAGCTGTGCCAACTCGGCTCACGTGTCGTCGAGCAGCATTACCGACCGCGCCTGTGGGGGCTGCTACAGGTGCGGGACCGTCGCGCCCGGGTGGAGCTCCCCGGTGCTCGACGCGCTGCGGACCGGCGCCCGCCTCGCCGTCGTCAGCTCGCACCGGCTGCCGTAGGCCTCAGGGCAGAATTCTTGAGGACGCCGGTTCACGCTCCGCCCGGTGGCGCCCTCTTACCTTCCAGACGGGCGCCACCGGCGCTCGCCCGGAGTAGAGCGAGGTGCAGTGGACAACATCAGTTGGGGGTGGGTGGCCGCCGTGGTCGTCGGCAACCTCACCGCGCTGGCGGCACTCTGGATCCGGGCGCGCTGGCGCGCCCAGGCGGAGAAGGCCCGCGGTGACTCGCTCATCGCCATCGCCGAGGCCCTGCCCGGCGGTGGCCGGCTCCGTGACCAGCGGTCCGACGGGTCGTGCATCACACTGAGCGTGCCTACCAACGGCCACTCTGGAGACCGTCGTGGATGACCAGACCACTCAAGAGCCGACACCTGAGCGGTGGATGGGATTCGCTCGTGCGTGGTGCCGACCGACTCCACCGCTGCTGAGGCGTTGTCGGTAGATGCCGACGGGATTCTCCAGCTCGGCAGCCAGCGCCTGCAGGTGGAGGTCAAGGAGCGCCTGGCGGCGAACTTCTTCACGGAGGCGAACCGGGGGCGCATCGTCGAGGAGTTCAGCGCCTTCTACCGCGGCTTCGCCGCCAGACTGGCCGGCTGGCTCATCTGGCAGGGCGCGTCGGAAGCGGACGCCAAGGACGTCGTGCAGGAGACGATGCACAAGGCCTACCAGCGGTGGGCCACCATCGACACCCCCGAGGCATGGGCACGGGTAACGGCCTCCCGGGCGTACGCCGAGCGGCTGGGCAAGGTCGACGCGATGCCTGTTGACGACATCGCCGAGCACACCCCCGAGACGGCCGCAGGGTGCGAGTTGACCGCGGCGGACGCCAAGCAGGACATCCGGATGGCACTGCAACAGATGCCGGCGCGGCAGCGGCAGATGCTCGCCTGGTCGTTCGAGGGATACACCCCGGCCGAGATCGCCGCGCAGTTGCGGATGACCCCGGAGGCCGTCCGCAGCAGCCTCTACAAGGCGCGCAAGAGACTCGAAGAGCTGTTGCAGGTCCGGGACGAGGGCGACCAGAACGAGGGGGCGAGCGTGAACGACCGAAACATGGACACGCCCGACCGGCTGGGTGCGGCCGCCAGGGCGGAGCTGGACACCATTCAGAGTCGGCTCGAAGCGACGTGGGACATCGAGGCGGGCCTGCGGGAGATCCTTGTGGAGGAGCACTACCAGCGGTTCATCGGCGAGCAGTCCGGCGTGCTCGACGTCGAGGCCGGCCTTGCAGACGTGCTCGCCCGCGATGGGCAGCACCCGGACCCAGAGCCCGTGGAGGTGGACACCCAGCGCTTGCACGTCTAACTCACCGTCCTCACCGCCGCCCAAAGCGATTGCGAGGCGCCGGCACAGCCGAACACCTTCGATCGCGTTCGGCTACTGGCCCAATCGATGCTGGAGACGCTGGGGGAGCTCCGCGACACGGTCCGCGCGGAGCCGCAACCGGGGCGCAAGGTGAAGCTCGCGAGGGCTTACATCGATGCCCTCGGCCGTGCCGCCGAGCTGAACCACCTGGCGGACGAGCTGGAGCTCGGGGCTGTCGGCCTGAGGCAAGCCCTTAGGGTCGTGCGCGGCGCCGCCCTCGCGCTGATGGAGGTCTACGACGAATTCAGCATGGTCCGGAATCCGGGGAAAAAGGTCAACGGCCATCCGCTTGCGCCGCGAGTGCTGGACCTCGCCGTCGACGTCAACAACCTTGAGCGGCCGATCAGGCGTCTGTTCGAGCCGTCAGACGACATGGTCGACGCGCTTCGGTGACCCGGGCGGGCGGGAGGCAGACGTCCTCCCGCCCGCCCGGCGTCATGGTGAGGCCGGGGCCGTGTTGAATGGCGGGATGCTCGTCAACCCGCTACCCGGCACCGAGCGCACGGTGCTCGACTCCGCCCTCGGCGACCTGCTCAACAAGCTGCACAACATCATCGGGGGCGGCGGCGGGACAGCGGCCGTCGAGCGGGCGTTCACCTACATCGAATGGGTGCACGAGGTCCGCCGGCGGCTCCACAACCTGATCCGCCCCACCGAGTTGGAGCAGCTAATCGGGCTCCGCGCCTACGAGACCATCCTCGCCGCCACCGTCCCGTTCGGGAAACCGGGAGGGGAGCGGGTCCTCAACGGCCTGATCTCCACCGAGCTCACCGAGCGGGTCGCTGTTCTCGAGCAGGCCATCCGCGGCCTCAAGGAGCGCGTCGACCAGCTCCACCGCGCCGGCGTCCTGGTCGTGCTCGACACCAACGTCTACCTGCACTACCCCCAGGAGCTGCACGAGATCGACTTGCGGCAGGACCTCGGACTGCGTGAGGAGCCGATCCATATCCTGGTGCCGATGGCCGTGGTCGACGAGCTGGACGGCAAGAAGCAGCACCAGAACAAGGACGTCCGGCGTCGAGCCCGGATGGTCACCTCCAGGATCGACCAGGTGATACGGGACGGTGGCCAGCTGCGCGACCAGGACTACTCGCCGATCAAGAGCGGCGGCATCCCGCGTGGCCGGATCACCCTGGACATCATCCTCGACCCGCCGGGACACACCCGGCTGCCGATCACCGACGACGAGATCGTCGACCGCACCGCCACCACGCAGGCCTTGGCCGGCCGCCGCGTCCGCCTGCTCACCTACGACACGGGCATGACGCTGCGAGGGCGTAATGCCGGCTTGGACGTGCACAAGCTCCAGCACTCCAGGGCCGACGACGGGAAGTAGCTGGGCGCCGATGTGTCGCGACCTGTCGCGCCGGTGGGGGAGAGGGCGAGCCCCAAACCCAACTCCGACGGTCCGCCGAGCTTCATCGTCTCTGAGGTGGCTACCGCGCGAGGAGGGTCGGCGGGCAGCTGCGCTACAACGACGGGGTGCGGCTCGATGAAGTCCGGTACGCGGTGCGGCTCTGCAGGGGCCCGCGCTACTCAGGCGGTAGAGGCTCCTAGCGGTGGGCGGCCCTGAGCACCCTCGCGGCATCCGTGTCGTCCACCTCGCGACTCCGGCTGACTAGTGTCTCCGGCAGGCGAACCTCAGCCTTGACGTCCGCCCGCTTCTCGTCGACTGAGCAGCTGCACGGGGGCCGTGGCCCGACGGCGGCGGGTGCGGAACAGGACCTCCAGGCCGCCGGGTGTATGCAAGCAGATGCCGTCGACGTCATCGCCAGCCAGCTTGTCGATGCCGAGTCGCGGGCACCGCGCGTTCACCGCTGTCCTGGCGAGGAACACGATGTTCGCCGGGCTGATCCGCAAGGTCGCCCGGTCGGAGGTAGCAGGGGCCGGGCGGCGTACGCTGCCCGGCCGACAGTCGCGCGCGACGCACCGGGCGTACGGTGACTCCCGCTGGGATGTTCGATACGTTGCCGATGATGGTCAGCTTCTTCTTGAGCTATCGCGCCGGCGACGAGGAGTTCGCGGCGCGGCTGATCGACGATGCTCTGACCGACCGGTTCGGCGGCGACAGCGTCTTCCGGGACAGCCGACCGGTTCCGCTCGGTGCGAACTTGTGGGCCGAGCTGTGGCAACGGCTGGCAGGGGCGAGGGCGCTCATCGTCGTAATCGGGCAGGGTTGGCTCAGCGACACGTCTCGCCGACGGCTGGATGATCCTTCGGACTTCGTCCGGAGCGAGATCGAATTCGCACTGGAGCGCGGGATCAGGGTCGTGCCCGTGCTGGTCGGCGGAGCGGAACAGCCACCGGACAGCGAGCTGCCGGCGTCCATACGGCCGTTGAGCAGCCGGCAGTTCTGGCGCCTCGACACTCGCACTGCCGAGGAGGACCTCCGCCAGCTGGTCGAAAGTCTCGCCACCATCCCGTTGATTCTCGGCGAAGCGCCCGTGCCCGTGTCCAGCCGCATGGCACCGACATATCGACCGTCGACAGCGATCGTCTACGCGACCCGTGCCGGTGACCTGAAGGTCTTCGACAGCGGCCGGCCGATGCGACTGTCCGATCTGAGGGGCGGCAGGTACTCGACGCGCTACGAGGTGGACGTCCGGAAGCACCAGGCCGTCCTTGCGGCGAGGATGCCCAGCCGCGACGGCGTCTACGACTTCATGGCGTCTCTCGAGGTGACCTTCCAGGTCACCGAACCCGAACAGGTAGTCCGGGAGTCGATCAGGGACGCCCTGGTCCCGGTCCGTGACCATCTGCTGGACACGTGCCGGTCGATCACCCGGCAGTTCGCGCCCGAGCAGGCCGGAGAGGCCGAGTTGGCCATAGACCGAGGGGTCGATCGGAACACCCTCATCCGGGGTGGAATCACGATCCACTCGGTGCACTCCCGGCTGACGCTCGACGACAGGGCCAGACAACATCTGGCGGATCTACGCCAGGAGCTACGGCATGCGTCTCTCGGCGACGCCCTGAGGGCGAACCCCAGGGAGATGTTGCAGAAGCATCTGATCCAGCACCCGGACGATGCCGCCGAGGTGCTGAAGCGGCTCGCCGAGCGCGGCGGCAGCCTCGACGACCGCGCGCGTCGGGTGCTGGCGGAGTTGCTCGAGCGCGACATCATCAAGCCCTCGGACCTTCCGCCGATCGGGTCCGTCCCCGGGACCGGGCGGCAGCCGGAGCGGCTGCTGGTGGCTCGGGCGCCCACTCAGGTGCCGGTGGGTCAGGATCTGACTGTCGATGTCCGGATCGTCAGCGCCGGGCGCTCGGTTCCAGCCGACGCTGTGATGTCCCGGATGGCCAGCCTCGTCGTGACCGATGATGGCGCGCCGGTCACCGTGACGGTCCACGTGCCGGTGGGGCTGCACGCGGAGGGGCCGCTGCAGCAAACCGTGCTACTCAAGCCGGCGGAGGACCCGCCGCCAATCCGGTTCGGGTTCGGTGCGCGGATCCCCGGGTTGCATCGCATTGATGTGACGGCGTGGGCCGGCGGCACCTTCCTGGCCGAGGTCTCCGTCGAGGTCTCCGCGGACGTCGGCGGGGCGTTCCGCGATGGGCAGCCGAAGGCTGCGTCGCTGGGCGCGGCGAGCGCGCGGCCCGGAGAGGTCACCATGGAGGTGCGGTTCAACGGCAGCCAGTACATCTTTCAGCTGCGCTCGGACGCGGCGCTGTTCGCCCCGGTTGTCGAGTCGGTCGCGAACACGCCGAACGCCGCCGTGGAGAACGCCATCAAGGAGCTGCAGCAGCTGGCCGGCGGCAGCTCCCGATACAGCGCCACGATGACCCGCGAGGTGATCCGGTCGGCCGGCATCCAGCTGTGGTCGGATATGGTGCCGGCCGACATCCGCGACCAGTTCTGGCAGGTCGGCGCGGACATGAGCGCCTTCACCATCGCCACCGACTACGACCTGGTCCCGTGGGAGCTGCTCTACCCGCTCAACACGGGCAACGACGCCGGCTTCCTGGTCGAGCAGGTCCCGGTGGTACGCCGCACCTACGGTCAGCGCCGCACCCCGACGGTGGGGCTCGGAAATCCACGTTTCGTCGTGCCGACCAGGGCGCCCACCGGCGTGTACGACGAGGTCGCGGCGGTCAGCGCGATCCTGGGCACGGCCCACGGCGACCCGATCACCAAGGCGGACGACCTGCTCGCCCTGATCAACTCGGGGGAGATGGGCGCCACCCACTTCGCCTGCCACAACACGTTCTCCGCGGACGGCTCCTTCATCGACATGGACGGCGGCCGGTTCAAGCCGGCCCTGCTCGCCGAGGCCGCCATCCGCAAGACCCTGGAGCAGATCGGCCCTCTGGTCTTCATCAACGCCTGCCGCAGCGCCGGCGCGGCGCCGACGTACACGAAGATGCTCGGCTGGGCCCAGCAGTTCATGTCGTCCGGCGCCGGCGCGTTCGTCGGCACGCTGTGGGCCGTTCGTACCGAAAGCTCGGCCCGCTTCGCGACCGCGTTCTACCGCTCCCTGGCAGACGGCGCCACCCTCGGTACCGCGGCCCTCGTCGCACGGACCGAGCAGCAAGAGGACCCGCTCGACCCGACCTGGCTTGCGTACACCGTGTACGGCGACCCGTTCGCCACCGCTGCCTGAAAGGCTCCACCATGGACGTGATCGACTACAGCGTGCCCGTCGAAGAGTTGGTCGCGGCGGTGAAGGACGCGGTCAAGCAGGCCGGCATCTCCACCACCGACGCGGGACGGGACCTACGGACCAGCTCGGTCCAGCTGACCCTGAACGTGGTCGTCACCACGAAGCTCGGCGGCGGCCTCGACTTCCGGGTTCCGGTGATCGGCTGGAACGTCAAGGTGGGTGGCAGCCGATCCCGGCAGAGGGCCCACACGATCGACCTCACGCTCGTCCCAGAGGACCTGCAGGACCGGTACGAGCTGCGCAACAACGCCGTCGAGGAAGCCCTCGTCGAGGCAATCACCACAGTCCGGGCCGCGGTCGCCGCCGGTACCGGAGGCGACGATCCCCTCGTCCTGGAGACCGCGACGGTCGAGCTCGTCTTCGGGGTCACCGACCAGGGCACGATCTCGGTCGGCGCGGAGGGCGAGCTGACCGAGGAGGTAACCAACACCCTCCGCATCGAACTCGTAGGGGGCAAAGCGGGCTAGGAAGGAGAAGAGACCTCCGTCCCACAAGCTGGAGCATCTGATCGGACTTCGCACCTACGAGACCATCCTCGCGGCCGCCGTCCCGTTCGGAAAACCGGGAGGAAAGCGGGGTCCTCAATGGCCTGGTCTCCACCGAGCTCACCGAGCGAGTCGCCCGTCTTCGAGCAGGCCATCCGCAGCCTCAAGGAGCGCGTCGACCAGCTCCACCGCGCCGGCGTCCTGGTCGTGCTCGACACCAACGTTTACCTGCAGTACCCGCAGGAGCTGCACGAGTCACGCCAGCGGCCATGGCCCGCCCGGTACAGATAACGGTCGCTACGTCCACACCCGAGTGCGGAGGCGTGACGGCCTCGTGAGCCCGGAGCACCTGGTGGAGAAGCGCGCGCTCGGCCCGCAGCCGCTAA
The DNA here is from genome assembly GCF_003172935.1 of Micromonospora sicca. Classification (GTDB taxonomy): domain Bacteria; phylum Actinomycetota; class Actinomycetes; order Mycobacteriales; family Micromonosporaceae; genus Micromonospora; species Micromonospora sicca. Next base: position 10,599 of record NZ_QGKS01000264.1, on the reverse strand, counting down.
GGGTGCGGTGTCAGGAAAAGTGATGGTGAGGCAGGGGAAGCTAGGGACGTGAACGATGCGTGGCGTGACGTCGAGGCCGGCCGCCAACAATTGGACTGGGCGGTCGCCATCGGCGATCCCGCCGAGGCGGAGTACCTGACGCCGCTCGGCCACCAAGTTGCGAGCCGAGCGATCACGGACTTGGACGCATTCTTCGGACCTGGTTGGCTGCACCGCGCCACCCATCCCGGACCAGGTACAACCGGACCGACGGTGATGCCCTACTTCGCCTCGCTGCTGGGCGCGCCGGCGTTCGTCGCCGCGATCAGCTTGTGGGCTCGCCTGCAGGTCCTGGTCGACGCCGGGGTCCAGGGCATCGGCCAGGTACGGAAGAACCTGCGCGTCAACCCGGCGGCCGAGGAGTTCCGCCATCACATTGCCTTGGCCCGGCTGGCGGTCCTCGCTAGCCAAGCCGGTGCGCGGCTAACGCTTGAGCCGGTAAAACCGCAGGGCGGGCCTGGGGACTTGCGGGCGGTACGCGCCGGCAGTGACGTGTTTGTCGAGGTCCGGGCGCTGGGCCCGGGCCAGGGCTTCCGGGCCCACAGCCGGTGGATCGACGATGCCATGATGCATCTCCGGGTGCTGGAAGTCCGCCACGACGTGCACTGGGATGGCGAACTGCCTACAGAACCCGACGTTCAGTGGAAGGAGGCCGTGGACGCGGCAGCCGCCGAGGTATCGGCGACCGGAGTTCCGATCGAGGTTGTCGTCAATGGTGCGACGTTGACCGCCCGACCTGGCCCGGCGCCGACCGGGACGCAGATCACCGGGCCGCTGTGGGAGGCCGACGAAGGCCATCGTCTGCTGCAAGCGCTCATGAAGAAGGCCATCAAGACTCAGTCCGCAGGAGCGGCCTGGCTGTGGCTGGAAGACGCAGGGGCGCTGTGGCCGCTGACTGCCTTCGCCAGTGATCCACTGCCCCAGAAGGTCAAGGTGCTTCAGCAGGCCCTCGGTCCGCTATTTGACGCCCATCCACACGTGCTCGGTGTCGTGCTGACTTCTGGCGAGATGCGCTTCGGCGGGCCGCTCGACGACGCCACCGAGACCCACCACCGCGGCGCGGCCTTCCTCCGGACGATGCCTGGCTCCCTGGTTCGAGAAAGCATTGTCGTGCATCGCCGGCTATGCGTGCCCGGACAGTATGCCCTGATCACCGAGATGTGCGCCGAGGAACCGGCCTGGCTCGATCACGCGTTGGCCCGCCTTGGCGTACCCGGCGGCGTTGCGGCACTGACCACCTGGCCAGTGCGCCAGGCGCCAACGGTCGGGAGGCAGTACCCCGGCGGCCGCCTGTACGTGCCCACGCAGAGCTACCCCAGCCCTCGGTGATCTTTGCGCCGATCGGTATCCGCCCGCTGCGGACAGGCTGCGATGGTGACGGTACGCATGCGCGTCCACGAGCTGCGTCAGGCGATCACCGACGCTCTGTACCCACTTCAGTCGTATCAGCTTCGCCTAGGTTTGTGATCGCTTCAGCCTTGCCCCGGGTGACGAGGACTAGGCGGCCAGGGCCGGTGTTGTCTGAAGCGCGCACCGGGCGGCGTCGGGTGCTCGACGCCGATGATCCGTTGGGTGATGACGCCTGTCAGGTAGTCACGTTTGTGGGTACGTGACGGCTGGTGAGGTATTGGGCGGTCGCGGTGATGTGTTGGGCTGGGAGGGCAAGCGCGGCGAGTCGGCGGGCGCGGGTGACGGCGACGTAGAGCACGCGCAGGGCTTCGGCGGTCTCGTGCGGGGCGGGGCCTGCTCCGGCGGGTGCGGGGATCGCGTCGGCGGCCCAGATGGTGAGCAGGTGGGTGGTGCGGTCGTCGTCTGGGAGGAGCATCAGAACGGCGTCGGCTTCTTCGCCTTTGACTTGGTGCACGGTGTCGGTGCGGACCGTGTGCTCGGTAACAGCGGTTGTGGGCACGCCGGCGAGCGATGCTGCGGTCTTGGTGCTCTTGCCCGGTGGGCAGGTGAGGGTCGTTCCTGCGGGCGTGGTGTTGTCGGGCAAAGGCCGCAGCGTATTGAGGATGCGGCGGGCGGCGGCGCACCATTCGGCGGCGGGCAGGGAGAGGTCGGGTAGCTCGTCGAGCGCGCGGGCGGCGAGGCGGCGCAGGTGGTGCGGGTCGATCCCATAGGTGTCGCGGCGGTCGGTGGCGGCGATGTAATCGGCGTCGGGCATCCAGTAGCGCACCAGCCCGGCTTGGAGGATCTGTTCAGCCAGGGCCCGTGTGCGTTGGTCCGGAGCCGCCTGGCGGAGCATCGCAACCGCCCATGCCAGCGCGCTGGTGGGGTTGGCTGGTGGTCGTCGGGGGTCGGCGCCGACGCCGGGCAGCGTCGCGGCGGCGTGGGCGAGGACGAGGCGGCGCGTTGGGGGGATGCCGGCCCGGGCGGCGATGTCGTCGAAGGTCGACAGCTCCTTTCCGCCGTCGAGGGGGATGAGGTGGATGGGCAGGTCGATGTCGTGGTGGTCGGCGAGGGCGATATCGGGGGTTCGCCGGCGTGGGTCAGCGCGCATGGTTGCGGCGAGGCGGCACACGGTGGTGGAGGAGCGCCAGTTGCCGGTCAGCTCGACCGTCTCCATGTGATCGAGCAGGCGATTGATCGCGGGCGGGCCGGGGCTGCGGAAGCCGTAGATGGCCTGGTCCGGGTCGGCGATGACGAGGGTGGGAAGGCCCAGCTCTTGGATGGCCAGTAGCAGGTTCACATCGACGTCGGAGCAGTCCTGGGCTTCGTCGACGATGAGTTCGCTGAACCGCGCGGGAAGGGTCTGCCCGAGGAGATGTGCGTGGTTGGCCAGATTGCGGTCGGCCGCGCGGCGGGTTTCTTCGCCGGTGAACAGCCGGTAGTCGTTGGCCAGTCGGGTGCGCTGCTGCTCGGCGAGGCGGCACACGGTCGCGATCTGCTCGTCGCTGAGGTGACGGCGGCCGCCATCGCTACGGGCGCGACCGGTCAGAGTCGCGATCGGTGCGGCGAGCTGGCCTGGGTAGCGGAACTGGAACTCTGCGAGGTCGAAGGTGTGTCGTTGGCGGGGCTTGGTGGGGTCGGGCAGGTAGTCGATTTGGCGCAGTTGGCGTGGCGCGTCGCGCCAGCTTTCCACCCGCCGGAACGGTCGGCGGTTGACGTCGTCGGGTGGCGGTAGGAACGGCCGGACGAGGAAGCGCCAGAAGAATCCGTCCAAGGTCATGATCGCGTGGGGGTGCTGCAGGAGGTCGGGGCGGCCGAGTTCGTGGGCGCGGGCGCGAATCTGCGCCGCGGCGATCTTGGTGAAGGAGGTGATGGCGCGCCCGATCGGCTGGTTGCGTGGTGTGGCGCAGTGCCGGTTGACGATGGTGCGGGTCTTTCCTGCGCCGGGGCAGGCCACGACGGCGTGAGGAACGGCGGCGGTCACGACGGCGTCCTGCTGGGTGGCGGCTATCGCCCGGTGCCGTTGCAGGCCTTCGCTCGTGGGGAGCACGGTCGAGGGTGTCGTCATGGCAGTGGTGCCACCAGCCAGGTCAGGGCCTCGCGGATGTAGGCCGGTACCTGCAGCGCATGGCCGTCGGTGGTGGTGTGATCCAGGAAGTTCTGCGCGAAGTCGCCCTTGCGCAGGCGTGTCTTCTTCATCGCGGAGATGAGGATGCGGGCCCGCTCGTCGGCGTCGGCGGCGGCGTCGACGCGTGTCTTCAACCGGGGCCCGGCGGTGGGGCGCTGCGCCGACCATGCCGGCCAGAAGGCAGTGTTGCCGGCATCGAGCAGCTCGGGTTCGAGGGTGCTGGGTGAAGCGAATACGGCTGCGGCGTCGGTGGCGCCCAGAGTGTGGATCAGCCGGCGAAGGGCTCCGACGGGGTCGTGACGCTTGCCGGGGTCGGTGTCGGTCAGCACCGCGACTCGGTTCGCGATGCGACCCGACGGCGTCATGGTCAGGAGCATCCGCAGATACGGGCCGAAGTCGACGCCGTCGATCGCGACGATGGTCGAGCCGATGAAGCGGGTCCAGTCCCGGCCGGTGAACAGGGTGCGGGCCATCGCTGGGAGCAGGAGCGCCTCGGCGATGCCCTCGACCAGGACGGTGCGCGGGCCGAAGAGCATGCTGCTGCGGGTGGCATCGAGGTACCGGTTGACGCGTGCCCTGTCGGCGGGGTCCAGGCCGAGCTCGGCGACTGCCACCGCGGAGGCGGTGAACCTTACCGGGGCTGCACGGCCGGGTGGGTCGCTGGTGGCGTTCTGGGGGGCGGTGACGGGGCGGCGTTGGAGCACGACGATGTCGTCGACGTCGGTGTGGGCGGCCAGAAGCGGCGCGTGCGTGGTCACAACGACCTGGATTCGGCCGAGCCACCCGTTGTCGGTTGTGCGTTGGGAGTCCCGCGCGGTGCGGGCCAGGTAGTCCAGCAAGACGGCTTGCAACTGGGGATGCAGGTGCGCCTCAGGCTCTTCTACCAGCAGGAGTGTGAGATCTGCCTGGGCTGCGGCGTGCAGGTGGGTCAGTACGGTCGCGATGAAGGCTAGGTTGGCGTAGCCCATGCCTGACTCGGCGAGGTCGCGTGGCTCCACTCCGGCGTCCGCCATCCGCATCCGCAACCCGCGAACCAAGCTGGTGAGGTCCGCGCGACCGTAGCCCAGGTCGGTGATGTGTTCGTGCGCACCGCTGGTCAGCTCGGTCAACGGCTCGTTGACCTTCTGCGACGCGCGCACCAGTACGGTATTGAGCTCGATGCGGCGCAGGTGCTCACCGACCTCACTCTGGAAACGCGTCCGGTCGTGGCGGTCGCCGGCCTCGTCGACGAAGGCCTCGTCGGCGAGCATCCGCTCGACGATCGCCCGGATCCGGGAACTGCCGGCAGGGCCCAGCTCGCGGGCGGCGTCCCGCAGCGGAGGTAGATACACGTGCCGCAGCCGACTGCGCGCCCCCGGGTCGGGGTCGTCGGCGACCGCGCCGCTGCCGGCGGTCCAGCTCATCCGACCACGGGTCTCCGCCGCGCCAGGAGGTTCATAGGTTAGCGCGTAGCGTGCTTCCGCCTCGCCGGTCCGTGGCGACGGGGCGAAGGCGTCGCTGTACGGGGCGAGTTCGAACGCCGTGCCGCGCAGCGCCATCCGGAGTGTGAAGCTCGCGTGGTCGCCGGTACGGCACACGTCATTATCGTCGGCCCACAACGACCGTCGGCCATCCAAGGGCTCGGTAAGCATGCGCAACGCGTCGGTCGCGCCCGACTTGCCGGCGCTGTTCTCGCCTAGGAGCACCGTCACCCCACGCCGAAGCCGGATCCGCGCGTCAGCGAACGCGCGGAACCCAAACAGGCCCAGCTCCCCTAGGTACACTGCGCCCTCCCTTCATCGCGCAGCGTGCGTAATTTGGCAGCTTAGTGACGCTGTTCAACCTGCGGGTCGGCGTGGGATCGGCGGACCGTGGAACGGCCTGAAGCGGATGGTGCCGTGGAGCCCACGGATCGCTGTTTGAGGCGCCGTCGATGCTCCTCAAACTTAGGATCTACAAACGGCCCTCCCGAGCTCACCAGCGTCGGCGGACTGGGTCGTGGAGATCGCCGACAGATGGTCGTGCTTGAATATGACCGGTCTCCGGCGGTCGTTGGAAGCGGTCGGAGCTGTCTGAACAGTGCTGGGTCGCGACGGCGGAGGGCGCTCCCGCCAACGGCGCTTCTGGAAGGCACCCTGCATCGAGGCAGCCTGCTCCTCCTCGCCGCTGGTCAGCGTGTCCTTGTCGCCCGGCCGCTCCAGCTCGATGGTGGCCAGCAGATCATCGGGCCCGGGCGATGGCCCCGGCTCAGTTGAAGCGCTACGAGGCGTGGGAGGTCGGCGGGTGATGAGCGAGGACGTGGTCCGGGCGGCTGAGGCGTTCGCCCGCGGTGAGGTGGAGTACGACGAGACCGCCCAGGTAGAGCTGCCGCCGACGGCGGACACCGAGCGGATGGTGATGCGCGGGGTGCGTCTGCCCGTTGACTTGGACCAGCGGGTACGCGCCGCCGCAGATAAGGCCGGCGTCAAGCCATCCACCCTCATCCGCGAGTGGATCGAGCTCGGCCTGACCGAACTAGAGAACGACCGGTCCGTGTCGCTGTCCGCGCTTCGCCGGGCGATCGCCCACGCGACCCAGGCCGTCCACTGAGAAGCTGGGCAGACCCAGGGCCAGGGCAACCGAGAAGCGGCCACTTCGCCTGAGAACTGACACGAGCCAGGTGGGTGGACCTCACGAGCGCCTCGACCTGACCGGGCGGCTGCTCCGGCGGACTTTAGGCAGTCACCGCGCTGGACGGCATGCCGTCAGGCGGCGCGCCGGTACGCCTCGCCCAGGAGGTCTCGCATCAGCTCGATCGGGTTCATTCCCCGCCGGCCCGCTTCGGCCTCCAGCCACTGGATCAGCTTGTCGTCGGAGTCAAAGCTCACCGTGTAGGCCGCCCGTGTCCGCCGGTCCGTGGTGTCCACCTGGGCCGTACTCCAGTCGATGGGCTCGCCTGCCTGCTGCGCAACCTCGTCCCGCCTCATCGGCGTCCCCCTCCTGTTTATCTGCTTGTTTGAGACGAAACTCAACAGCCGGAACTCACTGCAGGTTGCGTCCTAATTCGATACAGGGGAATGCGTCCGCCGCGAGCTTGATCAGTTAGCTGGGTGGCGACACCCCATCGCAGGATCTTTGCGACTGTCTCGTCGGCGATGTCGATGCCGAGCCTGTCGCTCGCCGCGTCAGCAAGCTCTGCTACGTCGCCGACGAAAACGCCCTCTGAGTCGGCCGCCGCGAGGAGCGCCTGCCACACAGCCCGCCAGGTGCGGCGTCTTTGCGGGCTCCATGCTTTGGCACGGATGTCGAAGGCCTGGAGCCGGTGATCTTGCGCGGGTCGCTGCGGTCGGGTCGACCCCCTTGGCGTTGGGATGCAGAGTTGGTAGGTGTTGCAGCGCTGGCCGTTGCCGTGGTCGACGACCTTCAGCAATCCAGCCGCCTGTAGCCATCTCAAGGAGGCCTGGACGTTGGCCCTGTTCGCCGGACGTCGTCCAGACGCTGCTGCGATCGCCGCCGCGAGCTGGGTCGGTGACAGCGCTACGTGCATGGCCTCGTCGGCGCCGTCGACGAGTGCCCGCCAAACCGCACGACGGAGGCTCGCCACCTTGCCAGCGATGGTATGCGCGCTGACCCACGGGGCCGACGGATGGCGGTCGTCGAAGGCTCGGTAGGCCCGCTCACGGTCGATCATCGCATCGCCGTCCTGCAGGCACGGGCGCCAGCGGCCCAACTCGTTCGCGACCACCCCAACCCTGCGATCCGGGCTTGGTCGCCGAAAGAGCTGCAGTGAGGCGACGGGCGACGGCCACATGCCCCCCAATTTAGGGCATTATCCTGCACTGACAAGAGTTCTAGCGGCGACTTGCCTGAATTCTTGTGATCGAGCCGCCGCCGCCCGTGGACCTTGCGGCGCTCGGCCATGCGGTCGCGAAGGCCAGACGCGCGGCCAATCTCACCCTCGACGGCCTCGCCGAGCGCAGCGGCATCTCCCGGCGGATGCTGGTTGAGGTCGAGGGGGGCCGCATCAACTGTACGATCGGCGTCCTGCACGGCATCGCGCATGCCGTCGGCGTGCCATCGGGCGACTAGCCCAGACGGCCTGCACAGACAGCCGTACCAACTAGCTGGCATCGCAGCAGCCGAGGACGGCGCCGACGTCCGTAAGCAGACGTCGGCCGGACGCTAGACGCGCCGAAGCACACAGACGACCTTGCCCAGGATGACCGCATGTTCGGCGGAGATCACCTCGTAGAGCGGATTTCGCGGGACGAGCTCGACGCGACCGTCGCGGCTCCGGTAGGCCTTGACCGTCGCCTCGCCCTCGATCATCGCGGCGACGATGTCGCCGTTCTCGGCGACCGCCTGCTGGCGCACGACGACCACATCTCCCTCGCAGACTGCCGCCTCGATCATGGAATCGCCCTTAACTATCAGAGCGAACAACGTGCCGTGCCCTACTAGGGCGCGAGGCAGCGTCAGCTCGTCCTCCACGTGTTCCTCGGCGAGGATCGGGGCACCGGCAGCGATAGTGCCAAGCACCGGAACTTTGACACTTGGCTCGTCTGCTCCGTTCGATGCCGTACCAACCCGCGCCCTGCGGATGTCGACCGCCCTGGACGCGTTTGCCTCACGACGCAGGAGGCCACGCCGTTCCAGAATGTTCAAGTGGTACGCCACGGACGAGGGAGAGCCAAGCCCGACCGCTGCGCCGATCTCGCGCACCGTGGGTGGGTAGCCGTGCTGCTGGATCCAATCGTGAATCACCGTCAGGACGCGCTGCTGCTTGGCGCTGACGTGGGGCGGCTCGGCCTCGGCCCCATCGGAGGTTGTCATCCATGGACAATACAACAGATTTTAGAACGCGCGTACTAACGCGCTCGGTGCGGGTTTGGGTATCCGAACTCCTCGGACTCCCCGGGGAAACGGCGAAGCCGTATCCGGACGTGCGTTTTGAGGCAGTGGGTGTAGTCGACGTTGTCGCCGATCGCCGTCAGCCACGACCGCCTGCCCGGCTGTGGCAGGTTCGTCTCCACGAACAACCGCCGCTGCACATCCGATCTGGCCTCGTTCGGGAGATGGAGGCTCGAAGCTAACCGCCACCGGCAGCTGGCTGAATCTCCTTCCGGTCGTCGTACGGCCGATCGATGTTCGGTTGAAGTCATGTCGGACCCCGGCGTGGCCCGCTGAATGTCTTCCGCCTTCGGCCATGCGACCGCTACCATCATCGTCGATCAATCTGAGAGGGCGGTGCGATGGCGGAGCCACCAGCGGCCGCGGGGCGGGTGGTGGCACCTATCTGCGCCGCGGCATCCGCCTCTGCCCGCCCAACCGCGACTACCGACGGCACCGATTCGTGGCGACACCGGCCAAGCCGGAACTAGACGAGATGCAGCTGGCAAGGCCTTCCACTCGCCGTCTTCGATGCAAACGAGGAGGCCACGCAATGGCAGTAAACGCCGAGGGGCACGGCGACGGCCTGCCGAATGAGCGGCCCGACCCGATCACAACCTTGCGCGGCTGGCGCCGTTTTGTGAGGCAGTCCCGCCCCACTTCGAGTTGCTCCCCGAGGCCGAGTGGGCCGCGCTGTCCGAGGCCGCACGCCCGGCCTACAACAAGGCCCGGTTCGACTACCACTGCGGAAGGGTGGTCTTGGCGACCCCCACTATTCAGGAGATCGAAGAGCAGGTTGGGCTGACCCAGCTCAACCATCACGACTCCATCGCCCGCCGTGGCCTGGTCGTGTCGGGACCCCCGTTCACGGGCAAGAGCACCGGCCTCACGCAGCTCGGGCGCGCCTACGAGCTGTGGATTCGCCAGCGCTATCCCAGCCAAGACCGCATCCCCGTGGTCTACGTGACCACCCCGCCGCAATGCTCTCCCCGCAACCTTGTTGCGGAGGTCGCCCGGTTTCTCGGCCTGTCACCGATCAACCCGCGGGCCGGCTTCACCAACTTCGTCGACGGGGTCGGCCAAGCGCTCACTGAAGCCCGATGTGACCTGGTGCTGGTTGACGAGATCCACAACCTGTACCTGCCTACCGCCGCCGGTGAGTACCCTTCCGATCAGCTCAGTTACTTGACCGAGCGCCTGCCGGCGACGTTCGTCTACGCAGGGATCAACCTCGAACAATCCGGGCTGTTCACCGGGGGGCACGCCGCGCAAACCGCTCGCCAGATAACGCTCGTCAAAGCGGGGGCGATTCCCTATGGGCCCGAGTGGGAGGGCCTGGTGGCCAACCTGGAGGCCGGACTGCGGCTGCACCGCCACGAGGATGGCACCCTTATCCGCCTAGACCGGTACCTACACGAACGAACGCACGGGATGATCGGCAACCTGTCCCACCTGATCCAAGCGGGGGCATTGGCCGCGATCGACGACGGCAGCGAAGCCGTCACACGCCAGCTTCTAGAGGTCATCCGACTCCCTGGGTTCCACTGATGTGCTGATCCGCTAGTACACGAATCTTGGGGTTGAGCTGCGGAAACACGGCTCTGGCCGCCTAGTCCGCACGGCTACCACCTCGTGCTCACCGCACTCACCACAGCGTGCGTCCTCGCCGCGGTCGGCATGTGGGCCGTAGGGGAGGGCCGGACCGACAGCGGCGAGCACCGCAACCCCGCCCATCTGACCGCGTCCAGGAGCCGCGCTGCAGATCCAGCTCAAGCAGCCGCGAGTGGCGAGCACGCGGAAGGGCCGATCCGGCATCTAGCCCAGGTCCCACGCGGTCCACGTGACAATCCAAGGCTGCTCGGGTCGCGTGGCCGGAAGCGGCTGATCCCCGAACAGCACTGCTCCTACCGCTTCGGCCGCCGCGCGCATCTCTGCCTCCGGGTCCCGCAGCGGATCACATACCACCAGCAGGAGATCGCCGTGAACGAGTGTCTGGGCGGGGTGGCCCGTCTGCTGCCTGATCAGTGACCGAATCTCCTTCCGGAGGACGGCAAGCTGGTCACCGGGCACCTCCCGGACCTCCGCGTACCCGTGCTCACGCACCACGCCGCAGACCACCTGGGCAACGACCGGGACCCTGCGGTCGACCGCAGGGTCCCGGTCGTTGCCCAGGTGGTCTGCGGCGTGGTGCGTGA
>NZ_QGKS01000188.1 GCF_003172935.1 Micromonospora sicca | reverse complement strand
CCCCTGACCGGGGTCAGGCGCGGAGGTGGGTGAGGACGGCGAGGACCCGGCGGTGGTGGTGGGTGGCGTCCGGGGGGAGGTTGAGCTTGGTGAAGATGTTGCGGACGTGCTTCTCGACCGCGCCGTCGCTCACCACCAGGGCTCTCGCGATGGCGGTGTTGGAACGGCCCTCCGCCATCAGGGCCAGCACCTCGCGTTCGCGCGGGGTCAACTCCCGCAGCGGGTCGTCGCGGCGGCGCCGGACCAGCAGCTGGCCGACCACCTCCGGGTCGAGCACCGTGCCACCGGCGGCCACCCGGGTCAGCGCGTCCAGGAACTCGTCGATCGCGGCCACCCGGTCCTTGAGCAGGTAGCCGATCCCGCCGCCGCCGGCCCCGCCGGTGGTCGCCAGCAGGTCGTCGGCGTACGAGACCTCGACGTACTGGGACAGCACCAGCACCGGCGTACGCGGCACCAGCCGCCGGGCCTCCACCGCCGCCCGCAGCCCCTCGTCGGTGTGCGAGGGCGGCATCCGGACGTCCACCACCGAGACGTCGGGCCGGTGCGTCACCACCGCCTCGACCAGCGCGTCGCCGTCACCGACGGCGGCCACCACCTCGTGTCCCGACTCGGTCAGCAGCCGGACCAGCCCCTCCCGGAGCAGTACGGCGTCGTCCGCGATCACCACCCGCATGGTTCCGGTGTCTACCACGCCGCCGCCACCGGGACAGCCCTCCCAGCCCAGGGCGGGGTCGGCGGGGGCCGCTTCACCGGGGCGGCTCGGCGCGGGATCTCGCTCGGGCGCGGCGGGCCCGCCGGCCGCTTCAGCGGGGCAGTTCGGCACGGACCTCGCTCGGGCCGCCGGTCGGGCTGACCACGTCGAGCGTGCCGCCGGTGGCCCGGACCCGGTCGGCGATGCCGGCCAGCCCGTGCCCCTTGGCCAGGTGGGCGCCGCCCACCCCGTCGTCCCGTACGGCGATCTCCAGCCGGCCGACCCGGCGGGTCACCTCGACCTGGCACGAGGTGGCCTGGCTGTGCTTGGCGACGTTGGTCAGCGCCTCCGCCACCACGAAGTACGCGGTGTTCTCCACCGCCGGGTCGAGGCGCCCGCTGGGCGTGCCCAGCTCGGGTTCGATCATCAGCTCGACCGGGACCAGGGCGCGGGCGGCGAGGGCGGCCACGGCGCTGGGCAGGCCCCGGTCCACCAGGATCGGTGGGGCGATGCCCCGGGACAGGGCGCGCAGCTCACCGAGGGTCTCCCGGGTCTGGGTGACGGCCTCGTCCAGGGTCCGGCGGGCGGCCTCCGGATCCGCGGCGAGCTGCTGACGGGCCCGGCTCAGGTCCATGGCGAGCCGGACCAGGCGCTGCTGCGGGCCGTCGTGGATGTCGCGTTCCAGCCGGCGCAGGGCGGACGCCTCGGCCGAGGCGGCGGCGCGCTTCTGCTCCTCCAGCGTGGTGATCCGGTTGCGCATCTCGGCCACCCCGGTGAGCAGAGAGCGGGCCAGGCCCGCCTGGAGCAGGGCGCAGGCCCGGGCCAGCAGCGGCAGGGTGAACAGGCAGAACACGCCCAGCGCGGTGTTCAGGACGATCCGCGCGCCGGCCCGGTCGCCCATCCCGAGGAGCTGGCTGAGGTCCTGGTCGTCCGGGCCGCGCGGGATGGCCCAGTCGTACGCGCCGTAGAGCGTGCCGGCGACGGCGACCGCCCACCAGACGAGCAGAAGCACGAAGGTCGGCAGCGCGACCAGCAGCTTGAGCAGGCCGTGCGCCAGGTCGAGCCAGGACTGGGCGTCACGCATCGGCACGAAGACCCGGCGCCAGAGCTTCGCGCCCGGCTCGGGGACCAGGTACTCGGGGCGTACCCGGGGCTGGCGCAGCACGGCGGGGAGCCGCAGCCGCTCGATGTCGGCCAGGCCGCGGGCCACGTAGAGGGTGCCGGCGAGGACCGGCAGGCCGACGGTGGTCACCAGCAGGCCGGCGCTGAGTGAGATCCCCGCCACCACGATCACGAAGCCGGCGAGGGCCAGGGGGAGGCCGAGCAGCACGTAGCCGGAGTCGCGCAGGAGTTGACGGGTGACGCCGCGGGCGGGTGCCGGGGCCGGCATGGTGGCCAGGGGAATGGCGGTCATGCCACGAGGCTATGGGCGACGGCGGGCCGGACCCATCCCGTGCGCGGGCCTGTCCGGGGTGGGGTTCTCCCTACCGTGACCGGGTCGGCCGGACCGGCGGCGGGGAGTGACCCTCGACCAAGATCCATCATGACACAGCGCGACGGAGCGCGCGCGATTGGTCAGAGAAGTCGGGATTGAGCAATAATCGCCGAGCGGCGCCGATGGAGTGCGTCAGATCGATCTTGTGGAATGGAGGGGCAGGTGGAGGCGCGTCGCGGGCCAGCAAGATCGCGATTTGTGCACGTCTTCACAAGCGCCTACTCTGTAGTTCCGACGCGCCCTGCTAGCACAGCCGGCAACATCGGTCGCCAGCGGGAGTCCCGAAACGGCCGGCCGCCGACGCTGGTCGAGGATCGCACCGCACGGAGTCTCATGAGTCAGCACCGTCACCCTGGCGCGCCCGGCCGCGCCGGTGCCGTACCGGCGCTTCCGGACCTGCCCGAGGCGACCGTCGCGCGGCTCCCGGAATACCTTCGCGCGCTGCACAATCTCGCCGACGCCGGCCACGAGACGGTGTCCAGCGAGGGCCTGGCGAACGCCGCCGGCGTCAACTCGGCGAAGCTCCGCAAGGACCTCTCCCACCTCGGCTCGTACGGCACCCGCGGCGTCGGCTACGACGTGGCGCTGCTGATCGAGCAGATCGAGTCCGTGCTCGGGCTCACCCAGTGCCGCTCGGTCGCCCTGGTCGGCGTGGGTAATCTCGGTCACGCCCTGGCCGGGTACGACGGCTTCGCCAGCCGGGGCTTCCGCATCGCCGCGCTCTTCGACGCGGACCCGGCCCGGGTCGGCGAGGAGATCAACGGCCTGGTCGTCCGGCATGTCGACGAGCTGCCCCGGGTCGCCGCCGAGCAGCTGATCTCGATCGGTGTGATCGCCACCCCGGCGTCGGCCGCCCAGGCGGTCGCCGACCAGCTCGTCGCCGTCGGCGTGACGAGCATCCTCAACTTCGCGCCGTGCGTACTCTCGGTTCCGGAGGGGGTCGACATGCGCAAGGTCGACCTCGCGATCGAGCTGCAGATCCTGTCCTTCCACGAGCACCGCAAGGCGTCGCTGACCGCGCTCCCCGGCACCGCCGGGTCCGCCCTCACCGCCCTGCCCGGCGGGCTCGCGGCCACCGACACCCAGGAGGCGATCGGCACGTGAAACTGCTCGTCGTCGGCGCGTCCTACCGCACCGCTCCGGTCGCCACGCTGGAGCAGCTGGCGGTCGCCCCAGCCGATCTCACCCGCACCCTGGACCGCCTGGTCGCCCAGCCGTACGTCGCCGAGGCCGTGCTCGTCTCCACCTGCAACCGGGTGGAGGTCTACGCGGCCGTCTCCGGCTTCCACGGCGGCCTCGGCGACATCTGCGCCGTCCTGGCCGAGCAGGCCGGGGCCCCGCCGGCGGCGCTCGCCAACCACCTCTACGTGCACTACGACGCCGCCGCCGTCGACCACGTCTTCCGGGTCGCCGCCGGGCTGGACTCGATGGTGGTCGGCGAGGCGCAGATCCTCGGCCAGCTCCGGGACGCGTACCACTGGGCCAGCGGCGCCGACTCCGCCGGCCGGCTGCTGCACGAGCTGATGCAGCAGGCGCTGCGGGTGGGCAAGCGGGCGCACGCCGAGACCAACATCGACCGGGCCGGTCAGAGCGTGGTCACCGCCGCCCTGGACCTGGCCGCCGGTCTCCTCGACGGCGACCTCTCCGGCCGGCCCGCCATGGTGGTCGGGGCCGGCGCGATGGGCTCGCTGGGCGTGGCGACGCTCTCCCGGCTGGGCGCCGGGCCGCTCACCGTGACCAACCGCGGCGCCGACCGGGCCGTCCGGCTGGCCGAGTCGTACGGCGCGAACGCGGTCCCGATGGCCGAGCTGGTCGACGCGCTCTCCACAGTGGACATCGTAGTGGCCGCCACCGCGGCCACCGAACCGGTCCTCACCCGCGACGTGGTGACCCGGGCGTTGGCCCGCCGGGACGCCGACCGGGGCCCGTTGGTGCTGCTCGACCTCGCCGTTCCGCGTGACGTCGAGGAGGGCGTGGCCGAGCTGGCCGGCGTCGAGGTGATCGACATCGACCGGATGGCGGCGATCCTCGCCGACGGGCCAGCCGCCGCCGACGCCGCCGAGGTGACCCGGATCGTCGCCGGCGAGGTCGAGGCGTTCCTGTCCTGGCTGCGCGGCGCGGACGTGGCGCCCACCGTGGCCGCCCTGCGCGGCCGCGCCGACGACGTGGTCACCGCCGAGCTGCGCCGGCTCGCCCAGCGCCGCCCCGACTTCACCGACGACCAGCGCGCCGAGGTCGCCCGGACGGTGCACCGGGTGGTGCAGCGGCTGCTGCACCAGCCCACCGTGCGGGTCCGCCAGCTCGCCGCCGAGCCGGGCGGCGACCAGTACGCGGCCCTGCTGCGCGAGCTGTTCGACCTGGAGGTGCCGCAGACCTCCCCGGTCGACAACGTCCCCGACGTGGTCGAGACCGACCCGGCCGGACGGCCGTCGTTCGAGGTCGCGGACGTGCCGGTGGCCGAATCCCATGTCCCGTCCACCGGAGGTGCGCGATGACCGCCCCCCTGCGCCTCGGCACCCGGGGCAGCGCCCTGGCGATGGCCCAGTCCGGCCAGATCGCCGAGGCCCTCACCGCGGCGACCGGCCGCGACGTCGAGCTGGTCGAGGTGGTCACCGCCGGCGACCGTTCCTCGGCCCCGGTGCACCGGCTCGGCGTGGGCGTCTTCGTCTCCGCCCTGCGGGACGCGCTGGCCGCCCGCACCATCGACTTCGCCGTCCACTCGTACAAGGACCTGCCGACGGCGGCGGCCCCCGGGCTGCACATCGCGGCGGTGCCGCCCCGGCAGGACCCGCGCGACGCGCTGGTCGCCAAGGGCGGCCGGACGCTCGCCGAGCTGCCGCCCGGCGCGGTGGTGGGCACCGGCGCGCTGCGCCGCATCGCCCAGCTGCACGCCCTCGGCCTGCAGTTGGAGGTCACCCCGATCCGGGGCAACGTCGACACCCGCCTCCGTCGGGTGCTCGGCCCGGACGCCGACCTCGACGCCGTGGTCCTGGCCCGGGCCGGGCTGGCCCGGCTCGGCCGGACCGACGTGATCACCGAGACGCTCGACCCGATGCTGATGCTGCCCGCGCCCGCCCAGGGCGCGCTGGCCGTGGAGTGCCGGGCCGACGACACCGACCTGGTCGAGCTGCTCGCGGTGCTCGACCACGCACCGTCCCGTGCCGCGGTCACCGCGGAGCGGGCACTGCTGGCCACCCTGGAGGCCGGGTGCACCGCGCCCGTGGCCGCCTACGGCGAACTCGCCGAGGGTGACGCCGGCGAGGAGATCTACCTGCGCGGGGCGGTGATCAGCCCGGACGGTACTCGTGACCTCCGGCTGTCCCGCACCGGAACGCCCGCCGACGCGGCGGAGATCGGCAAGGCACTCGCCGCCGAGCTCCTCGAACTCGGCGCCGACTCGATCCTCGGCCAAGAAGGACACGCCGCCCCGGGGACCCAGCAATTTGGGAGCAACGAATGACCCGCACCCGTAAGCCCGTAGGCCGCATCGCGTTCGTCGGGGCCGGCCCCGGCGACCCGGGCCTGCTGACCCGCCGGGCGCACGACGCCCTGGTCGACGCCGACCAGGTGGTGTACGACCGGGGAGTCCCCGAGTCGCTGCTCGACGCCGTCCGCGCCCAGGCCAAGTCCGACGCCCAGTTCAGCCCCGCCGAGGGCGCGCCGGGGGACGTGGCGAAGGTGCTGATCTCCGCGGCCCGATCCGGGCAGAACGCGGTGCACCTGGTCGCCGGTGACCCGTTCGGCCACGACTCGGTGGTCAAGGAGGTGCAGGCGGTCGCGCGGACCGCCGCGCACTTCGAGGTGGTCCCGGGCGTCGGCCAGGCCGAGGGCGTGGCCACCTACGCGGGTGTGCCGCTGCCGGGGGTGCGGACCGCCGCCGACGTCGAGGACGTCAGCACGCTGGACTTCGACGCGCTGGCCGCCGCCGTCGGCCGGGGCTCGCTCGCCCTGGCCGTGGACGCGGGTGACCTGGCCGCGATCCGGGACGGCCTGCTGGCCGCCGGGGTGGACGGCACGACCGGCGTCGGGGTGACCGGGGACGGCACCGGCGAGACGCAGTACACCACCACGTCGACCGTGGACTCGTTCGTCGCGGCGGCGCTCGGCTTCACCGGCCGGGTGGTGCTCACCATCGGCGAGGGCGTCGGCCAGCGGGACAAGCTGAGCTGGTGGGAGAACCGCCCGCTGTACGGCTGGAAGGTGCTCGTTCCCCGGACCAAGGAGCAGGCCGGCGTGATGAGCGCCCGGCTGCGCGCGTACGGGGCGATCCCGTGCGAGGTGCCGACCATCGCGGTCGAGCCGCCGCGTACCCCGGCCCAGATGGAGCGGGCGGTCAAGGGCCTGGTCGACGGCCGGTACGCCTGGGTGATCTTCACGTCGGTCAACGCGGTCCGCGCGGTCTGGGAGAAGTTCGCCGAGCACGGCCTGGACGCCCGGCACTTCGGCGGCGTCAAGATCGCCTGTATCGGCGAGGCGACCGCCGACGCGGTCCGCGCGTTCGGCATCCAGCCGGAGCTGGTCCCGTCGGGCGAGCAGTCCTCCGAGGGGCTGCTGGCCGAGTTCTCGCCGCACGACGAGATCCTCGACCCGGTGGGCCGGGTGCTGCTGCCGCGCGCCGACATCGCCACCGAGACGCTCGCCGCCGGGCTCACCGAGCGCGGCTGGGAGGTCGACGACGTGACCGCGTACCGGACCGTCCGGGCCGCCCCGCCGCCCGCCGAGATCCGCGACGCGATCAAGTCGGGCGGGTTCGACGCGGTGCTCTTCACCTCGTCCTCCACCGTCCGGAACCTGGTCGGCATCGCCGGGAAGCCGCACGCGCGTACCGTTGTTGCCGTCATCGGGCCCAAGACGGCGGAGACCGCGACCGAGTTCGGCCTGCGGGTCGACGTGCAGCCTCAGCACGCCTCGGTGCCCGACCTGGTGGAGGCGCTCGCCGCCTACGCCGTCGAGCTGCGCGAGAAGCTCGCCGCCATGCCGGCGAAGCAGCGCCGCGGCTCGAAGGTGCAGGGCCCGACCGCCCTGCGGTTCCGCTGATCGTCAAGGAGGCCCGCCATGCCGTACCCCGAGATCCGGCCCCGCCGGCTGCGCCGTAACGCGGCGGTGCGGCGGCTGGTCTCCGAGACCCGCCTCGACCCGGCCGAGCTGGTCGTGCCGATGTTCGTCAAGGAGGGGCTGACCGAGCCGCGCCAGATCGCGTCGCTCCCGGGGGTGCTTCAGCACTCCCGGGACTCGCTGCGCAAGGCCGCCGTCGAGGCGGTGCAGGCCGGGGTCGGCGGGATCATGCTGTTCGGGGTGCCCGCCGAGCGGGACGCCACCGGCTCCGGTGGCCTCGACCCGAACGGCATCCTCAACGTGGCGATCCGGGACGTGGTCGCCGAGGTCGGCGACGCCACGGTCGTGATGAGCGACCTCTGCCTGGACGAGTTCACCTCGCACGGGCACTGCGGCCTGCTCACCCCGGACGGCGGGGTCGACAACGACGCCACCCTGCGGGCGTACGCCGAGATGGCCGTGGCCCAGGCCGCCGCGGGCGTCCACATGGTCGGGCCGTCCGGGATGATGGACGGCCAGGTCGGCGTGGTCCGCCGGGCCCTGGACGCCGCGGGTCACCAGGACGTCGCGGTGCTGGCGTACGCGGTGAAGTACGCCTCCGCGTTCTACGGCCCGTTCCGCGACGCGGTGGAGTCGGCCCTGGAGGGCGACCGGCGGACCTACCAGCAGGACCCGGCGAACCTGCGGGAGTCGCTGCGCGAGGTGGAGCTGGACGTCGCCGAGGGCGCCGACCTGGTGATGGTCAAGCCGGCGCTGCCCTATCTGGACGTGGTGTCGGCGGTCCGGGCCGCGGTGGACGTCCCGGTCGCCGCCTACCAGGTCTCCGGCGAGTACGCGATGGTCGAGGCGGCCGCCGCGAACGGCTGGATCGACCGGGAGCGGGTGATGCTGGAGACGCTCACCTCGATCCGCCGGGCCGGCGCCCAGATCATCCTCACCTACTGGGCGGTCGAGGCCGCCCAGCTGCTCCGCCAGCGCTACTGAACGCTGACGGTCACCACCTTCAGCACTTCCTCCACGGAGTAGACCCGACGGGCCCCGGCGGGCAGCTCGGCCCAGGCCACCCGGAGCGACGTGTCGTCGGCCCAGGCGAGCCCCTGGACGCCGCCGGGCACGGGCACCCGGCGGGGAGTTCCGATCGCCTGGTCGACGCGGAGCTTGCCGGTGCCGGTTTCGTAGACGGCCACCCGCTGCTGTCCGCCGTGGTTCGAAAGGAAGTACGGGACGGCGACCAGTCGCCCGTCCGGGGAGAGCCGAAGCCCGTTCATGCAGATCCCGTCGGCCGTCAACCGCGCGATCCGCTTTCCGTCGGCGAGCCGGCGTACGTCGGTGCGGCAGGGCTGGTCGGTGCGCTGCTCGGCCAACCGGTCGGAACCGACCGAGGTCTGGCCGGCCGCGATCAGGTCGACGCCCGCGGCCGACGACCGGAGCAGGATCCGCTCCCGGCCGGTGGTCAGCTCGTGCGCGACGATCCCCTCGTCCCGGGCCAGGTAGGCGTACCGCTGGTCGGCGCCGAGCAGTTCGATGCTCTGGCCCTTGATCCGGACCTCCCGGCTGATCTCCACGGCGTCGTCCGGGCCCAGCACCACCAGCTTGATCGACAGGCCCTCGACGTTCGGGCCGTCGGTGCGCCGTACCCCGGGCATCAGGTCGGTGTACAAAAGTCCGACCAGCCGCCCGTCCGGCAGCGCCGCGCCGGGGCTGAAGTCCTTCGGCGTCCGGTGCCGTCGCACCGACCCGTCCGGTAGCACCTCGCCCCCGCCGCGCAGGCCGACTTCCGGCCCCTTACCGCCGTCGAGCCGCCAGGTGGTCCAATCCACCGCGATCATCAGTCGCTGCGCCGGCTCGGCGGGCCGGATGGTGGGCGGTGGCGGCGCCGGCACGGGGCTGGCCGGCGCGGGTGCGGTGGTCGCGGGCCGTGCCAGCCGGCCCCCGGCCAGCAGCGGGACCGCACCGCCGGTGAGCGCGACCAGAACGACCAGGCCGCCCGCGGTCGCCGCGGCCCGACGCCGTCGCCGGGCACGGGCCCGCCGGCGTACGTTCGCGAGATCGCCCACGTGCGGCGGGGTCGCCAGCGCGGCGCGGTGCACCAGGTCGGCCAGATCCTCGGGTACGCCGTTCACGGTCACTCCTTCTCCTCCAGCGCGACCCGCAGCTCCGCCAGGCCACGGGAGAGCCGGCTGCGGACCGTGCCCTCGGCCAGGTTCAGCACGGCGGCGGTCTCCGCCGTGGAGAGGTCCAGCAGGACCCGGCAGACGATCACCGTGCGCTGGCCGGCGGGCAGTCGATCCAGGGCCGACCGGGCGGCCAGGCCGGCCGGGTCGGGCGCCGCCACCGGTGCCTGCCAGTCGTCGGCCGTGGCCGTTCCCGCCGTACCTTTCGCCACCACGAGGTGGCCCAGTTCAGCCCGACCCGGAACACCCAGCCCGCCGGGTTGTCGAGCTTCCGAACGCGGTCCCAGCGCGCGTACGCCCGGGCCATCGCCTCGTCGGCGGCCTCCCGCGCCACGGCCGGGTTTCCGACGGCCAGCGCGAGCGCCCGGTGGATCCGGTCCACGTGCTCCCGGTAGAACTGCTCGAACGGCAGGTCCCGGTGGGTTCCGGGCGGCGCCGGGCGGTCGGGCGAGAGAGCTTCGGGGGCACGGGCCGGCGCTGCCGGGTGGTTTCCCATGCCATGTACACGCGTGGCAGGGGGCGGCTGTTCCATCCGTTGCCCCCGTTTCTGGCACCTCGACTGTTGGCGGTCCGCGCGGTGGCCGGCGGCCCTCGCCCCGGCTGGCGGCCCTCGCCCCGGCTGGCGGCCCTCGCCCCGGTTGGCGGTCCGCCCTGTGACTTGTTGGTTCTCGTCCTTTGCTCTGCTGCAGCCCACGCAACACCGAAGTGCTCCCAGTGTTGCGGTCGCTGCAGCAGAGCAAAGGGGGTCAGGTGGATCCCCGTGGTGGCGGGTCGGCACGCGAGGGGCGGTCGCACGCTCTGTCCACAGGGTTGTCCACAGGGGTTGCCGGTGGTGTGTCCCGCTGGGCAGGGTTCGGGCATGGCTTCCGCGCTCGATCCACCGCCGACCGGGCAGACAATCGGTCGTGTCCCGATCGCCGGTCTGGTCCGGCAGGCCCGCCGGATCGCCGGGCTCGGCCAGCGGCAGATGGCCCGGTTCGCCAAGGTGGCGCCGTCGACCGTGGGCAGGGTCGAGGCCGGGGGGATGACGCCCAGTCTCCAGGTGCTCGAACGGCTGCTGGGGGCGGCGGGCCTCTACCTCGTCGTGGTCGACCAGGAGGGCCGGGTGATCCAGCCGATGGAGGACTGGGACGACACCCGCGACGGCGCCGGCCGCCGGTATCCGTCCCACCTGAAGCTCATCCTCGACCCCGAGCCTGGCGAATTGTGGGCGGACATCTACGGCCTGGCCCGGCCGCCCGAGACCTTCCACCGCTGCCCGATCGACCGGGAGGCGCGCCGCCGGCGCAGCCAGTGGGAGGTGCGGGTGGCGAAGTACCGTGGCGTGCCGCCCCCGGAGGATCCGCGGCGGTGGACGTACTGAAACGGCCCGTCGTCCAGCCGGTGAGCTGGACGACGGGCCGCCTCGGGGCGGACCGGTCAGTCGTCGTTGGCGATGGTGCCGACGGCGACCGGGTCGACGAGCTCAAGCCCCGGCACACCCGCCACATACAGCGTGAGCTGCTCGTCCGCCTCGACCTTCCGGTCACCGCGGACGGTCACCGGGAAGGTGAGCGACGTCTGGCCGGCGGCCAGGGTCTTGCAGCCGACGTACGGGTCGTAGTCGGAGCCCGCCTGGGCGGACGTGCCGTAGGTGGTGGCGCAGATCAGCGCCGACTCGGAGAGCGGCCGGGACACCGTCACCGTGAACGTCAGGGCGCTGTCGCCCTTGTCGCCCTCGGCCACCGACGCGTCCGCCACGGCCAGCGACGCCCGGGAGCGGAATCGGGCCACCTGCGGATCGTGGTCGCTGGCGCCCCGGTCGCCGAGACCCTCGGCGTCGGTCGGGTAGTCGGCGTTGATGTGCGCCGAGCGGATCTGCACCAGGTCGTCGTGGAGCTTGTCGTTGGTGAAGAGGTTGTCCAGCGTCTGCGCCTGCCCGCTGAAGGTGTACGAATAGGCCGCCGCCGGCACGTCCGCGACCAGGTCGTCCCAGAGGTTGTGCATGCCGGCCTGGTGCAGCGGCCCGAGCTGGTCCGACGGGGTCGGGTTCGCCCCGGTGGCGATCGGGTCGTCCGGGCGCGGGAAGACGTTCAGATCACCGCCGTAGATCACCCGGGCGTTCGGGTCCCCGGCCTCGATGGCCTTGACCAGCGCGGCGCCGTACGCGGCCTGCTCCCGGCGCTGCCCGACCCGGCTGTCCGGCCCCGACGAGAAGTGGTTGCTCAACGCCCAGAGCGTGTAGTGCTCCGACGAGCCGGGCGCGGCCGCCACGGTGAACTTCCCGAGCTGCGGGGCGCGCGTGTAGACGTTTGCGCCGTCCACCCCGGTGGAGCGGTCCACGTCCGCCGGCAGCACCGCGTTGAGCGCCTTCGGGTTCTGCACGTCGGCGTTGGCCGGCAGCCCCGCCGAGCGGTACTCCACCGTCGGGGTGGTGCCGAGCAGCGGGTCGGTGGCGGTCGCCTCGGCCAGCGTCAGCCGGTCGGTGCGGTAGAGGAACGCCGAGGTGATGCCCCGGGCGTCCGCACCGGTCCGGTCGTACGCGGCGGCGTAGGCGGGACCGCCGTCGGCCGCGATGGTGAGCGCCAACTCCTGGATGGTGTCCGGCGCGCCGTCGGCGTCGTTCGTGGTCCCGCAGACCAGCTTGCCGTCGGCGACCGAGCAGATGTCCTGGTCCTCGGCCTCCTGGACGAGCACCAGGTCGGGGCTGTGCAGGGCGTTCACGATCTGCCGCGCCTCGACACCCAGCCGCTCGGTGTACGCGGCCTCGCTGGCCGGCACGTAGTCGAACGGCGGGGAGACCCCGGTGCAGCCCGGGTTGCCGGCAAAGTCGCAGCCGTCGAACGGGTCGTCCCGGTAGTCGTACAGGTTCTCCAGGTTGTAGGTGGCGACCGCGACCTCGGTGTTCCGGTTCGCCGGCTGCGGCGGGTTGTTCGCCGACGGGTCGGCGCCACCGGTGAGGGTCAGCTGCTCGGGCTGGACGCTGTACTTGCTGAACGCGTACGAGATGGCGCCGTAGGCGTCCTCGGTCAGCGTGTCGAAGGTGCGGGCCTCCGGCAGCAGCGCGCCGGAGTCACCGGCGGTCGCCTTCACCCCGCCCGCGCCCAGCAGGACCCGCTGGTTGTTGCCGTTGTCGAAGAGCTGGCCGGGAATGTCGTCCAGCGGGTGCGCGTCCCGGAACACCCGGCGGGCGTACGGGTCGGCCCGCTGCATGATCGGGTCCTCGCGGTCCACCACGTAGATCTCCGAGTCGGCCGTGGAGGCGAAGATGTGCCGCGGGGCGGAGACCCCGCTGCCCGAGCGGACCCGCATCCGGGCGCCCTCGTGCCGCTCCCAGTACAGGTCGGCGCTCGCCGCGTCGGCCGGCGGCGTCGCGTCGTCGACCCGCACGGCGGTGTCGACGTCCAGGCCGGAGTCCAGCTTGCGCACCAGCGAGGCGCTGGAGAGCTGCGTCTGGTTGAAGAACTCGGACACCCGCCCGCGCAGCACCACCTCGTCGCCGACGGTGGGCGCGTAGCCCCCGATCAGCGTGGTGAAGGAGCCCATGAAGACGAAGATGCCGTCCGAGGTGAGCGGGTCGCCGTCCTCGGTGCCCGTGCGGCTCTGCAGGTAGAAGCCGTACTGGTCGGCCCCGGCGGAGCTGCGGGTGAGCGACTTCTGGGTGATCACACCGCGCACGTCGTACAGGCTGGAGCTGGTGCCGTTGCCGCTGGCCGGGGCGAGCGGTGACCGGTCGGTGGCGCCCTTCTCGTCTTCTCCGGTCCGGCCCTGCACCTCGCCCACCGACAGCACCGTCGTGGCCT
Source organism: Micromonospora sicca (assembly GCF_003172935.1). Taxonomy (GTDB): domain Bacteria; phylum Actinomycetota; class Actinomycetes; order Mycobacteriales; family Micromonosporaceae; genus Micromonospora; species Micromonospora sicca. Next base: position 6,728 of record NZ_QGKS01000188.1, on the reverse strand, counting down.
GCACGGTGAGCGTGCAGGTGGCGGTCGTGCCGCCGGCGTCCGTCGAGGTCACGGTGACGGTGTACGAGCCGGCCGGCAGGCCGGTGGCGGTGACCGTGGCGGTGGCGGTGCCGCCGACCCCGCTCGCCGGGGTGACGGCGGTACGGCTGATCGAGCCGGTCGCCGGGCTCGGGCTGACGGCGGTGACCGCGAGGTCGGTGACCGTGTCGTCGGCGTCGGTGGCGGTCACCTCGCGGGTCGCGGTGGCGCCCGCCTCGACGGTCAGCGTGCCGCCGCAGGTGAGCTTGGCCGGCTGGTCGACCGGGCCGCCGCCGTCGACGGAGTGGCTGCCCAGGCCGTCGAAGGTGTCGGTGGCGAAGCCGGCCCACTGGACGGCCGGGTCGAAGGCGTCCGACGGGTCGGTGTCCCCGGCGGTCACCGTGGGCAGCCGGCGCAGCGTGTTGTCGGCGGTGCTGGTGACCCCGGTGCCCCACTCGGTGCCCGGGTCGACGCCGACCTGGCCGATCGAGTCGACCACGGCGCCGCCCTTGCGCAGCACGATCGCGTCGTCGCCGTTGTACAGCGAGCCGCCGTACGTCTGGTCGGCTTGGGCGAGGATCGCCGGCGCGGCCGAGGAGGCGGCGAAGACGAAGACGTCACCGGCGGCCACCGTGCCGCTCAGGGCGACGTTCGTCGACGTGGTGGCGCCGTTGAAGTAGAGCTGGAGCTGGTATCCGGCGGCGGTCAGGTCGACCGGGGCGCCGGTGCCGTTGTAGAGCTCGATCGCCTTGTTGTTGGACAGGCCCTCGACGTACTCGGAGATGAACAGGTCGGTGGGCGCGGCGCTGGCCGCGGGGGGTGCGACGCCGATGGCCGTGATCGAGACGGCGGCGGTGGTCGCGAGCGCGGCTATTGTGCGGCGCGGGCGCATGAGGCCTCCACGATGGGCGGACGGGAACTAACGCACGTTAAGGGGCTTTCCTGTCCGGCGTCCATCCCCCGGCAGGCCGTTTGATGAATATCCGTCACGGGTGGGCGTCGAGGCGGTGCACCAGCTCGGCGACGTCCACGCCGTACTCGCACCAGTCCCGGTCGGGCCGGTAGCCCAGCTCGGCGTTCACCTTCAGCATCGCCTCGTTGGCCTGGGCGTTCCAGGTCTGCACCTCGGCCAGCTCCGGCTCGGCCGAGCGCAGTTCCAGCAGCATCCGCGCCTTGATCGCCCGGTCGATGCCGTAGCCCCGGTGGTCCTGCACCACGATCGTGTCGTACTGGTCGGCGCGGGTCGGGTGCTGGGCCGGCACGACCACCTCGGTCAGCCCGGCCACCTCCCCGCTCTGCTCGTGGATGGCCAGCACGATGTACGGCTTCATGCCACGCCGGTGCAGCGTGTCCAGGCTGTCCCGGAGCCGCTCCGGGTCGTACGAGCTGGGACGCAGCTCGCCGTCGTCGACGTCGCGCACCTCCGCCTTGGCCCGCGCGTACGCCTCGATCACGTCGTCGGGCGGGCCGCCCGGGCAGAACTCCAGGTGGTAGCCCGCCCCGATGCCGGTGGCCATCTCCGCCAGCGCCGGCCAGTCCACCGCGCCCAGGTCGAGCACGCTGCGGGTCTCGACGTACTCCCGGGCGAAGCCGAGCGACTCGTAGAAGGCCACCGCCGGGGTGTCCCCGACGACCTCGACGCCGATCGATCCGAAGCCCTCGTCCCGGATCCGGCGGGCGGCCAGCTTGACCAGGGTGCGGCCCAGCCCGGTGCGCCGGACCGACGGGTGCACCAGCACCTCCAGCACCCCGATCCCGCCGAGGAGCAGCACCTGGACCTGCCCGAGGATCCGCCCCGGGGTGCCGTCGGCGGCCGGTTCCTCCTGGGCGACCCAGGAGATCCGCCGTTCACCGGGCATCACCTCGGAGAGGTATTCCCGCAGGGAACTCTCCCGCCAGGGCGGATCCTGCGGGAGGTCGGCCGTGAGGACCGCGTTCAGCGTGTCCAGCAGCGACGCGATCTCGGCGGACGACGCGGTCCTGGGGTCCCACTCGCGCACCATCACCCGTCTAGCTTGCCGTCAACGGCTGCTGGGGGGAAGTGCCCAGTTCTCCAATGTATGCGAACGATCACCTTACGTACGGCTGAGCCGTCCGTACTCGTTCGCCCGGTCGAACACGCTCTGGGCGTACCGACGCACGTCGTTGTAGGAGAGGATCGCGCCCCACCAGTCGCCCGGGATGGTCATGTTCCGGCCGCCCTTGCAGAGGTAGTTGCCGGCGGCGAGGGCGGCGTCGTCGATGTCGTGCGGGTCCCGGCGGCCGTCGTTGTCCGCGTCCGCGCCGATCTCCTGCCAGGTGCTGGGGATGAACTGCATCGGGCCGAGCGCCCGGTCGTAGACCGTGTCGTGGTCGAGCTGACCCCGGTCGGTGTCGAGGATCCGGGACCGGCCGCCCTGCCCGTCCAGCGGGTCGCCGACGATCTCCGGCTCGGCCCGGCCGGTCGACCCGAGGGTGGCGGAGTTGGCCGACCCGTGCCGGGACTCGACGTACCCGATCGCGGCGAGGGTGGTCCAGCTGAGCTGGCAGCTGCGGTGCGTCTCGGCCAGCACCAGCTCGGCGTAGCCGTACGCCTGCATCGCCACAGCCGGGATCTCGGTCCGCGCGCTCATCTGCTGCGCCCACGCGGCCAGCGCGTCCGCCGGCCGGCCGGTGGACGCCGGACCGACGACCGGCCCGGTTGGCCGCCCCCCGCCGGGCAGCGTTCCCGTCGGCAGGGGAGTGCCGGGCAGTCCGGTGGCGCCGGGCAGACCCGGCAGTACGGCGGTGCCGGTCGGCCCGGGCAGCGCACCCCCCTCGGGTACGCCGGTGGCGGAGACGCTCGCGGTGGCGTCCACGGCCACCGGGCGGGACGTCCGGGTCGCCTGCGGCACCAGCAGCGCGCCCGCTGCCGCGGTCGCCCCGACCAGGACGAGCAGGAACACCCCGGGCAGGGTGGCCCGCCCGCTCGGACGGCGGGACCAGGCCCGGGTGGCCCGGGCCGCGCCGACGGCGAGCTGCCGGGGCGGCGGCACCCGCACCGCGTGCGCGAACGGCACCCGCCGACGCTTACTGGCGGCGGCAGCCTGCCCGGCGTCCGGTTCGTCCGCCTTCGGTTCGTCCGCCTTCGGTTCGTCCGCCTTCGGTCCGTCGGCCTCCGGCTTGTCGGCCTCCGGCTTGTCGGCATTGGCGTCGCCGGCCGTCGGCTCGACCTCGCCGGCCGTCGGCGTGCGGTCGACGGGTGGCGCATCCGCCGCCCTGGCCTCGCCCTCGGCGGGCTTCGGCGCGCCGGCGGGCTCCGGCGGCGCGCCGGCGGGGGCCGGCTGCGTGGACCTCAGCCAGGGGCGCCGGGGGCGGGGGACCGGTGTGGACTCCGTTGCGGTCCCGGGGTCGTCGGGCGGTGCGGCCGGTCGCAGGGGCCGAACCCTCGATGTGTCCTCGCCGTCCACCACCCGTCGAGTATCACCCATGTCCGCCCGGGCGTCAGGCCCGGTCGTACCCTGGTGGCATGCCCCGGTACGAGTTCCGCTGCCGCGCCTGCGGCGGCACCTTCGAGGTCAACCGGCCGATGGCCGAGGCCGGCCAGCCCGCGTCCTGCCCCCAGGGGCACGCCGACACGGTGCGGCTGCTGTCCACCGTGGCGGTCACCGGTCGGGGTGGCGCCCGCCCGGCCAGTGGGTCGTCCGCTCCCGCCGGCGGTGGCTGCTGCGGCGGTGGCTGCGGCTGCTGACGGCGGCCCCGCCTCGTCCCGCCGGCCGACCCGTACCTTGCCGGTGACCAGATCCGGTGGCACCTTGGGTCGGAATGCGGCCAACCGTTCTCACGATGCGTGACGGCGTGACCATAGGGCAGCATGAAGCCGACGTCAGGGGCGGAGGTTCCACGCATGTCGCCACGGATCCACCTCCCGAGCGGATGGGTGACCTTCGTGTTCACCGACATCGAGGGCTCGACCCGGCTGGCCCAGCTGCTCGGTCCGGGCTACCGCCCGGTGCTGCGGGAACACCGCCGGCTGCTGCGCCACACGCTGGCCGGCACGGACGGCGCCGAGCTGCTGACCGAGGGGGACTCGTTCTTCCTCGCCTTCGCGGACGCGGCCGCCGCGCTCACCGCCTGCCTGACCGCCCAGCGGGCGCTGGCCAGTCACGACTGGCCCACCCCGGAGGCCGCGCCCCGGGTCCGGATGGGCCTGCACACCGGCTACGCCGAACCCCGGGACGGCGAGTACGCCAGCCCGGAGGTGCACCGCGCCGCCCGGGTGGCCGCCGCCGCGCACGGCGGGCAGGTGCTCTGCTCGGCGGCGACCGCCCGGCGCGCCGACCCGCTGCCGGCCGGGGCGTCCCTGCTGGACCTCGGGCTGCACCGACTGCGCGGCTTCGACGACCGGGAGCGGCTGTTCCAACTGCTCGCGCCGGGGCTGGAGCGGCGGTTCCCGCGACCGCGCACCGCCGACGCGGCGGCGCACAACCTGCCGACCCAGATCACCTCGTTCGTCGGCCGCGAGCTGGAACGGGCCGAACTGAGGCGGCTGGTCGAGACGTACCGGCTGGTGACCGTGCTCGGCGCGGGCGGCGCCGGCAAGACGCGGCTGGCGGTGGAGCTGGCCTCCGGAGTCGTGGAGTCCTACCCGGACGGAGTCTGGTTCGTCGACGTCGCCGCGGTGACCGACCCGGGGCTGGTGGCGTTCGAGATCGCCGCCGTGCTCGGGCTCCGCCCGGAGCCGGGCCGGCGCATGGTGGACACTCTGGTCGAGTACGCGGCCGCCCGCCGGATGCTGGTCGTGCTGGACACCTGCGACGCCCAGCCGGCGGCCTCGGCCGAGGTGATCTCCCGGCTGCTGGCCGGCGGGCGCGGCGTCCGGGTGCTCGCCACCAGCCGGGAGTCGTTCGGCGTGCCCGGCGAGGCGGTGTGGCGGATCCCGCCGCTCTCGGTGGACCCGCGGCCGGACGGGTCGGAGAGCGACGCGGTGGCGCTGCTGCTGGACCGGACGGCGGCGGCCCGGGGCGGCCGGCCGCCCGACCCGGCGGAGCAGGCCGACCTGCGCCGGGTGGTGCGGCGGCTGGACGGGCTGCCGCTCGCCATCGAGCTGGCCGCCGCGCGGCTGCGGGTGCTCTCCGCAGGTCAGCTCGCCGAGCGCCTGGACGACATGCTGGGCACCCTGGACGCCGGCCGGGAGGAGCCCGAGCCGCCGCCGGCCGAGGCGGGCTGGTCGGGCAACCAGCAGGACACCGTGGACCTGGTGGCCGCGGCGGCGGGGATCAGCCCGCCCACCCCGGCGACCCGGGCGGTGCAGCGGTCGGCCAGCGAGCGGCACCTGACCATGCAGGCCACCGTCACCTGGTCGTACCGGACGCTCGGCGCCCGCTCAGCGCGGCTGTTGCGCTGGCTGGCGGTCTTCGCCGGCCCGGTGGACCTGCCGACCGTCCAGTGGCTGCTCGACGACGACCCGCTCGACCCGCTCTCCGTGCTGGTGGACAAGTCGATGGTGCTGGCCGAGCCGCACGCCTCCGGCAGCACCTACCGGATGCTCGACCCGATCCGGGCGTACGCGGCGCGGCGGCTGGTCGAGGCGGGCGAGGAGCAGTCCGCCCGGGACCGGCACGTCGCCTGGTCGCGGCACGCGTTGCAGCGGGCGCACCTCGGGCCGGACGGCCGGCCGGTCACCCTCTCCCTCTACGCGTTGGACCCGCTGGCCGGGGAGCTGCGGGCCGCGCTGCGCTGGTGCGCCACCGGCGGCAGCGCCCGTTCCGGATTGGGCCTGGCCGGCGGGCTGGACCAGTGGTGGCGGAGCGGGGGCTGGCCCGGGAGGGGCGGCTCTGGCTGTTCCGGCTGTACGGCCGGATCGCCGAGACCGGCGAGGTGATCCCGGAGGCGGAGCTGGCGGCGGCGTACCACATGCACTCGCTGCACGCCGGCGCGGACGGTGAGTTCGCCGAGGAGCTGCGCTACTCGCAGCGGGCGGAGGCCGCCGCCCGGCAGGCGGGCGACCTAGGGCTGCTCGCCCGGGTCCTGGCCGGCCGGGCGGCGCCGCTGGTCGACATGGGACAGTTCGCGGAGGCCGAGCGGGTCTGCCGCGAGGTGATCGAGTGGGCGCACGAGCAGGACGTGGTCTCCGACGCGCTGCTCGCCATCCACAACCTCGCCGAGCTGCTCTGGCGGCGGGGCGCGCTGGAGGAGGCGGCCGAGCTGCTCGGCGCGGCCCGCCCGGTGGAGGCGGCCCGCCCGGCCGAGCGGGGCCGCCGCTCGGTGGACATGCTGCTCGGCATGGTGGCGCTGGCGCGCGGGGATCTGGTCGCGGCGCACGAGCATCTGCTGGTGGCGCTCCGCTCCCGGATGAGCCACGGTTACCTCAATCGGGCCTGCGACACGCTGCACGCGATCGCGGTGCGCTGCGCGCTGGGCGGTGACCCGGTGACCGCGGCCCGGCTCTTCGGGGCGGCGCAGGCGACCCGGGCGAACCTGCGGGCCACCCCGGGCATCTACGGCCCGTACTGGTTGGACCGGCAGGCGCAGCTGCGCCGGGTGCTCGGCGACGGGGCCTTCGACGCCGCGTACGGCGAGGGCGGCGAGCTGGGGCTGGAGGAGGCGGCGGCGCTGGCGCTCGGCGTGGAGCATCCCGACCTGGCGGTGGACTCGCCCCGGTTCGGCGAGCCCGGCGCCGCGCCGGCCGGGCGCGGAGTGGTCGACCCCGACCCGGGCGGTGAGGTCCCCGCGCCCCGCCTGCCCACGGC
>NZ_QGKS01000245.1 GCF_003172935.1 Micromonospora sicca | reverse complement strand
CGTCGGTCACCTCCACCATGATCGTGCCGGACGGCAGACGCCGAGCGGGCACCGGCATGGTCCCCTCCCGGAACCAGCGGTACGCGGTCTGCGGGTGCACACCGTTACGGCGCGCCCACTCGGCAAGCTTCACAGAACGATACTAACACTCATATATTCGTATGTTTGATCACGGGAGAGTGAGCAGTTGTCAGCCCCCTCGCCGCACCCCCACCCCGGCGATCTTGCAGTTGGGTCCGCGATTCACCCCGGTCCGTGGCTTTCGCTCGGGCGCCGGCCCGCTGTCGGTCAGGACGGGAAGCGGCGGGCCAGGTCGGCGCGGGTGGGCATCGCGACGGCGCCGCCGGGGGACTCGCAGACCAGGCCGGCGACCCGCAGGGCGAACGCGACCCGCTGCTGCCAGCCGGCCGGGTCCGTGGGCTCGCCGTCGACGAGCAGCTCGGCGATGAGGGCGCCCATCACCGAGTCACCGGCACCGGTGGCGTCCACCGCCCGGACCTTGGGCGCCGGGATCCGTACCACGTCGGGGCCGGCGGCGACCAGCGCGCCGGCGGGGCCGAGGGTGACCACCACCGTGCCCGCGCCCAGCTCGCGCAGGTACGCGGCGACCCCCTCGACCGGCTCACGCGGATAGAGCAGCTCGGCGTCGGCGGTGCTGAGCTTGACCAGGTGCGCGCTCGCGGCGAACTCGGCCACCACCTCACGCAGCCGCTCGAGGGCCCCCGGCCGGCCCAGCAGCCGGGGCCGGACGTTCGGGTCGAACACCCGCAGCGCGCCGGCGATCGACCAGGCCCGGCGCGCGGCGGCGCGCACCGGCGGGTCGAGCAGCACGATCGATCCGCAGTAGAGCACGTCGGCGCCCTCGACCAGCGCCACGTCCAGGTCGTCGGCGGTGAGCAGCGCGTACGACCGGGGCTCGCCGTAGAAGCGGAAATCCGGTTCGGGGCCGGCGAAGGTGGCCACCGCGAGGGCGGTCGGCGCCGGCACGGTCACCGCGCCGGCCAGCCCGACCCCGGCCGCGCCCAGGAACGCGCGGATCCGGGCGGCGAGCGCGTCGTCACCGAGCGACCCGACGAACTGGACGTCTCCGCCGAGTCGGGCCACCGCGACGGCCACGTTGAGCGGGCCACCGCCGATCGCCTGCCGGTAGACGGGCTGCCCGTCGTACTCGGCGTCGAGCAGGTCGACCAGCGCCTCACCGAGCACCACCGCGTATCCCATTCCGGTCCTTTCGTCGTCGACGCCGCCGCACCGTCCACCGCGCCTCGACCGATCTTGTCGCCTCAGGCTGGCACAGTCCGCGGCCTGATGGCCGTCGAAAACACGGTATTGGCGTAGCGGGCCGGGTGCGAGTCGCGGGGTTGAGCGCCGAGCCACCAGGTGCGCCGGGTCCGCGCGGCAGGCGCGCGCTCCGGTCTATTCCGGACGGTGGATGGGTCCCGCCAGCTTCGCCAGCGCTCTGCCCGTCCCGCCCCAGCGGCCGGCGACGATCTGCGCCGCCACACTCACCGCAGTCTCCTCGGGCGTGCGCCCGCCGAGGTCCAGGCCGATCGGCGCGGCGAGCCGGTCGAGTTGCGCCACGCTGACGCCCGCCTCCCGGAGCTGCTTGCGCCGCTCGTCGTGGGTACGCCGGGAGCCCATCGCCCCCACGAACGCCAGCGGGTGCCGCAGCGCCAGGGCGAGCACCGGCACGTCGAACTTCGGGTCGTGGGTGAGCACGCAGACCGCGGTCCGCGCGTCCACGCGGCCGGCGTCCAGCTCCGCCCGCAGGTACCGGTGCGGCCAGTCCACCACCACCTCGTCCGCGTCGGGAAACCGCGGGGCGGTGGCGAAGACCGGTCGCGCGTCGCAGACGGTCACCCGGTAACCGAGGAACGCGCCGATCCGGGCGACCGCGGCGGCGAAGTCGATGGCCCCGAAGACGATCATCCGGGGCGGCGTGGCGTACGTCGCCACGAAGAGGCTGAGGCCGCTGCCGCGCCGCTGCCCGTCGTAGCCGTAGCGGAGCACCGCGCCGCGGCCGGCGGCGAGCAACCCGAGTGCGTCGGCGGAGGCCGCGGCGTCCAACCGCTCCCCGCCCAGCGTGCCGCTCGTCCCGTCCTCGGTCAGCACCAGCCGCCGGCCGAGCCGGCCCGCCGGGTCGGCCGGCGCCGCCAGCGCCGGTGGATCGCCCGCGTCGGCCGCGACGCAGGTGACCACGGCTACCGGCCGGCCGGCGCGCCGCGCGGCGGCGACCGCCCCCAGTTCCGGGAAGCCCGCCGGGTCGACCCGCTCCAGGAACACGTCGAGCTCCCCGCCGCAGGTGAGGCCGACCGCGTACGCGTCGTCGTCGCTGACCGCGTAGCGAGCGAGTTCCGGGGTTCCGGTGTCGAGGACGGCGCGCGCCCGCTCGTACAGGTCGGCCTCGACGCAGCCGCCGGAGACACTGCCGGTGACCGTGCCGTCGGCCGCGACCAGCATCGCGGCGCCGGGCGGTTGCGGTGCGGACCGCCGGGTGGCCACGACGGTGGCCAGCGCCACCGGCTCGCCACCCCGCCAACGTCGGTGCAGTTCGTCGAACACGTCCGGCACAAGTCCCGCCTCTCCGTCCGGTCGGCGCGCCGCCGGCTGACGGCCGGCGGAGAACCGAGGCGGCCGTCTGGGCCACCCCGGCACGCCGCGGCCGGTACGCCAGCGGCACCAAGTCCGACGATCTGCCCTTTCCAGAACATTCCGAAATATATGGTCGCTTCGGGCACGAGGAGGTGCGAGTTGGTGAAGTCGTACCAGGCGATCCGGACCGCTCCGGCCCCGGACAGCGCGGTGGTCCGGGGTCCGGGCGAGGTGGCGGTCCGCCTGCGGGTGAACGGGGAGACCCGGACGATGTCCGTCGAGCCGCGGGTCAGCCTGCTCGACGCCCTCCGGGACCGGCTCGAGCTGACCGGCACGAAGAAGGGCTGCAACCAGGGCGCCTGCGGGGCCTGCACGGTCTGGGTGGACCGGCGGCGGGTGCTGGCCTGCCTGACGCTCGCGATCAGCTGCGAGAACCGCGAGGTGGCCACCATCGAGGGGCTGGCCGAGGGGGACACGCTGCACCCGATGCAGCAGGCGTTCCTCGACGCGGACGCGTTCCAGTGCGGCTACTGCACGCCGGGGCAGCTCATGTCCGCGGTGGCGCTGCTGGCCGAGGGACACGCCGGCGACGACGCGGAGATCCGGGAGTGGATGAGCGGCAACATCTGCCGCTGCGCCGCGTACCCGCACATCCGCGCGGCGATCCGCCGGGTGCGGGACGAGCAGGGGGGCAGCGGTGCGGCCGATTAGCTACTCCCGGGTCGCGGACGTCGGCACCGCGATCGGCACCGTCAGCGCCGACCCGGAGAGCGCCTTCCTCGCGGGCGGCACCACCCAGGTCGACCTGATGCGGATCTACGTTGAGCAGCCGCGCCGCCTGGTCGACATCAACGACCTGCCGCTGACCCGCGTCGAGGAACTGCCCGACGGCGGGCTGCGGCTCGGCGGGCTGGCCCGGATGAGCGACGTGGCGGAGGAGCCGGCGGTGGTCCGGCGGTACCCGATGGTCGCCGAGGCGCTGCTGATGGGCGCCTCCCCGCAGCTGCGCAACATGGCCACCGTCGCCGGGAACCTGATGCAGCGGGTGCGGTGCAGCTACTTCCGGGACGTCGCGGCCGGCTGCAACAAGCGCGCCCCGGGCACCGGGTGCAGCGCGCTGGACGGCATCAACCGGGGGCACGCGGTGCTCGGCACCAGCGAGTGCTGCATCGCCACCCACCCCTCCGACGTCGCGGTGGCCCTGGTCGCGCTGGACGCGGTGGTGCAGACCGAGGGACCGGCCGGGCGGCGGAGCATCCCGATCGACGACTTCTTCCTGCTCCCCGGGCAGACCCCGGAACGGGAGCACCCGCTGACCCACGGCGAACTCGTGACCGGCATCGACCTGCCACCGCTCCCGGTCGCGGCCACCTCCCGGTACGTCAAGATACGCGACCGCGAGTCGTACGAGTTCGCGCTCGCCGCCGTCGCGGTGGCCATGTCGGTCGCCGGCGGCCGGATCACCGAGATCCGGCTGGCCCTGGGCGGGGTGGCCACCAAACCGTGGCGGGCCCGGGCGGCCGAGCGGGTGCTCGACGGCGCGCCGGCCGACACCGACTCGTTCACCCGCGCCGCGGAGGCGGAGCTGGCGTCGGCGGTGCCGCACGGGATGAACGCCTTCAAGATCGAGCTGACCCGACGGACCATGGTCCGCGCCCTGGCGGAGATGGCACAGCGGGAGGGGACGGCATGAGCCCGGCGATCGGCGGCACCCTCAACCGGGTGGACGGCCGCTTCAAGGTACGCGGCGAGTCGCGCTACTCGGCCGAGGTGCCGGTGACCAACCTGGCGCACGCGGTGATCGTGAACGCGAAGATCGCCAGCGGCCGGATCACCGCGATCGACACCAGCGAGGCCGAGCGGGCCGAGGGCGTGCTGGCCGTGCTCACCCACCGCAACCTGGGCCGGGTCGCCACCGTGCCGCGGCTGCTCCCCTCGCTGGCCGGGCTGGCCGCGCCGGGACAGACCTTCTTCCCGATGCAGGACGACACCATCCACTACGGCGGCCAGCCGGTCGCCGTCGTGGTCGCCGACACCATCGAACGCGCCGACCACGCCGGCACCCTGATCCGCATCGAGTACGAGACCACGCCCGCCACCACCCTGCTCGACCAGGCCCGCGACCGGGCGTACGTGCCGGAGCGGATCTTCGGCGGCCTGCTGCCCGGGCACGCGTCCCGGGGCGACGTGACGAAGGCGCTGGCCGAGGCGGAGGTGTGCGTGGACGCCACCTACCGGTTCGCGCCCAACCACCACAACCCGATCGAGCCGTCGGCCAGCACCGCCGTCTGGGAGGACGTCGACCGGCTGACCGTCTACGACTCCACCCAGGGACCGAACGCCGTCCAGTTCACCCTCGCCGAGCTGCTCGGCCTGCCACCCATCTCGATCCGGGTGGTCAGCCACGCCGTGGGCGGCAGCTTCGGATCCAAGGCGATGGTCTGGCACCACCCGGCAGTGGCCGCGCTCGCCGCCCGGCACGTGGGCCGGCCGGTGCGGCTGGTGCTCAGCCGGGAGCAGATGTTCACCTCCTGCGGGCACCGCGAGGAGCAGGAGCAGCAAATCACCCTCGGCGCCCGCGCCGACGGCCGGATCACCGCCCTGCGCCACCACAAGCTCTCCCTCACCTCGCCCTTCGACGACTGGGCGGAACCGTCGTTGCAGAGCCCGTCGGTGGCGTACACCAGCCCCAACTACGAGGGCGTCTACCACCTGGTCCGGGGCAACACCATCACCCCGACCTTCACCCGGGCCCCCGGGGAAGCGACCGGAATGTTCGCGCTGGAGTGCGCGATGGACGAGCTGGCCGAGCGGATCGGGATCGACCCGCTGGAGCTGCGGCTGCGCAACTACTCGGCGACCGACCCGGAGAGCGGCAAGCCGTGGTCCAGCAGCGGGCTGACGGAGTGCTACCAGCGGGCGGCCGAGCTGTTCGGCTGGCACGACCGCGACCCGCGGCCCCGGTCCCGGCAGGACGGGCAGTGGTTGATCGGCACCGGCATGGCCAGCGCGCTCTACCCGGTGACCCAGCCGGTGAACCCGCAGCGGGCCCGGGCCCGGCTCTACAACGACGGCACCGCGGTGGTCGAGGCCGGCGTCTCCGAGTTCGGCACGGGCGTGTTCACCGCGATGACCCAGGTCGCCGCGGACGCGCTGGGCATCCCGGTGGAACGGGTGCGCTTCGTCGGCGGCAGCAGCGACCTGCCGAACGTCACCGCCGCGGTGGGGTCCGCCGGCACCAGCGCGGTCGGCTCGGCCGTACACCTGGCGGCGAGCCAGCTGCGCGACGAGCTGATCCGGCGCGCGGTGGCCGACGACCACTCGCCGCTGCGCGACGCCGACCCGGCGAACGTGGAGGTCCGCGACGGCAAGATGGTGCTGCGCGACCGCCCCGACGTCGGCGAGACCTACGCCGACCTGATGCACCGCACCTTCGCCCCCGACGTGGAGGTGCTCGGCACCTGGAACCCGCCGCCGCAGGACGCCGGGTACGGCGTGCACACCTTCGGCGCGCAGATGGCCGAGGTCGCGGTGGACGCCGACCTCGGCGTGGTCCGGGTACGCCGGATGGTCGGCGTGTTCGCGCCGGGCCGGGTACTCAACCGCAAGACCGCGCACAGCCAGCTCATGGGCGGCATGCTCTGGGGGCTGGGCCAGGCGCTGCTGGAGGCCACCCGGATGGACCCGCGCCTGGGTCGCTGGGCCAACGCCAGCCTCGGCGACTACCTGGTCCCGGTCAACGCGGACGCCCCGGACGTGGTGGTCGACACCGTCGAGGTGCACGACGAGGTGGTCAACCCGCTGGGGATGAAGGGCGTCGGCGAGATCGGCGTGGTGGGTGCGGCGGCCGCCATCGCCAACGCCGTCTACCACGCCACCGGGCGGCGCCAGTACGAGCTGCCGATCACGCTGGAGAAGCTGCTCTGAGCACCGGGTGACACCGGCCGGGTCCCGCTGAACGATCAAGAGGTTCGCGCCCCGCCGGAGCCGCCTCCGGAAGCGCAAACCTCTCGACCAACAGCGGGCGGGCCGGACGCGGCCCGACGGTCAGCGGACCATGCTGCCGACCACCGGCTTGGTGAGCAGGGCGGACTGGTTGCGCTGGATGCCCGGGTCGAGGGTCTTGGCGACGAAGATGGCGTGCCAGATGCAGAAGATCAGCACGGTCCACACCTTGCGGGAGTGGTCGGCCTCCTCCCGCTTGTGCTCGTCCAGCAGCCGCATCGCGTACGGCAGGTCGATCAGGTCGCCGGCACCCGAGGTGGCCAGCACGTGCCGGGCCCACTCGTACATCTCGCCGCGCAGCCAGACCCGGGTCGGGGTCGGGAAGCCCAGCTTCTTCCGGTTGACGATGGCCGGCGGCACCACGCCCTGCAGCGCCTGGCGCATGGCGTACTTGGTGGCGTCGGAGCGGGGCGGCAGCTTCAGGTCCACCGGGATGCCGGCCGCGACGTTGAACACCTCGCGGTCGAGGAAGGGCACCCGCACCTCCAGCGAGTGCGCCATCGAGATCCGGTCGGCCTTGACCAGGATGTCGCCGCGCAGCCAGGTGTAGAGGTCGACGTACTGCATCTTGGTGACGTCGTCCAGCTCGGTGCACTCCGCGTAGATCGGCGCGGTGACGTCGGTGTAGCGGACCGAGGGGTCGTAGCGGCGAAGCAGGTGCTGCTTCTCCTCCTCGGTGAACATCCGGGCGTTGCCGTAGTAGCGCTGCTCGATCGGGGTGGTGCCGCGCTCCAGGAAGCTCTTGCCCTTGACCCCCTGCGGGATGGCCTTGGAGACCGCCCGCAGCCCCTTCTGCACGCCGTCGGGCAGGCCGTTGACCGCGTTGAGGGAGAGCGGCTCCCGGTAGATCGTGTAACCGCCGAAGAACTCGTCCGCGCCCTCGCCGGAGAGGACCACCGTGACGTGCTCGGCGGCCTTCTTCGCCACGAAGTAGAGCGGGACCAGCGCCGGGTCGGCCACCGGGTCGTCCAGGTGCCAGACGATCTTCGGCAGCGCGTCGATCATGTCCTGCGGCCCGATCTTGGTCGGGATGGTGGTCACGTCGAGGTGCCGGGCCGAGTCCTGGGCGACGTCGATCTCCGAGTAGCCCGGGACGTCGTAGCCGACGGTGAAGGTGAGGATGTTCGGGTTGAACTCGCGGGCCAGCGCGACCACCGCGGTGGAGTCGATGCCGCTGGACAGGAACGAGCCGACCGGCACGTCCGAGCGCATGTGCATCCGGACGCTCTCCCGCAGCGTCTCCCGGATCTCGTGGTAGAGCTTCTGCTCGTCGGAGACCGGGGCCGGCCGGAACACCGGCCGGTACCACCGGCGCACCTCGATCCGGCCGCCCGGTGTCCAGGTGAGGTACTCCCCCGACCCGATCCGGTTGATCCCCTTGTGCAGGGTGCCCGGCTCGGGGACGTACTGCAGGGTCAGGTAGTGGCTCAGGTTGGCCGCGTCGATCCCGGCGTCGCCGGCGTACGCGGACTGCGCGAACGGCAGCAGCGCCTTCTTCTCAGAGGCGAGGTAGAGGCCGTCGGCGGTCTCCAGGTAGTGCAGCGGCTTGATGCCGAAGTAGTCCCGGGCGCCGAACGCCCGCCGTTCCTGCCGGTCCCAGATGACGAAGGCGAACATGCCCCGCAGCCGGGTGAGCACCTGCTCGCCCCAGTAGTGGTATCCGGCGACGATCACCTCGCCGTCACCGTTCGTGGCGAACTGGGCGCCGAAGTCCCGGATCAGCTCGTCCCGCAACTCGATGTAGTTGTAGATCTCACCGTTGAAGGTGAGCAGGTAGCGGCCGCCCGCGTAGGGCAGCGGCTCGTGGCTGAGCGCCACGTCGATGATCGCCAGACGCTTGTGCGCGAACACCCCGTCCGCGTACTGGCCGGAGGCGTCGCCGACCACCTCGACCCCGGTCTCGTCCGGGCCGCGGTGGTGCAGGCACTCCAGTGCTCCGGCGATGTTGTCGCGGTGGGCGGCGGCGTCGCCGCGCGCGCTGAAGAAGGCCAGGAGTCCGCACATGGTGGTCATCTTTCCACGCGGCCGGACCGGACGTCGCGGCACCGCAGGCTCTTCCCGTCACGGTTCGCGCGGTACGGTCTGGACCAGCGACGAGGCGCAAGGAGGCGGATCATGGCCGAGGAGCGGGCGCAGCAGGGCAAGCCGGCGGACGGCACCGAGTCACACGACCCGGACTTCCCGGAGGCGTTCCTGGCGTTCATGCGGCAGGGCTGGCGGGACACCGAGCTGCCGGTGGGCCCGCGGCCGGAGGTGCCCAACTACGCCAAGCGGCGGGCCGCGCTCTCCACGGCCTTCCCCGGCGAGACCCTGGTCATCCCCACCGGCGGGGAGAAGGTACGCGCCAACGACACCGACCACCCATTCCGGCCGGGCAGCGACTTCGCGTACCTGACCGGCGACCACGACCCGGACAGTGTGCTGGTGCTGCGGCCGAACGGCTCCGGGCACGACGCCACGCTGTACATGCGGCCCCGGTCGTCCCGGAAGACCGACGAGTTCTTCCGCAGCCGGCACGGCGAGCTGTGGGTGGGCCGGCGGCACACCCTCGGCGAGAAGTCGACCGAGCTGGGGCTGCCGACCGCCGACCTGACCGAGCTGGACACGGCCCTGGCCGACTGCGCGCCGGGGCGTACCCGGGTGTTGCGCGGTTTCGACGCCCGGGTGGACGCGGCCGTGCGGCCGTTCGACGGCGCCCGCGCCGAGGGCCAGCCGGCCCGCGACCGGGAGCTGGCCATCGCCATCTCGGAGCTGAAGCTGGTCAAGGACGAGTGGGAGATCGCCCAGCTCCAGGAGGCGTGCGACGCCACCGTCCGGGGCTTCGAGGACGTCGCCCGGGCGCTGCCGGCCGACCGTGGGGTCTCCGAGCGGCTGCTGGAGGGGATCTTCGCGCTGCGCGCCCGGCACGACGGCAACGACGTCGGCTACGGCTCGATCGTCGGCGCCGGCGAGCACGCCACGATCCTGCACTGGGTGCACAACCACGGCGCCACCCGCCCGGGCGAGCTGCTGCTGATGGACATGGGCGTGGAGAACCGCAACCTCTACACCGCCGACGTCACCCGGGTGCTGCCGGTCGACGGCCGGTTCACCCCGTTGCAGCGCCAGGTGTACGACGCGGTCTACGCCGCGCAGCAGGCCGGGATCGACATCATCAAGCCGGGTGTCGCGTTCCGGGAGGTGCACCTGACCGCGATGCGGGTGCTCGCCGAGGCGCTCAAGGATCTCGGGCTGCTGCCGGTGAGCGTGGACGAGGCGATGGACCCGGCCTCGACCGTCTACCGCCGGTGGACCCTGCACGGCACCAGCCACATGCTCGGCATCGACGTGCACGACTGCGCCAACGCCCGCAAGGAGAAGTACCGCGACGGCGCGCTCGGCGAGGGCTACGTGCTGACCGTGGAGCCGGGGCTCTACTTCCAGCCCGAGGACGAGCTGGTCCCCGAGGAGCTGCGCGGCATCGGCGTCCGGATCGAGGACGACATCCTGGTCACGGCGACCGGCGCGGTGAACCTGTCCGCCGGCCTGCCGCGCCGCTCGGACGAGGTGGAGACCTGGCTGGCCGAGCAGCGCGAGGCGGGTCCGCGCCTGCCGGGCTGATCCGGGTACGACCCACGGCGGGCCCCGCCGCCGGCGTCTGCGACGTATCTCGTCGTTACGACACCGGTGGCGGGGCCCGTCGCCGTTTCCGCTGCTCGGAGCCTTTCCTGCCGGTGCGCCCCGGCCATGCCGACCGCCCCGGATGTGAGCGGAATGCGGGCTTTTTTCAGATACGTCCTCGTCGTGAGGATCCTTCTCATACGGTGTGCATCAGAGGCTGCAACCGATTTGTAGCTGGTCGCCCCACCTCAGGCGGGTCGGCCCCTTTGTAGCACGAAAGGGCGGAAGGCTCTGATGTCCAACGACGTAACGACTACCGACGGCGGGGCGCCGATGCCCCCGCCGACGAACAGGCGGCGGGCGCTCTGGGTCGCCACCGGCGTGGCCGGGCTGACCGGCGTCGTCGGTCTGGCGGCGCTGGGTGGTCTCGCGGCTCGAGACGACAAGTCCGACGACCCCCAGCGCGTCGCGGAGAACCACGCGGCGGCGCCCCAGAACGCCGCCGACGCCGGCAAGAGCGGCGAAGGCCATGACGCCAGGGAGGAGGCCCGTGACGAGAAGGGTCACGAGGGTGAGGACCGTGGTGACTGGGACGATCACGGGCGGGTGCGGGAGGTGCCGTGTGACGAGGAGGAGCTGATCGAGGCGGTCGATCAGGCGAACCGGGATCAGGGCGGCACGTTGAAGCTGGCCGAGCACTGCACCTACGAGTTGAGCTTCTCCGACAAGAAGGACCTCGCGGGTCTGCCGACGATCAAGCAGGACATCACGATCAAGGGCAACGACTCGACGATCAAGCGGGACTCCGAGGACGCGTTCCGGATCTTCCGGGTCGCCGACGGTGGTGACCTGACCCTGAAGGACCTCACCGTCAAGGGCGGCAACGCCTCCGAGTTCAAGTACGGGTCGGGGCCGTCCTCCGGCTCGCAGGGCTCCGGCTCGCAGGGCTCCGGCTGGCAGGGCTCCGACTGGCAGGGCTCCGGCTCACAGGGCGCCCCGGGTGGCGCGCCGGGCGCCGCGGGTGCGCCGGGTGGCCAGGGTGCGCCGAGCGGCGCGCCGGGTGCCGCGGGTGCGCCGGCCGCCCAGGGCGGGCCGGGCATGCAGATGGCGCCCGCCGCCCAGACCGGAGCGGCCGTTCAGGCCGCGCCAGTGGCCCTGGCCGCGCCGGCCGCGCCGGCCGCACAGGGCTCGGGCCCGGGTTCGGGTTCGCAGGGCTCGGGTTCGTGGTCGGGCGACAAGGACAAGAAGGACGACCGCAAGAAGGACGACCGCAAGAAGGACGGCGAGGGTGACGGCGGCGCGCTGCTGGTCGAGCGTGGCGGCAGCGCCCACCTGAAGAACGTGAAGCTGACCGGCAACAACGCCGAGAACAACGGCGGCGCGATCGCCAACTTCGGCCGGGTCGACCTCGAGGACAGCAAGGTCGAGAACAACCACGCCCAGAAGGACGGCGGCGGCATCTTCAACCGCGGCACCCTCAAGGTCAAGGACACCCACATCAGCAACAACACCGCCGGCAAGAACGGCGGGGGCATCGCCAACGGCAACGGCAAGCACGACGACCACGACAAGAACGACCACGACAACAACGGCTACGACAACAACGGCTACGACAACAACGGCTACGACAACAGCACCTACCACAACGGCGGCTACGACAACAACGGCCACGACAAGGACCGCAAGGACCGCGACGAGGCCGGAACCGTCGAGATCACCGGCTCCGCCAAGGGCAAGGACGAGGTCAAGAGCACCATCGACAACAACAAGGCCGGCAAGAACGGCGGCGGCCTGTCCAGCTCCGGCGGCACCGTCACGATCACCCTGACCGTGATCAGGAACAACACCGCCTGCGAGAGCGGCGGCGGCATCTACGCCCTCGACACCGACCTCAAGCTCGACAAGGTCATCGTCGCCAAGAACCACGCCGACAAGGACGGCGGCGGCATCGTCAACACCGGCGGCGAGGACAAGAAGAAGGACTGGTCCTCCAACGGCGGCGACAAGAAGGACGACGGCGACAAGAAGGACGACGGCGACAAGAAGGACGAGAAGAAGTCGGACGCCACCGCCACCATCTCCGACAGCGACATCGTCGACAACACCGCCGGACGCTTCGGCGGCGGCATCTTCAACGGCGACACCGACGTGAAGATCGACGAAGGCTACCAGGACAAGAAGGACGGCAAGGACGACAACGCCACCCTGACTCTGCGGGACACCGAGATCAAGGGCAACACCGCCCTCAACGGCGGCGGCATCTTCAACAACAAGGGCAAGGTCACCCTGACCGACACCCGCGTCACCAAGAACACCGCCACCGACCCGTCCAAGAACCACCGCGTCGCCGGCGGCATCCTCAACAACGAAGGCACGGTCAAGCTCGACGACGAGTCCACCGTCACCGACAACGACCCGACCAACTGCGCCGGCACCGTCGAGGACTGCTTCAACTGATCGACGGTCAGCGAACGGATCCGCGCAGCCGTCCGGCCCCCTGCCACCTCGGTGGCAGGGGGCCGGACCGTCGTCAGGTCAGCTCTGGACGAAGACGGCCACGCTGCGCGCCGGCACGGTGAAGGTGCCGCTCGCCGGGTCGAACGAGGCGGTCCGCAGTACCGGGTCAACCGAGTTCCGCAACACCGGGTGCAGGGCCACGCTCGCCCCGCGCAGGCCGGTCACCGTCTGCTCCGCCGCCGCCGGCGTGCCGTTGAAGACCACCGTCACCGACTTCCACTTACCGTCCAGTCCACGGCCGTCCAGGGTCATGGTGAGCACGCCCGGGGTCTCCTGCTCGCCGGAGAGCGGGAAGGCGACCCGCTTCTGCACCTGGTCGGCGGTGGCCAGCCCGAAGACCGGCGACGACCGCCGAACCTCCAGCAGCTCCGCGTACCGGCCGTCGGCCAGGTTGATCGCCGCGCAGTCCGGCACCAGCTTCGGATCGGCCAGCAGCGGCTTCGCGTACGACCACTTGCTCTCGTTGTCCTGTGCCGGGGGGAGACCGGCGCCGAAGCCGTTGCCCTGGGCGCAGTCCCAGCGGATCTGGTTGAACCAGTCACCGGAGTTGAACGAGTTGCGGTCCAGCGACTTGGAGCGCAGCCGCTCCGAGCCGGCCGTCACGAAGCCCGTGCCCTGCCCGAAGGCGGTGGTCGCCAGGGCGAGCACCTGCATCCGGGCCCGGTCATGCGCTGAGGTGCCCTGCGGCAGCTTGTACGCCAGCGCGTCGTACAGGATCTCGTTGTCGTGCGCGTCGACGTAGGTGACCGCCTCGCCCGGCGCGGCGGTGTAGCCGGCCGGCGCGCCGTTGTAGTCCACCTGCGCGCCGGTGACCGTCCTCCCGGAGGAGTCGGTGAACCGGTAGCCGCGCAGGTTGCCGGTCAGCCCGACCTTGATCAGGTCCTGGGAGTGCAGCAGCCGCGCCTTCTGCTCGGCCGCCGACCCGTTGACCGGATCGCCGTTCGGGTCGGTGTACAGCCCGGAGGCGAAGCCCTGGATCCGCGGGTTGCCGTCGAACGGGCCGCCGCCACGGACCGCGTCGCGGAGCCGGTCGTTGAAGGTGCCGATCCCGGTGCCGGCCATGTTGGCCTGGGTGGCCTGCACGAACCGGGCGTCGTCGGCGACCTCGCCGAAGTTCCAGCCCTCGCCGTACAGCAGGATCTTCTTCCCGTCCACGCCGTCGCGCGCCACGGTGAGCTTGTCCAGCGCGGCCCGGACGGCCAGGATGTTCGCCTTCGGGTGGTGGCCCATCAGGTCGAACCGGAAGCCGTCCACCTTGTACTGCCTGGCCCAGGTGACCAGGGAGTCCACCACCAGCTTGCCCATCATGGCGTGCTCGGGCGCGGTGTTGGCGCAGCAGGTCGAGTTGGCGACGCTGCCGTCGGACAGCAGCCGGTGGTAGTAGCCCGGCACCACCTGGTCGAGCACCGACTTGGGGTCGGTGCCGGCGGCGGAGGTGTGGTTGTAGACGACGTCCATCACCACGCGCAGGCCGGCCTGGTTCACCCCGGCGACCATCTGCCGGAACTCCGTGGTCCGCTGCGCCCCGGCCGGGTCGACGGCGTAGCCGCCCTCCGGCACGGTGTAGTGCAGCGGGTCGTACCCCCAGTTGAAGCCGTCCTTCTCGGCCACCGCGGCGACGCACTTCTGCTGCTGGTCGGAGTCCGGCGGCAGCGCGGCCAGGTCGCAGGCGGGCTGCTGCTGGTCGGCCCGCTTCTCGGGGATGGTGGCGAAGTCGAACGCCGGCAGCAGGTGCAGGTAGTTGACCCCCGCGTCGCCGAGTGCCTTGAGGTGCTTCATGCCGGTGGTGTTCGGGTCGGTGAAGGCGAGGTAGGTGCCCCGCCGCCCGGCCGGCACGCTCCCGTCGGCGATGGAGAAGTCGCGGACCGACAGCTCCTGGATCTGCGCCTTCGACGACGGCACCGCGGCCGGCTTGCGCAGCGTGGCCCAGCCGGCCGGGGCCAGCGCCGGGTCGGTCAGGTCGACGATCTGGCTGTGCGTCGAGTCCGGCGCCAGGGCCACCGAGTACGGGTCGGTCACCGCGGCGGTGACCACCTTCTGCGCTGCCGGCTGCCAGGCCTCGACCTGGTAGCGGTAGTACTTGCCGGTCCAGCCCTTCGTGCCGCGCACCGACCAGACGCCGGTGCGGTCGTTGCGGCTCATCGACACGGTCTTCGGCTCGGCCGTCGGCGAGTCGAAGAGCTGCAACGCGACCGTACGGGCGGTGGGCGCCCAGACGGCCAGGGTGGGCACCTTGCCGGCGAACGTGGGCCCGAGCTTGGCCGTGGTGGCGGCCCGGTAGACGTCGTCGAGCACGCCCGGGATCTGCACGCCGGTCGCGCCGAGCAGCGTGCCCTCGGCGTCCCGCTCGGTCACCGCGAGCTGCCCACGCAGCGCCGCCGGCACCTTCGCCAGGTCCGCCTGGTCAAGGCTGAAGGCGTGGTAGGCCCACAGGTGCGGGTAGGCCGTCCGCTGGGCCTCGGTGAGCCCGTTGCGCTGCGCCCGCAACGGCAGCGTGATGTACGTCCCGGCCAGCTCACCGTCGGCGATGCTCAGCCCGCCGGTCGGGGCGGCGACCAGGGCGTACCGCTTGCCGTCGGTCGGCCCGGTCTCCCAGGCGACGGTGGACCGGTCGATCCACTGCGCCCTCTGCTTGGTGATGTCGACGTCCTTGGCGACCCCGGAGGAGGTGGCGGGCAGCAGCCGCCCCTTGACCCCGGCGAGCAGCCAGACCTCGTGCCCGGCGGCGGCGAAGTCCAGCCGCTGGTCGTCGGGCTGATCCTTGGTGTCGCCGTTGTGGATGATGTAGCTCAGCCCGGTCGCCCCGGCGGCCAGCGGCACCCGGAAGACCGCGCCGAAGGAGTCGACCTTCTCCGGCTTGAGCGGGCTGCCCCAGTCGGTCGGGTTGGCGGCGCCGTCCCACAGGTGCAGGCCCCAGCCGTCGTAGTTGTTGTCGGCCTTGCGCCAGTGGATGACCGCGGTGCTCTGGTCCACGGCCGGATCGGGCTCGCCGGTGGCGGCCTGCCGGGTCGGGTAGAGCGCGCCGTCGCCCTGCTTGACCCAGACCTCGCCGGTCTGCGTCACGTCGATGGTGCGGTCGTTGCCGACGTCCTTGTTGCCGTTGGAGTCGACCACGAGGAAGCCGACGGACTTGGCGCCGGGCTTCAGCTTGACCCAGGCGAACCGGCCGAACGAGTCCTCACCGGCGAACGGCTGCCCTTTGGGCCACTCGGTGGCGTACGCCGGGTCGATGTCGCCCCAGGTGTAGAGGCCCCAGTCGTCGTACCCGCCGGCCGGGCGCTGGTAGTGCACCACCGCCCAGTCCCGCGAGGCGCTCTGCGCCGGGGTGCCGACCACGCCGGTGGCGCGGGCGCTGGCCACCCGGCCCTTGCCGTCGCGGACCACGGCCTTGTACTCGACCTTCGTCCCCCCGGCCAGTCCGGTCAGGTCGTGGTGGACGGTGTACGGGGCCTTGTGCGCGCTGCCCAGCAGCGTCCACTTGCCACCGGGGACCCTTGCGGCGAAGGTGACGGTGGCCAGCGGGTCGCCGGTGACCTGGGCGGTGGCGGCGGCCTTGGTGGCGACCGGGGCGTCGCCCGGCGCGGTGATGGTGATGCCCGGCGCGGCGCCGGCCTGCGGGATGGCGCGGTCGGCCTTGAGCACCACGGCGGACATCGCCGGCACGGTCAGGCTCAGCTTGCCGTCGGCGGCGGCCGTCGAGGTGGCCGAACCGCCGTAGACGCCGGCGAAGGTGGCGCCGGCCGACCAGGTGTCCACGGAGACAGTCTGCGCGGTGGCGGCGTTGTTGACCGCCACGACGTACTCGGTGCGGTCGGACGGCAGGATCCGGGAGAAGGCGAAGACGCCCGGCCCGTCGGCCGCGTACCGGGTGACCTGGACGCCGTCCCGCAGCGCCGGGTGGGCCTGCCGCAGCTCGCCCAGCTTCGCGATGGTGCGGTACAGCGGGTGGCTCTTGTCGTACTGGTCGCTGGCGTGGGTGCGGGTGGTGCCGATCAGGTCGTCGTCGAGGTAGTCCGCCGTCTCGCTGGCGAACATGTCCTGCCGGGCGTCCTTGTCCCCGCCCGGGCCGGTGAAGCCCTGCTCGTCGCCGGAGTAGACGACCGGCTGGCCGCGGGTGAGGAACATCAGCTGGTGGGCGAGCTGGTCGCGGCGCAGCTGGCTGGCGTCGTCGCCGCCGGTCGCGGCGATGAACGAGCCGATCCGGCCCATGTCGTGGTTGCCGAGGAAGGTGGTCAGCCGGTTGGCGTCGGTGTCCCGGGCGGCGTAGAGGTCGTCCCGGGCGTACATGTCGGCGAGCGCCTTGGCGGAGCCGTCGGCGGCGGTGTAGCCGCGGGCGGCCTCCTGGAAGGAGAAGTCGAGGGTGGCGGGCAGACCGCCCTGCCGGACGTACGTCGACTCGATCTCCTGGTCGGCGCTGTAGACCTCGCCGAACATGAAGAAGTCCTTCTTGCCGGCCTGCTCGGCGGCCCGCTCGATGCCCTGACTGAACTGCGGCCAGAAGTCGAGGTTGGCGTGCTTGACGGTGTCCAGCCGGAAGCCGTCGACGCCGGTGCTGCCGATCCAGTCGCCGTAGACCTTGGTCAGCCCGCGCACCACCTCGGGACGCTCGGTCCACAGGTCGTCCAGGCCGAAGAAGTCGCCGTACTCGCTGTTCTCGCCCGCGAAGGTCGAGTCACCGCGGTTGTGGTACATGGTCGGGTCGTTCAGCCAGGCCGGGACCTTGACCTTCGCGTCCGCCGCGCTGGCGAACGTCGGCGTGTACGGGAACGACGTCAGGTCGACCTTCGGGAAGTCCCGGGTGCCGTCGGCGTAGTTGCGGTCCTCGAAGGCCCGCCCCTGCGCATCCTGGTAGGGCGCGGTCTTCTTGTCGACGTACGCGTACCTGTCCTCGGCGTACCTGATGACGTCGGCGGTGTGGTTGACGATGACGTCGAGGTAGACCTTGATGCCCCGCTGGTGGGCGAGCGTGACCAGCCGCTTCAGCTCCTCGTTGGTGCCGAAGTGCGGGTCGACCTGGGTGAAGTCGGTGATCCAGTAGCCGTGGTACCCGGCGGAGACGTCCGCGCCGGTGCCCTGCACGGGCCGGTTCTTGAAGATCGGGGCGAGCCAGATGGCCGTGGTGCCGAGCCCCTCGATGTAGTCGAGCTTGTTGATGACGCCCTTGAGGTCGCCGCCGTGGTAGAAGCCCTTGTCCTTCGGGTCGAGCCCGGTGCTCAGCCGGTCACCGGTGAGGCCGCCGGTGTCGTTGCGCTGGTCGCCGTTGGCGAAGCGGTCCGGCAGGACGAAGTAGAACTGGTCGGCCTGCGCGCTGTTGGCGCCGGCCTTGAGCAGGGCCTCGGCGGACGGTTCCTGGCGCCACTGCGCCGCGCCGGCGGCCGCGAGGAGGTCGGCGCGGGAGGAGCCGTCGGTGGCGTCGGCGCCCAGTTGGTGAACGGCGACCGGCACGCCGACGAGGGCGAGGGTGAGGGTGGAAACCAAGGCGAGCAGGGCGTTGCGGGATATCGGCGGGGGTTTCATCGACGGCCTTCCTCTGGTCGCTGATTCGCCCGCACGCTAGCCCTTGCCGAAACATTCTGCAATACCTTGCAAACCAAGTCGCAACAAAGCAGTCACCTTGCGAAACGGAGCATCGACCGGGCCGCCCGGGACCATTGCGGACGGTGATCAGGATGCGGCCACCATCGGCCGGCGACGTGGACCGCGCGCCGGCTCAGAAGCCGGAGCAGCGCGAGTCGTTGACGGTGCAGAGTTCCGGGCGGGTCGTGCGGGTGTTCTCGACCTGGAACTGCAACGGCACCGACCTTCCGGGCGCCAGGTCAGCCCCACTCCGGTACGTCAGGACGCCGTCGGACACGCGGCCACTTCCCCCCTCCGCACCGGCCACCCAGAACCCGACTATCCGTCCCTCGGGGAACGCCAGCCGCACCGTCCAGCCGCGGGCCGTCGAGCCGGCGTTGACGATCAGCACCTCACCCAGGAAACCGCCGTCCCAGGTGTTGGCCACCCCGTATCGCCCGGTCACCGACGGGCGCACCGGGGGTGGGGTCGGCCGTTCGGTGCCCCCACCACCACCCGCGCGCGCCGACGCGCTCGACGTCGGCCGGCCGGTGCTCGGCAGGACGGTCGACCGTGGCGACAGACCGGGCACCGCCGGCGGGGTCCTGGTCGACGCCGCGCGGGACGGTGTGCCAGGTGGCAGGCCGGGCAGCGGGACGGTGGCGACCGGCGGACCCGGCCGGGCATCGATGTACGGCCGCCGCCCGCGGGTCGAGGCCAGCGCGAGGACCAGCAACACCACCATCACGATCACGCCGATCGACACCACGATCCAGGGCGAGGAGGCGATCGCGGTACTGGCGCCGGGCAATGGCCGGGTGCGACGCGTGCCGGACATGGCCCCTCCCCTGTCGATCCCGTCGAGTGAGCGTAGCGATCGGGACCAATGCCGGAAAGTGCCCGGTCCCGGGCAGGGCGTGCGGTCAGCCGATGGTGCACGCGTTGCCGTTGACGGTGCACTGACCTGGCCGATCACCGCTGCCCGTACGACTGAACCGCATCTGCACCACGGCGCTCTGCCCGGCGCCGAGCGGATCGGTGCCGCGCAGCACGAACCAACCGTTGCCCTGCGAGGTCACCGACAGCCCCGAGCCGGAGGACGCCTGGATGCCCTTCACATTGCCGGTGAAGAGCAGCTCCACCCGCCAGTCCTGACCCCGGGCGGACCCGTTGCTGACCGTCAGCCGGGCCTCGAAGTAGTCCCGCCCACTCGCCGTGGCCTGGTAGCGCGCGGCCAGCGCGCCGGTCCGTGGGGCGGCCGCCGTGGCGGGCGCCGACGCCGAGGCGGACGGCCGGGCGGAACTGGCCCGCCGCGACGGGGTGCTGCTGGCGGACACGGTCGGCGAGGCGGTGGTGTCGACGGCGATCAGCGGGGCGTCGGTCGGCGCGGGGGACGTCGTCGTCTCCGCCACGGTGGGCAGGTAGATCGGCGGCGCCGGCGCCGGCGCCGCCGACTGTCGCTCCGGCCCGCGCAGGGACAGCAGGGCCACGAGCAGCAGGACGGTCAGCAGGCTGACGCCCAGCAGCACCACGACCCAGGGCAGCGACGTCAGTACCCTCGGTACGGACGACGACCCCGACCGTTCGTCGCGCCGAATGCCCATCAGGTCCCGTTTCCTCTCATGATGCTTTGGTGAGCATGTGATTGGATGTCCCGCCTTGCGGTGGGACGGTCCCGGTCTTGCTCGCCGAAGCGATGCCGGGTTGACGCTTCACGGCCACCGGCCCGCCTCGGCGGGTC
>NZ_QGKS01000298.1 GCF_003172935.1 Micromonospora sicca | reverse complement strand
CCCACCATCCCCTCTCCCCCGCGATCTTGCAGTTGCCGCCCCGACAAATGCCGCTCACCACCACAAACCAAGGACCCCAAGTGCAAGATCGCGGGGAGGTCGGGGGCGGCGTCAGAGGCGTTCGAAGCCACGGGTCAGTTCCCAGTCGGTGACGGCGGCGTCGAAGGCGGCGAGCTCGACCTTCGCGTGGTTGGCGTAGTGGGCGACCACCTCGGCGCCGAAGGCGTCCTTCGCAATGGTGGAGGACTGCCAGAGGGTGAGAGCGTCGCGGAGGGAGGCGGGGACGCGGTCGGCGGCCGGGTCGTCGTAGGCGTTGCCGGTGCACTCCTCGCCCAACTCCAGCTCCCGCTCGATGCCGTGCACCGCGCCGGCGACCAGGGCGGCGATCGCCAGGTACGGGTTGACGTCCGCGCCGGGCGCCCGGTTCTCCACCCGCATGCCCTGCCCGTGCCCGACCAGCCGCAGCGCGCAGGTGCGGTTGTCGGTGCCCCAGCGCAGCGCGGTCGGGGCGAACGAGCCGGGCTGGTAGCGCTTGTACGAGTTGACGTTCGGGGCGAAGAAGAGGCTCAGCTCCCGCATGCTGTCGAGCAGCCCGGCGAGCACCCGCTGCCCGGTCACGCTCAGGTGCGCCGGCCCGTCGCCCAGCATCGCCGAGCGGCCGTCCCGGTCCCGCAACGAGAAGTGGATGTGGCAGGAGTTGCCCTCGCGGGCGTTCGGCTTGGCCATGAACGTGATCGACATGCCCTCCTGGGCGGCGATCTCCTTCGCCCCGTTCTTGTAGATGACGTGGTGGTCGGCGCAGGCCACCGCCTCGTCGTACCGGAAGGCGATCTCGTGCTGGCCGAGGTTGCACTCGCCCTTGGCGCTCTCCGGGGTCAGCCCGGCGCCGGCCATCTCGGTGCGGATGCGCCGCAGCAGCGGCTCCACCCGGGCGGTGCCGAGCAGCGAGTAGTCCACGTTGTACTGGTTGGCCGGGGTGAGGTCGCGGTAGCCGCGCCGCCACGCCTCCTCGTACGAGTCGCGGAAGAGCACGAACTCCAGCTCGGTGCCGGCGTACGCGGTCAGCCCGTGGGCGGCCAGCCGGTCCAGCTGCCGGCGCAGGATCTGCCGGGGCGAGGCGACCACCGGGCCGGAGCGGTCCAGCCACTCGAGGTCGGCCAGGAGCATGGCGGTGCCCGGCTGCCAGGGCACCCGGCGCAGGGTGGTGAGGTCCGGCTTCATCGCGAAGTCGCCGTAGCCACGCTCCCAGGACGACATCGCGTACCCGTCGACGGTGTTCATGTCGACGTCCACCGCGAGCAGGTAGTTGCAGCCCTCGCTGCCGTGGGAGACCACCTCGTCGAGGAAGTACGGGGCGTGGAACCGCTTGCCCTGCAACCGGCCCTGCATGTCGGTCAGGGCCAGCACCACCGTGTCGATCTCGCCGCCCCGGATGGCGACCCGCAGTTCTTCCAGCGAGAGCGGTGCTTTCCTCATGGGCGAGCCTCCATCACCAAGGTCTACTGACAAACCGGATCACCGTCAATGCCCCCGACCCGGTCCACCGCAAACGGGGAGCCGCGACGGTCGCGGCACGCCGGCGGCGGACGACGACCACGTCCTCCGCTTCACCACCGGCGTACCGCAACCGTGCCGGGCGCATAACGCCCCCACGCAACCGCGCGTCCGGCGTCCGTCAGGCCGGCTCGTCGGCCCGGGCGCCGTCGGGGGCCGGGCGCGGTGCCGGGAGGTCGACGGTACGGCGGGGGCCGGTGAACCACTTCCGGGCCGAGGCGTACCACCAGACGGCGACCAGCAGCAGCAACCCGCCCACCGCGATGGGCGCGTAGTTCACCGCCGACCAGCTGAAGTCCGCGTTGCCCGGCACCCCGGCGGGGACGATCGGCAGCACGAAGTAGATCGAGATGACCGCGATCTCGATCACCGCGATCCAGCCGAGCAGCTTGTACTTCGGGCCGAGCGTCCACGGGCCGGGGACGAACCGGTTGCCCATCCGCAGCCGCAGGAAGATCGGGATCAGGAACGACAGGTACAGCCCGATCACCGCGACCGAGACCACCGCGTAGAAGGCCACCGGGATGCCGGCCGAGTTCTTGTACAGGGCGGGCAGGGTGAGCAGCAGGCCGGCCACGGTCGCCGCGATGATCGCGTTGACCGGGGTGCCGTTGCGATCCACTCGGGACCAGAGCCGCCAACCCGGCACCGCGCGGTCCCGGCTGAACGCGTACGCCATCCGGGACATCGAGGTCACGCAGCTCATCCCGCAGAAGAACTGCCCGATGGTGGAGATGATGATGACCGCCTTGAAGAAGAACGGGGTCAGCGCGGTCTCGAAGATGGCCCCGGAGAATCCGCCGGCGGAGTTGATCGCGTCCACGTCGGTGGCGGCGAAGAGGAAGGCCAGCAGCAGGATCCACCCGCCGACCGCCGAGTAGAAGATCGACCGCCAGAGCCCCTTGGCGGCAGCCTGCGAGGCGTCGCGGGTCTCCTCGGAGACGTGCGCGCAGGCGTCGAAGCCGGTGATCGTGTACTGGGTGAGCAGGAAGCCCAGCGGCAGCACGTAGAACCAGAAGGTCAGCCCACCGGTGTCGCCGTCGCCGAAGCCGGAGTTGTTGAACCGCTCGGTGAAGACGAACCGGAAGCTCTGGTGGTCGTCGGGGACGAGGAGCAGGATGGCCACCACCGCGGCCGCGCCGGCCACGTGCCACCAGACCGAGACGTTCTGCAGTACGTCGATGATGCGGTGGCCGAAGATGTTGATCAGCCCGTGCAGGGCCAGGATCACCACGAACAGCCCGAACGTCTGATGCAGCGTCCCCGCCCACCCGTCGAAGAGCGCGGAGAGGGTGAGGTTGAGGAACGTGGCGCAGCCGTAGTCCACCGACGCGGTGACCGCGACCAGCCCGATCAGGTTGAGCCAGCCGGTGAACCAGCCGTGCACCGGGCGGCCCATCGTCGCCGCCCACCAGTAGATCCCGCCCGCGGTCGGGTACGCGGACACCAACTCGGCCATGCAGAAGCCGATGATCAGGATGAACAGCGAGATCAGCGGCCAGCCCCAGGAGATGGCGACCGGCCCGCCGTTGTTCCACGCCTGCCCGAACGTGGTGAAGCAGCCGGCCAGGATCGAGATGATGGAGAACGAGATGGCGAAGTTGGAGAAGCCACTCCACTTGCGGTGCAGCTCCTGTTTGTAGCCGAGTTCGGCGAGCCGTCGGGCGTCGTCGTCCATCGGTTGCTCGGCGGTCGGCGCGGGCGTCGTGGCCACTGCACACCTCCTCGAGGTGGTTCCCCGGTACGAGTGGGCAAAGTGTGGTCCCGTCGATCAAGGGGGTCAATAAGGCGGCCGTGGGAATCTCACCGCCGCGGCGGCTAATTCCGTTGCCGGGCCGGCCCTCCCGGCCGCATCCTTGACCCGTGACCAGGCCCGATCGCGACGGGCCACCGCCGGGCGCTCGGCAACGCCCGGTCCGCGACGGCGCGGGGTGCCAACCTCTCTCTCACTCGTACGGCGATCCGTCGTACCTTCCGGGCACCCCGCGCCGCCGCACCATCACGTCCAGGTGCGGGCAGGCCAGGCCCACGCCAGGCCCTCCATCCACTCGATCAGTCGGACGAGCGCCGCCTCGCACTCCAGGTAGTCGAGCTCCGACTCGTCGATCTCCTTCCATATCGCTCGGTACAGCCGATCCAGTGGACCGTGCCGGGCCAGCTGGTAGCCCACCGACTCGGCGCCGAACTGGAGGCCGAGATCGAGCGCGGCTCCCAGGCAGTCCGCCGCCATCCCGGAGTGTGGCGCGTAGAGAACGTCGCGGTCGCGGAGTGCCTCCAGAGTTCCGGAGAAGTCGTAGCGACCGCTCTCGTCGCCATCCGCCGCCCCGGGCGAGTAGGCGCTGGTCACCTCCTGCCGGAATTTGCCGTAGCGGGCGTCGCCCGAGAACGAGTGACGGCCGGACCTGGGGAGGTGTGAGATCAGCGCTTCCACGTCTGGAGCCAGGACCAGCCGATCCTCCACCGTCAGGAATCGATCTGGGTCATCGCCACCCCAGAGGGTGTAGCCCGACAGGACGTCCAGATTCACGGCGACGATCCAGAGCGTCGTCTCGCCGCTGAGCTCCTGGAGGCGGCTGCCCATCCGGAACCTCGAAGCCATCGACCCGCTACCTCCCGAGGTCAGGTGAGCAGCAGCCCGGCCACCCAGAGGGCGGCGATCACCACGCCGGCGAGGAACTCCACCAGCATGGACAGACCGGCCGCCTTGAGCGCCTGCACGGTGGCCGGCCAGGCGAGCTGGTTGCTGCCCAGCCGCAGCCGTTCCGCGCCCCACACCCCGGCCACGAAGCCGATCACCAGGCCGACCACCGGGATCACGAAGAAACCGACCAGCCCGAGCAGGCCCCCAGCCAGCAGGGACGACGTGGGCACGCCGGTCCTCTTCAGGTTCCGCCCGGGCCAGAGGTACTTCACCACCGTGCCGCCGGCGGCGACCACCGTGGCGGCGGCGAGCACCGCCCAACGGCCGGGGCCGGCACCGCCGAAGAGCGCCCAGACCAGCACCCCGCCCCAGCACAGCGGCAACGCCGGCAGCCCGGGCACCACCACCCCGGCCAGCCCGGCCAGGATGGCCAGCGCGGCCACCACCGAGACCACGGCCTGCGTGTCGGTGAGACTCAAGGCGTCTCCTCAGTTCGCGACTGCGGGGCTCGCAAAACCGGCTCACTCCTCGCGCTCACGGCCTCTCCTCTCCCGCGAGCCGGGCGCGGATCCGGTCCGCCGGGACGGGTGCGCCGAACCAGCGTCCCTGCCCGGTGTCGCAGCGCAGCGCCCGCAGCCGCTCGGCCTGCACCTCGGTTTCCACCGCCTCGGCGGTGACCCAGAGCTCCAGCGCGTGCGCCAGCCGCACCAACGCGTCGACGATCCGCTCGTCCCGGTGGTCGGCCGCGACGTCCGCCCCGTCGGCCCGGATCCCCTCGACGAAGGGTCCCGCCAGCTTCAGGCAGTGGATCGGCAACCGGCGCAGGTACGCCAGGTTCGAGTACCCGGTGCCGAAGTCGTCGATGGCCAGCCGGACGCCGAGCCCGGCCAGCTCGTGCAGCGACCGCAGCGGCTCCCCGGCGGTGCCCATCACCGCACTCTCGGTCAGCTCCAGTTGCAGCAGTTCCGCCGGGAGCCCGGTCCTGGTCAGCGCCTCGGCCACCGTGTCCACGATCGCCGGGTCGTCGGCCTGCCGGGCGGCCAGGTTGACGCTGACCACCAGCCCCGCGTCCGGGTACGCCCGCCGCCAGCCCTCGGCGTCCCGGCACGCCTGCCGGAGCACCCAGGCGCCGAGCCGGACGATCAGCCCGGTCTCCTCGGCCAGCCCGATGAACCGGTCCGGCCCGATCAACCCCAGCTCCGGGTGCTGCCAGCGGACCAGCGCCTCCACCGCGAGCATCGTGCCGTCCAGCAGCGACACGATGGGCTGGTAGTGCAGCACGAACTCGCCCCGGTCCAGCGCGGCCGGCAGGCCGGCGGCCAGCGCCGAGCGGGCGATGTCGGCGGCGCTGCGCTCCGGGTCGTAGACCGCCCACCGGCCCCGCCCCTCCGCCTTCGCCCAGTACAGGGTGGTGTCGGCGGCCTTCATCAGCTCGGAGACGCTGGTCTCCGCAGCCGGGCACTCCACGATGCCGATGCTCGCCGAGACGGCGAGCTGCTGGTCGCCGACGTGCACCGGGGCGGAGACCGCGGCCAGCGCCAACTCGGCCACCTCCACCGCGTCGTCAAGGCCGCCGCCGGAGTCGACCAGGATGACGAACTCGTCGCCGCCCATCCGGGCGACCAGGTGGCCGCGGCCGGCGACGCAGTCGGCGAGCCGCCGGCTGATCACGATCAGCAGCAGGTCGCCGAGGTCGTGGCCGAGGCTGTCGTTGATCGCCTTGAAGCCGTCCAGGTCGAGGAAGCAGATGCCGACCCGCTGCTCCTCGGCTGCGCTCTCGAAGACCCGGCCCAGCGTCTCGAAGAACAGCGTCCGGTTGGGCAGACCGGTGAGTGGGTCGTGCAGCGCCTGGAAGCGCAGCCGCTGTTGGAGCTCGTACCGCTCGGTGATGTCCTCGATCATCGCGACGGTGAACCGGGGACGGCCGTCGTCGTACCGGATCAGCGAGACGGCGAGGTCGGTCCAGACGATCGTGCCGTCCTTGCGGAGGTAGCGCTTCTCCACCCGAACGCTGTCGTGCTTACCCTCGATCAGCTCCTGGTACAGCTCCCACATGCCGGCCGCGTCGTCGGCGTAGAAGAGCGAGGCGACGTTGATCGCGCGCAGCTCGTCGACCGTGTAGCCGAGCATGTCGGCGAAGGACTGGTTGACCTCGATGACCCGGCCATCGACGCCGGCGATGCCGATCCCGATCGCCGCGCCGGTGAACACCGCCCGGAACCGGGCCTCACTGTCCCGCAGCGCCTGCTCGACCGCGTCCCGGGCCTGCCAGGCCGAGCGGGCGATCCGCTCCTGCTGGCTGAAGGTGCGGTCGCGCAGCGCGCGGGCGAAGCCGGCGGAGAGCGCGCCCTGCGACGCCGTCACCCGCTCCCGCGCCTCGGGCCACTCCGTCCGGCCGGGCAGCACCCGGGCCAGGAAGTGGTCGCCGAGCGCGCGTACCGACCAGTCGAGCACGCCGGGCTCGGTGAGATGGGCCTCCACCAGCGCCCGCCCGACGTGCTCCGCCGCCTGCGCGGAGAACGTCGGGGCGAGGAGGGCCTGGGCCAGCCGTGCGGTGTGCACGAGCAGCAGCCGCTCGGTCTCGACCGCGCTCAGCGGCACGAAACCGAGCCGGCGGACCGCCCGAGCCCACTCGGCGGCGTACGCCCGGGCGCCCGGCGGGCTGAAGTCCTCCCCGCCGGACACCGGCGCGGCCTGCATGTCGGCTCAGCCGGCGGGCTGGTCGTGCCGGGCGACGCCGCCGAAGGCCCCGAACCGCTCGGGGTGTTCGTCCACGTCAGACGGCGAGTCCGGGCGCCAGAGCGGCATGTGCACCACGCCCGGTTCGAGGATCGTCCAGTCGCCGAAGAAGGAGCTGATCTCCGCGCGCGACCGCAGCGTGATCTCGGTGTCGGTACGCGCCGACAGTCGCTGCGCGTCGAGCATCTCCTGCGGCTGGTCCTCGAAGGTGGAGTGCGAGACGACCAGGTAGCTGCCGGGCGCGGCGGCGGCCCGCAGGGTGGCCAGGAGGTCGCCGGGGCGGTCGGCGTTCGGGACGAAGTGGACCACCCCGGCGAGCAGGATGCCGACCGGCCGGTCGAAGTCGATCAGGCCCGACTCCCGGGCCTCGGCGAGGATCCGCTCCGGCTCGCGCAGGTCGGCGTGGAGGACGGCGGTGAGGTCGTTGCCGGCGAGCAGCTCCCGGCTGTGCGCCACGGCGACCGGGTCGATGTCGACGTAGACGATCCGGGCCTTCGGGTTCGCCGCCTGGGCCACCTCGTGCACGTTGCCGACGGTCGGGATGCCGGAGCCGATGTCGAGGAACTGGTCGATGCCGGCGTCGAGCAGCACGCGGACGGCCCGGCGCAGGAAGTCCCGGCCCGAGCGCATGGTCGCGGCCAGGTTCGGGGTCATGCTCGCGATCTGCTCGGCGAGCTGGCGGTCGATCTCGAAGTTGTGCGCGCCACCGAGGAAGTAGTCGTACACCCGGGCCGCGCTCGGCCGGGTCAGGTCGATCTCGGCGGGAAGTCCGTCCGGCATCTGCATCACGTCGCCCCAGTTCGTCGCCGCGGCGCGGGTGGGCAGCGGTGTCCGGGCGCGCGGGGGCACGCGGAAGCGACACCGGCCGACCCGCGGATCGTGTGGTGCTGACCACTCTAGGCGCGTCCGCCAAGCGACGGGAGATCGACTTTTCGGCACGGGCGGCCCGCCGCCGGCCGGGGCGACGGACCGGCCCGTCGTCAGGCGGCGGACTCCAGCAGCAGGGAGATGCCCTGCCCCACGCCGACGCACATGGTCGCGAGGGCCCGCCGGGCGCCCCGGCGGCGCAGCTCCAGCGCGGCGGTGAGCGCCAGCCGGGCGCCGCTGGCCCCGAGGGGGTGACCGAGGGCGATCGCACCGCCGTTCGGGTTGACGTGCTCGGCGTCCTCGGGCAGGCCCAGCTCCCGCAGCACCGCGACGGACTGGGCGGCGAACGCCTCGTTCAGCTCGATCACGTCCACGGCGTCGAGCCCCAGACCGAGGCGGTCGAGCAGCTTGCGGGTGGCCGGCACCGGACCCATCCCCATGATCCGCGGCGGTACGCCGGCTGCCGCCGCGCCGCTGATCCGGGCGAGCGGGGTGAGGCCGTACCGGGTGATGGCGGCCTCGGAGGCGACCAGCAGGGCGACCGCGCCGTCGTTGACCCCGGAGGAGTTGCCGGCGGTGACCGTGCCGCCCTCGCGGAACGGGGTGGGCAGCGCCGCGAGCTTCTGCAGCGAGGTCTCCCGCGGGTGCTCGTCGACCTCGACCAGCTTGGTCTCGCGGCGGCCGGCCGGCACGGTCACCGGCACGATCTCCTCGGCGAACCGGCCGTCGGCCTGCGCCTTGGCGGCCCGCTGCTGGGAGCGGTACGCGAACTCGTCCTGGGCGGTCCGGTCGACGCCGTGCTCGGCGGCGACGTTCTCCGCGGTCTCCGGCATCGAGTCGATCCCCCACCGCTGCTTCATCAGCGGGTTGACCAGCCGCCAGCCGATGGTGGTGTCGTACACCTCGGCGGCGCGGGAGAACGGCGTGGTCGCCTTCGGCATGACGAAGGGGGCCCGGCTCATGCTCTCCACCCCGCCGGCGATCACCAGGTCGGCCTCGCCGGCCACGATGGAGCGGGCGGCGGTGGCCAGGGCGTCCAGGCCGGAGCCGCAGAGCCGGTTGACCGTGCTGCCGGGAACCTCCTCGGGCAGCCCGCCGAGCAGCGCCGCCATCCGGGCCACGTTGCGGTTGTCCTCGCCGGCCTGGTTGGCGCAGCCGAGGAGCACGTCGTCGGTGCGGGCCCAGTCCACCGACGGGTGCCGGGCGACCAGCTCGCGGATCACGTGCGCGGCGAGGTCGTCGGGGCGTACCCCGGCGAGGGCGCCGGCGTACCGGCCGATCGGGGTGCGGACTCCGGCCACGAGGTATGCCACGGTCATCGGCGCTGTCCTTCGGGGGTGGGAAGGGGCTGGAGGCGGCGGCGTCCGCCGGGTCACGGGGACGCCCGGCCGCCAGAATATCCAGGCCGGAAACGGATAGGTTGGCGGCATGACCCGGGCCCAGTTCAGCGCAGAGACCACCGGCACCGGCGAGTTCGTCCGCCAGCCCAACCGGTTCACCGGTCGGGTCACCCCGCACTCGACGTCCCCGCCCGGCGGCGGCCCGGACGACCAGGACCGGTGGCCGCTGGAGGCCGGCCGGTACCGGCTGATCTGGTGCCGGGCCTGCCCGTGGGCGCACCGGGCCCGGATCGTGCGCGGCCTGCTCGGCCTGGACGACGTGATCTCGCTGGGCACGGTCGACCCGATCCGGGACGAGCGGGGCTGGCGGTTCGCGCTGGACCCGGACGGCTTCGACCCGGTGCTCGGCATCGGCTACCTCTCCGAGGCGTACCTGGCCACCGACCCGGACTACACCGGCCGGGTGACCGTGCCGGCGCTGGTCGACACGCTCACCGGGCGGGTGGTCACCAATGACTACCCGCAGCTCACCCTGGACTTCTCCACCGAATGGCGGCGGTTCCACAAGCCGGACGCGCCGGACCTGTACCCGGTCGAGCTGCGCCCGGAGATGGACGCGCTGATGGCGGAGATCCACCGGGACGTCAACAACGGGGTCTACCGGTGCGGCTTCGCCACCTCCCAGGAGGCGTACGACGAGGCGTACCGCGCGCTGTTCGCTCGGCTGGACGCGCTGTCGGAGCGGCTGGCCGGCCGCCGGTACCTGATGGGCGACACGATCACCGAGGCGGACGTGCGGCTGTTCACCACGCTGGTCCGCTTCGACGTGGCGTACCACGGGCACTTCAAGTGCAACCGGCAGAAGCTGACCGAGATGCCGGTGCTCTGGGCGTACGCCCGGGACCTGTTCCAGACGCCCGGCTTCGGGGACACGGTCGACTTCGACCACATCAAGCGCCACTACTACGCCACGCACCGGGAGATCAATCCGACCGGGATCGTGCCGCTCGGCCCGGACCTCTCCGGCTGGGCCACGCCGCACGGGCGTGGCTGATCCGCGCCTCGGCCGGGTCGTCGCCGCGTCGGCCGCCGCCGGCTGCGCCCTGGCGGGCGCGGTGGCGGTGACGGTCGCCGTGGTCGCCGGTCCCGGTCCGGGCCCCACGGGGTACGTCAGCGAGGCCGGCGTCACCGACAGCCGGTACGCCGCGGCGTACCGGATCGGGGTCTTCGCCCTGGCCGGGGCGCTGCTGCTGCTCTCGGTGGCGCTGCCCCCGGCGCTGCGGGTGGCCGGGGCGCTGCTCGCGACCGGCGGCGTCCTCACGCTGCTGTCCGGCGCGGTGACGTGCAGCGCGGGCTGCCCGCTGCCGCCGTTCGAGAGGCCCACCGTGGCCGACCTGGTGCACGGCGGCGCGAGCATCGCGGCGACGGCCTCGGTGGTCTTCGCGATGCTGGCCCTGCTC
Organism: Micromonospora sicca; assembly: GCF_003172935.1. Classification (GTDB taxonomy): domain Bacteria; phylum Actinomycetota; class Actinomycetes; order Mycobacteriales; family Micromonosporaceae; genus Micromonospora; species Micromonospora sicca. Next base: position 9,466 of record NZ_QGKS01000298.1, on the reverse strand, counting down.
CGCTCCCCCGCCGCCGGGCCGGCGGTGCGCCGGATCGCCGCCGTCGGTGCGGCGCTGGCCCTGCCGCTGTCGGCGGCGATCGCCCTGATCATGCTGACCGTGGGGCGCGGCGGCCTGGTCGGGCTGCTGGAACGGCTGCTGTTGACGGTGGCGGTCGGCTGGGGACTGGCCACCGCCGGCGCACTCGGCCTGGCCGGGCGACGATCGTGACGAACGGTTCACCGGATGTGAACCGCCGACGTAAGGAGCATCACGGTGATCGCTCCTTCCACCTGGATGTCGCCCGGGAGTAGCGTCGGCAGGCGATGACCAACGTCTGGCACCTCACCGTGCGCCTGTATGTCGACCTCCGACTGCAGGCCAGCGGCGTCTGTCCGGCGCAGCCTCGTTCCTGACGCTGCCCCGACCGACCCTTCAGACCTTGGACACATCCTCATGGCTTCCGCCTTGCGCAAGATCCCCTTTTCCGTGCAGATCCTGCTCGGCCTCGTGCTCGGCGTGGCGCTGGGCTTCCTCGCCCGCGCCAACGACCTGACCTGGCTGGCCGGCACCCTCGACACCGTCGGCGGCCTCTTCGTCCAGCTGCTCAAGCTGGCCGTCCCGCCGCTGGTCTTCACCGCCATCGTGGTCAGCGTGGTCAGCCTGCGCGGCGTGGCCAACGCCGCCCGGCTGGCCCTGAAGACCCTGCTCTGGTTCGGCATCACCGCGCTGATCGCGGTGAGCATCGGCATCGGCCTCGGCCTGCTCACCGACCCCGGCAAGGGGGTCACCCTGGACGTCGCCGGCGCCGCCGCGCCGAAGAAGACCGGCTCGTGGACCGACTTCCTCACCGGCATCGTGCCCACCAACCCGGTCGGCGCGTTCGTCGAGGGCAACGTGCTCCAGATCGTCTTCCTCGCCCTGGTGGTCGGCGCCGCCGCGCTGCTGGTCGGCCAGGCCGCCGAGCCGTTCGTCGAGTTCAACCGCTCCGTGCTGAGCATCGTGCAGAAGGCGCTCTGGTGGGTGATCCGGCTCGCCCCGATCGGCACCCTCGGCCTGATCGGCCACGCCGTCGCCGCGTACGGCTGGGACCTGGTCGCCCCGCTCGCGAAGTTCACCACCGCCGTCTACGTCGGCTGCGCGATCGTGCTCTTCGTGGTCTACCCGGTGCTGCTCGTCGTCGCCGGCCGGCTCAACCCGCTGCGCTTCTTCGCCGGCGCCTGGCCGGCCATCGAGCTGGCCTTCGTCTCCCGCTCCTCGGTGGGCACCATGCCGGTGACCCAGCGCTCCGTCGAGCGGCTCGGCGTACCCCGCGAGTACGCCTCCTTCGCGGTGCCGTTCGGCGCCACCACGAAGATGGACGGCTGCGCGGCGATCTACCCGGCCCTGGCCGCGATCTTCGTGGCGCAGGTCTTCGGGGTGGACCTGGGCGTGACCGACTACCTGCTGATCGCCTTCGTCTCGGTGGTCGGCTCGGCCGCCACCGCCGGCCTGACCGGCGCGATCGTGATGCTCACCCTGACCCTGAGCACGCTGGGCCTGCCGCTGGCCGGCGCCGGTCTGCTGCTGGCGATCGACCCGATCCTGGACATGATCCGCACCGCCACCAACGTGGCCGGTCAGGCGCTCGTACCGACCATCGTGGCCGCCCGCGAGGGCACCCTCGACCGGGCCGCGTACGAGTCCGCCGGCAAGCGCGAGCTGGTCGACGCCGACGAGACGCGGCCCGCCGACCGGCTGGCTCCCGTCCCGGCCTGAGCAACCTGAAAAGGGAGGGCCCCCGGGCCCTCCCTTTTTCGTGCTTCGAGAGGATCACCGCATGAGTGCCCTGTTCACCCCGCTCGCCCTGCGCGGCGTCACCCTGCCCAACCGGGTCGCGATGGCCCCGATGTGCCAGTACAGCGCCGGCCCGGACGGACTGCCGACGGACTGGCACCGGGTCCACCTCGGCTCCCGGGCCGTCGGCGGCGCCGGCCTGATCGTCACCGAGGCCACCGCGGTCGTCCCCGAGGGCCGGATCAGCCCGCAGGACGTCGGCCTCTGGTCCGACGCGCACGTCGACGCCTGGCGCCCGATCACCGCGTTCGTCGCCGCGCAGGGCGCGGTGCCGGCCGTGCAGCTCGCGCACGCCGGGTTCAAGGCCGCCACGCACCGGCCGTGGGCCGAGCGGCGCGGCGGCGTGCCGGACGCCGAGGGCGGCTGGACCCCGGTCGGCCCGGGCACCGAGCCGTTCCTGCCCGACTACCGGTGGCCGACCGCCCTGGACGAGGCCGGGATCGCCGGCGTGGTGGCCGCGTTCGCCACCGCCGCCGGCCGGGCGCTGGACGCCGGCTTCGCCGCGGTGGAGATCCACGCCGCGCACGGCTACCTGCTGCACGAGTTCCTCTCCCCGCTGACCAACCACCGTACGGACGGCTACGGCGGGGACCGCACCGCTCGGATGCGGCTCACCCTGGAGGTGGCCCGGGCGGTACGCGCCGCGGTCGGCGAGTCGGTGCCGGTGCTGACCCGGATCTCGGCCACCGACTGGGTCTCCGGCGGCTGGACCGTCGAGGACAGCGTCGTGCTCGCCGGCGAGCTGGCCGCCGCCGGGGTGGACCTGGTGGACGCCTCCTCCGGCGGCGCCTCGGCCAGCGCGAGCATCCCGGTCGGCCCCGGCTACCAGGTGCCGCTCGCCGCCCGGATCCGCCGCGACGCGGGCGTGCTCACCGGCGCGGTCGGCCTGATCGTCGAGCCGGAGCAGGCCGAGCAGATCGTCGCCGCCGGCGAGGCCGACCTGGTCCTGCTGGGCCGCGAACTCCTCCGCGACCCCTACTGGCCCCGCCGCGCCGCCGCCAAGCTCACCGCCGAACCCCACTGGCCGAACCAGTACACCCGCGCCTTCTGACCCCCCCGATCGCTGTTGATCATGAGGTTGGCGGGGACAAAGCGGGCAGGCGTCCCCGCTAACCTCATGATCGACGATGCCGGCCAGCCGGTCAGCCGGCCAGGTGGGACCAGTGGGGTTCCAGGTTCCGCCAGGGGCCCTGGGCGGCGACCCCGCCGTCGATCAGGACCACGACGTGGTCGGCGCGGACCAGGGCGGCCCGCTTGGACGTCGAGCCGACCACGGTCACCCCGCGGTCGCGCAGCGCCGCCCAGAGCGCCAGCTCGGTGGTGACGTCCAGCGCGGACGACACGTCGTCGGCGATCAGCAGCTCGGTACGCGGCGCGAGCGCCCGGGCCAGCGCCAGCCGCTGGAGCTGACCGCCGGACAGCCGGGTGCCCTTGTGCCCGATCAGCAGCCCGAGCCCGCCACCGGCCGCGGCCAGGTCGTGCGCCAGCTGCGCCGTCGACACCGCGTCGGCGGCGTCCACGTCGTGGCCCAGGGCGATGTTGTCGGCCACCGTGCCGGAGAGCACCCGGGGCAGCTGACTGACGTACCCGACCTGGCCCGGGCGGAGGAACAGCTCCGGCTCGGTGACCGGATCGTCATTCCAGCGCAGCGTGCCGGTGTGGTGCACGATGCCGGCGAGGGCCCGCAGCAGCGAGGACTTGCCGGAGCCGACCGGGCCCACCACCAGCACCAGCTGCCCCCGTTCGACGGTCAGGTCGACGTCCCGGACGGCGAGGGTGCCGTCGGAGTGCAGCGCCCCGAAGCCGGTGAGGTCGAGCCGGCGCAGCGGGTGCCGCGGCGGCGGCTCGGGCGCGGGCGCGGTGCCCGCGGCGAGGTCGACCCCCGGCACCGCCGCGGAGTACTCCCCGATTCCGGCCATCGCCACGGTCCGGCGGGTCCACACCCGCGCCGACGGGTAGTGCGAGACCAGCGACGCGGTGGTCCAGGCGAACCAGCGGGCCGCCCCAAGGGTGGAGACCGCCACCAGGGTCGCGCCGGCGGAGAGCCCGCCGGCCAGGTAGAGCGCCCAGGCGCCGATCGGCAGCAGGCCGCTGACCACCGACGGGGTGGACCGCGCCCACACCTGCATGGAGATCTCCCGGCGCTGCCGGTCGCTGCGGACCGTGTCCAGCGTCGCGAGGTGGTCCAGCACCGGGCGGGTGGCGCCGGCGAGCTTCACCGTACGGGCCGCGGACAGCGAGGAGACCAGGGCGGTCGCGAACGCAGCCCGGGCCTTCACGGTGCCCCCGGCGGTGCGTTCCAGCCGCGGCCCGAACAGCGTCGCCGCCAGCCCGGAGACCACCATCGTCCCGACGAAGAAGAGCGCCGGCACGAGGCTGCCGGTCACCACGGTCATGGTCACCACGATCGCCACCGAGATGAACTGGTCCATCAGGTTGTCGGCGAGCTGCACCACCCGGTCGGTGTCGCCGCCCTGGGCGACCACCTCGGCCGGGGTGTGCCCGCTGACCCGGCGCGCCCCCGTCTGCCCGTGCACCAGCCGCAGGCTGATCCGCAGCAACTGCCGGATCCACCACTGCGGGAACCACAGGTTGGTCAGGTACGGCAGCGGCAGGACGACCAGCAGCGCGGCCACGATGCCCAGCGCCGGCAGCCAGGGGTCGCCGCCGCCGACCACGTCCGCCCAGAGCCACGGCAGCACCGAACCGTCCAGGCCGAGCAGGGTCATCACCACGAACAGGCTGACGGAGACCAGGCCGTACCGCGGGTCGTTGGTGCCCAGCCGCAGGATCTCCCGCATGGTCCGCGCGGGCGGCGCCGGGGGCAGCGGCGGCGGGTCCCTCCTCGGTACGACCACCTGGGCCGGCCGGACGGCCTTGACCGGCGCGGCCGCCGGCTCGCCGTCGTCCCACGGCTCGTCGGGCCCGGGCAGCAGGTCCACCCCGCCGCGCCCGACCCCGGTCGCGGCGTACGCGCTGGCGTGGCTGGTCGCCAGCAGCTCGGCAAAGCGTTCCGACTCGCGCAGCGGGCCCGCCTCCAGCACCGCGCCGTCGGCCATCACCACCACCTCGTCGCAGCGGCGCACCGAGGAGAGCCGATGCGCGATGAGGATGCCGATCCGGTCGGCGAGCAGCCGTTCGGTGGCCTGCCGGACCCGGGTCTCGGTGACCGGGTCGAGCCGGGCGGTGGCCTCGTCGAGGATCACCACGTGCGGGTCGCGGACCAGGATCCGGGCGAACGCCACGAGCTGCTCCTGCCCGGCGGAGAGCACGTGCCCGCCCTCGCCGAGCTTCGTGTCCACGCCGTCGGGGAGTTCGGCGATCCAGCCGGCCAGCCCCAGCTCCGCCAGCGCCCGGGCGGCGTCGTCGAGCAGGTCGGGGTCGAAGAGGGCGACGTTCTCGGCGAGGGTGCCGGCCAGGATCTCGGTGCGCTGGGGCACCACCGCGATCCACCGGCGCAGCGCCTCGACGTCCAGGTCCACCAGGTCGGTGTCGCCGAGGAAAACCGTGCCGCGCGGCACGTCCACCGCCCGGGTGAGCACCTTGGCCAGCGTGGACTTGCCCGATCCGGTCCGCCCGACCAGGGCGTACGACCGGCCGCGGGCGAAGGTGAGCCGGATGTCGCGCAGCGCCGGCCCCCGCTCGTCCCCGCCGGACGGGTAGCGGAAGGTGAGCCCGCGCACGGTCAGGTCACCGTCGGCCGGGGTGGTCCCGCCGACGGGTTCCTGCCGTGCGCCGGCGAGCAGTTGCACCCGGGCCCAGGCGCCGAGCGCCTGCTGGAGGTGCGGCACCCAGCGGGCGATGTGCTCGACGGTCGCGCCGAACGCGAGGGCGAGCAGCCAGATCGCGGTGAGCCGGGCGCCGTCGATCCGCTCGGTGGCCAGCGCCCAGGCGCCGGAGAGGACCACCGCGGCGATGCCGATCCGGACGGCGCCGGCGGCGAGGGCGGTGACCCGGGCGGACAGCCGGAACACCCGGCCGCCCCGGGCGATCACCTCGGCGGCCCGCCGGGCGTAGAGGCGCAGCACGTACGGGCGGGCCAGGCTGGTCCGGACGTCGTCCTGGCCGTGCACCGCCTCCTCCATCACCGCGGCGAGGTCCGACCAGGCCTCCTCCTCGGCCATCCGGGCCGGGGCGATCCGCCCGGTGGGGCGGCGCAGCAGCACGCCGAGCAGGGCGGTCAGCACGACCATCCCGACGCCCGCCGGCCGCCAGACGATCAGCGCGCTCGCGGTGGCGAGCAGGCACACGGCGAGGCCCTGGACGAGCCGGACGCCGGTGTTCCGCATCTCGGCGGCGACCTGGTAGACGTCGTTGTCGATCCGGTCGAGCAGCTCGCCGACGGGGGTGGCCTCCAGGGTCGGCAGGTCCTGCCCGAGCGCCACCCGGCAGAGCCGGCGGCGGACGTCGGCGGACCAGTCGGCGGTCAGCCCGGCCATCAGCAGTCCGATGGCGAGGTCGGTGAGCACGGCGGCGACCAGCGCCACGGCCAGGGCCGCGAACCAGCCGGCCGAGCGGTGCACCAGCACCGGCCCGGCCAGCGCCGAGGCGGCGGCCTGGCCGCCGGCACCGAGCAGGATCAGCAGGACGACGACCGCCATTCGGTGCGGTGCGGTGGCCCAGAGATCACGGAGCAGGCGCATGAGACGGTCCTCCGGACTCGGGTGGGCGGGGCGGTGACCCCAGCCTCGTCGTCCGGCCGCGACCGCTCAACGCATTTACGCCGGCGGCAGACGTCCCCGGCTCAGGTCTGGGCGACCCGGCGGACGATGCCGAGCAGCGCCTCCTGCACCTCCTCGATCGGCCGTTCCGGCTGGAACACCAGCCAGTCCACGGCCACCACCAGCCCGACGCCGAACAGCGCCGAGCTGGCCATGCGTACGTCCAGGTCGGCGGGGAGGTCGCCGCTGGCCACCCCGGCCCGGACGGTCTCGGCGATCACCTCGATGGCCTCGCCGCGCAGCAGCCGCAGGGTCTGCTGCCACTCCCGGTTGGTCCGCCACATCTCCGAGAGCAGGAGCTGGGCGAACGCCCGGTACCGGCGGATGTACTCCAGCTCGGCACGGACCAGGGCGGCGAGCGCCTCGCGGGGCGGCAGCCCGGCGACCGCCGCCCGGAATTCGGCGGTGAGCAGCCCGATGCCGTGCCGCAGCAGCTCCTCGAAGAGCACCGTCTTGGACTCGAAGTTGTAGTAAACGGTCCCCTTCGCCACCCCGGCCCGGGCCGCGATGTCGTCCACGGTGGTGGCCGAGAAGCCCTGCTCGGCGATGAGCTCCACCGCCGCCACGAAGAGGCGCTGACGGGTGTCCTCCCGCCGCCGCGACCGTCCGTCCGCCACTCGCCCTCCCCGTCGACCACCCCGGCCCGCGCCGGTGGGCCGGCCCGTGCCGGAGCCCCGGGTCACCGCCGTCCGGCCCATCAGCATCCTCACATGGTCAGTTCGGGGTGCAGCTTGGCCGGGGTGAGCCGGCGGGACCGGCGCGTCGCGCCGACGGTGAGCGCGAGGGCGCCCACCCCGAACGCGACGAGCACGGCCGCCCCGGTGAGCACCGGCCCGGCGGGCCCGCCGTTGATGGTGTGCCGGAGCCCGGCCACCACGTAGGTCATCGGCAGCCAGGGGTGGATCGCCTGGAAGAACCCGGGCGAGGTCTGCACCGGGTAGGTGCCGCCGGACGAGGTGAGCTGGAGCATCAGCAGGGCCAGCGCGGCGAGCCGGCCGGCCGGGCCGAGCGCCGCGCCGAGCAGCTGCATGATCGCGGTGAAGGCGAGTGAGGTCAGCGCCAGCAGGCCGAGGGTGGCCGCCCCGTGCACCGGGTCGAGGCCGAGCACCAGGGTGACCACGGCGAAGAGCACCCCGGCCTGGGCCAGCCCGACCGCCGCGGCGGGCAGCCAGCCGGCGAGCGCGACCCGCCAGCCGGGCGCGCCGGACATCACGTGCCGCCGGTTGACGGGCCGGAGCAGCATGTACGTGATCATCGCGCCGACCCAGAGCGCCAGGGCGAGGAAGTACGGGGCGAAACCCACGCCGTACGAGCCGGCCGGATTGTGCGACTTCCGGATCAGCCCGACCGGGTCGCCGAGCACGTCGGAGCGGCTGTCCGCGTCGTGGTACCCGGGCAGCTTCTTCTCCCCGGCGGCCAGCCCGTCGGCGAGGTCACCGGCGCCGCCCTCCAGCTTGGTCAGCCCGTCCGCGAGCCGGTCGCTGCCGCTGCTGAGCTGGGCCAGCCCGCCGTCGAGCTGGCGGGCGCCGGTGGCGAGCCGGTACAGCCCGCCGCGGAGCTGGTCCGCGCCGTTCGCCGCCCCGCCCAGTCCGTCGCGCAGCTTGGCGCTGCCGTCGGCGAGGGTGGTGAGCCCGTCGGCGAGCTGGTCGACCTTGGCGCGGGCGGCGGCCACGTCGTCGGCGAGGTGCGGCGCGGCGGCGGCGACCTCGCGGGCGGTGGCGGCGACCTCGGTCATCTGCTTCCGCAGCGCCGCCAGGTCGGTCTTGTCGAGGGCGGCGGCCATCGCCTTGGCGGCGGTGACGGCCTTGTCGGCGGCCTGCCGGGCGGCGACGAGGTTCGGATCGTCGGCCAGCTCGGGGTGGGCCTGGACCAGCGCGTCCAGCCGGTCGCGGACCTGCTCCGCCCGGGTCACCACCTGGTCCGCTTTCGCCGGCAGGGCGTCGATGCCGTCGGCGAGCGCCTGCGCGCCCTCGGCGACTCCGGTGGCGGCGCGCTGGATGTTCGCGGCGTTCTTGCGCAGCAGCGGCTCGTACTTGTCGGCGGCCGCGTCCACCCGGGCGGCGGCCGCGCGGGTCTCGGTCGCCGCGCGGTTGGTGCCGTCGGCGATCTGCGCCGCGCCGGTGTAGAGCTGGTCGAGGCCGCTGGCCAGCTTGTCCGCGCCCTGCACGGACCTGTCGAGCCCGCTCGCGAGCTGCCCGGCGCCGTCTTCGGCAGTGCCCAGCCCGTCGGCGATCTTCCCGGCGCCGTCCTCGGAGGCGCCGAGCCCGTCGTGGATCTTCCCGGCGCCGTCGGCGGCGCGGCCGGTCTCCGCCTTGGCGTCGGTGAACCCGATCAGCATCTTGTCGAAGTACGAGGCGGCGGTGCTCTCCGCGGCGGCGGCCCGGATCTCGCTGAACGCGGAGCGGGCGAGCAGCCCGGACAGGTAGTTGGTGGCGTCGTCGTTGACCACCTTCAGCTCGCCCCGGCGGGCCGGCCGGTCCGGCTCTGGGCTGGCCGCCAGGGTGGCGGAGAAGTCCGCCGGGATGGCGAAGACCAGGTGGTAGCGGCCGCTGCGCAGGCCGGCGGCGGCGTCGTCGGAGTCGGTGACGGTCCAGCCGAAGACCTTGCGATCGAGCAGTTCGTCGGTCAGGTCCCGGCCGGCGTGCACCTCGGTGCCGTCGACGGCCTTGGCCGGCCGGTCGGCGTTGACCAGGGCGACCGGGATGCGGTCCAGGTTCCCGTACGGGTCCCAGAAGGCGTAGAGGTAGAGGGCGCCGTAGAGCAGCGGGATGACGGTGAGGACGGCGAGCGCGGCGCGCGGCAGCCGGCCCCGGGTCATCCGGCGCAGCTCGAAGAGCGCGAGACGAACGACACTCATGCGGTCACCTCGGGGGTCTGGTCCTGGGCCGCCCGGGGAGCGACGAGGGGGGCCCAGGACCAGACCCCCGAGG
>NZ_QGKS01000287.1 GCF_003172935.1 Micromonospora sicca | reverse complement strand
AGATGTGTATAAGAGACAGGGTTCAGATGGTGCAGTTGATGAGGACGGGTTCGGGGTGGAGGGTGACGCCGAAGCGGTCGTGGACGGCGTCGCGGATCTCTCTCGCCAGGGCCACCAGGGCGGCGGTGCTGGCGGTGCCGCCGCGATTGGTGAGGGCGAGGGTGTGCTTGCTGGAGATGGCCACGCCCTCCGGGCCGGGGTGGCCCTTGACGAAGCCGGCCTTGTCGATCAGCCAGGCGGCGCTGACCTTGACCACGTCCCCGGCCCCGGGCCAGGCGGGCGGCTCGCCGAGGTCGGCGGCGCGCTCCCGGAGCAGCTCGTACGCCTCGAGTTCGAGAACCGGGTTGGTGAAGAACGAGCCGACCGACCAGGTGTCCGGGTCGGCGGCGTCGAGCACCATGCCCTTGCCGGCGCGCAGCCGCAGCACGGTCGCGCGGGCGTCGGCCAGCGGCACCTGGTCGCCCACCTCGACGCCGAGCGCCCGGGCCAGCTCGGCGTAACGCACCGGGCCGGAGAGCGGCGAGCGGGCCAGCCGGAAGTCGACCGAGAGCACCACCCAGCGGTCGCTGTACTTGAAGATGCTGCCCCGGTACACGAACCCGCAGTCCGCCGCGTCGATCCGGCCGACGCTGCCGTCGGTGCGGTCGTACACCTGGACGCCGGTGACGGTCTCCGCGACCTCCTGGCCGTACGCCCCGACGTTCTGGATCGGGGTCGCGCCGGCCGAGCCGGGAATGCCGGAGAGGCATTCCAGCCCCGACCAGCCGTTGGCCACGGTGGCGGCGACCAGGTCGTCCCAGGGCTCGCCGGCCTCGACCCGTACGGTGACCGTGTCTGCGTCCTCGCCGACCACCCGGAGGCCCCGGGAGCGGACCAGCACCACCGTGCCGGGGAAGCCCCGGTCGCCGATGACCACGTTGCTGCCGCCCGCGAGGATCAGGACCGGATCCTCCCGCCGTTCCGCCTCCTGCACCCTATGTACGATTTCATCGGCGCTGGTGGCGGTTTCCAACCGTCCGGCGGCGCCGCCGAGGCGGAGGGTGGTGTATCTGGCCAGGGTCGCCGGGTCGGTCGGGTCGGCTCCGGTCGTCGATTCGGCGTAGACGTCTGACACGTCTTTCACCCTAGGCTGAGGGGTAGCCGCGGCACCCACTGGTGGCCCGGTCACCCCCGGGAGGATTGCGATGAGCAGACTGCACGGCACCAAGGACTTCTGGATCGGCGCGCTGCGGACCGAGGGACCCGCCTTCGCCGCCGCCGTCGCCGAGGCACCCCCGGAGACACCGGTGCTCTCCTGTCCTGGCTGGACGGTCTCCGGCCTGACCCGCCACCTGGGCGGCGTCTACCAGTGGGTGCGCTCCTTCGTCACCTCCGGCTCGACGAACCTGCCGGCCCGGCCGGCCGCCGAGCTGCCCGCCGGGATGACTCCGCTCCAGTTCTGGCAGCAGGAGTACGACCAGCTGATGGCCCTCTTCGAGGGCCTGGACCCGGAGTCGCCGGCGTGGAACTGGGCGCCGCAGCCGAAGAAGGCGGGCTTCTGGCCGCGCCGGTTGGCGCACGAGACGGCGGTGCACCGGTGGGACGCCCAGCTCGCCATCGCCGCGGGCGGCCCGATCGAGGCGAAGCTCGCGGCCGACGGGGTGAGCGAGGTGCTGGACACCTGGCTGCCGGCGGGCCGGCGGCGGACGCCCGGCCAGTGGCACGGGGTGGTGCAGCTGACCGCCACGGACGCCGCCCAGAACTGGTACCTGCGGCTGCGCGGTGAGGGTGTTGCCCTGTTGGACACCGCCACCGTCTTCGGCCACGAGGAGCACCACGCCCGCGCCCAGGTGACCGCGACCGCCAGCGACCTGATGCTCGCCCTCTGGGGCCGGATCAGCTTCGACACCCTCGGGGTGACCGGCGACCGCGGCCTGCTCGACGGCCTGCGGGTCGGGTGAGCCGACGGCCCCCGGCACCCACCGGGGCTCGCACGACGCCACGCGGAGAGTGGCCTTCCCTCGTCGGAAGGCCACTCTTCGCCGTTCAGGGGTGCCCGCGGGACCGCCGACCCCTCGTGACAACGGTCTGAGAGCGCTCTCTTGACAGGAATCGGGGCAGGCAGCACCTTTCGTGAGAGCGCTCTCTGAATCAGCGGAACCACCTCCACCACCCGTACGACCTAGAGGGGTCAGATAAGAGATGGCTACCTTCACGCGCCGCCACCTGGCGGCGGTGGCCCTCGTCGCCACCACCGCACTGCTCGGCACCGCCGCCTGCGGCGGCGGGGACGACAAGTCCGCCGACGACGGGCCGGTCACGCTCACCGTCGACGTCTTCGGCCAGTTCGGCTACGACGAGCTGTACAAGGAGTACATGGCCAGCCACCCCGACGTGAAGATCGTGGAGCGGGGCACCGGCAGCAACCTCGACGAGTACTCGCCGAAGCTCACCCAGTGGCTGGCCGCGGGGAAGGGCGCCGGCGACATCGTCGCCATCGAGGAGGGCCTGCTGGTCGAGTACAAGGCCAACCCGCAGAACTTCGTCAACCTGCTGGACCACGGCGCCGCCGACCTCAAGGGCAACTTCCTCGAGTGGAAGTGGAACCAGGGCCTGACCGCCGACGGCAAGCAGTTGATCGGCCTCGGCACCGACGTCGGCGGCATGGCGATGTGCTACCGCAAGGACCTCTTCGCCAAGGCCGGCCTGCCCACCGACCGGGACGCCGTGTCCAAGCTCTGGCCGACCTGGCAGGACTACATCAAGGTCGGTGAGCAGTTCAAGGCGAAGAACACCGGCGCGGCGTTCCTGGACGCGGCGACCAACACCTTCAACACCATCCTGCTCCAGTCCGCCGGCAACGCGCAGGGCTACAGCTACTACGACACCGGCAACAACCTGGTGGTCGACAGCAACCCGGCCGTCAAGCAGGCGTACGACACCACCATGGACATCATCGACTCCGGCCTCTCCGGCAAGTACGGCTCCTGGTCCGAGGAGTGGGTGTCGGCGTTCAAGCAGTCGAAGTTCGCCACCATCGCCTGCCCGGCCTGGATGACCGGGGTCATCGAGGGCAACGCCGGCCCCGGCGCCAAGGGCAGGTGGGACATCGCGCAGGTGCCCGGCAACGGCGGCAACTGGGGCGGCTCCTTCCTCGCCGTGCCGAAGCAGAGCAGGCACCAGGCCGAGGCGATCGAGCTGGCCAAGTTCCTGACCAGCGCCAAGGGCCAGATCGGCGCCTTCAAGGCCAAGGGCCCGCTGCCGTCCTCGCCGCAGGCGCTGGAGGACCCGGCGATCGTCGACTCCGAGAACGCGTACTTTTCGGACGCGCCGGTCGGCAAGATCTTCGCCACCGGGGCCAAGAGCCTGAAGCCGGTCTACATGGGCCCGAAGAACCAGGCCGTCCGGACCGAGGTGGAGAACGCCGTCCGCACCGTGGAGCTGGGGCAGCGCAGCCCCGAGCAGGGCTGGACCGACGCGGTGAACAACGCCGAGAAGGCCGCCGCCAAGTAGCCCGAGCAGCCAGCCGCGCGGGCGGGCCCCGGTGACGGGGTGCCGCCCGCACGGCGGAAAGGAGTCACGGGCCATGGCCGTCCAGCTCGACGCCCGGCCGCCGGTCGCACCGGCGCACCGCACCCCCCGCACCGCCCGGGCCGCCCGGCTCAGCCGGTTCGACACCCGGTACTCGCCGTACCTCTACATCGCCCCGTTCTTCCTGCTCTTCGGGGTGTTCGGGATCTACCCGCTGATGTACACCTTCTGGGTCTCGCTGCACGACTGGGACCTGCTCGGCGCCGAGCACCCGTTCATCGGGCTCGACAACTACACCCCGCTGCTGGCCGACCCGGACTTCTGGCACGCGGTGGTCAACACCCTGGGCATCTTCGTCATCTCCACCGTCCCGCAGCTGCTCCTCGCGCTCTGGCTGGCCAACCTGCTCAACCGCCGGCTCCGGGCCCGGACCACCTGGCGGATGGCGGTGCTGATCCCGAACGTCACCTCGACCGCCGCCGTGGCGATCGTCTTCGCCGTGCTGTTCGGCCGCGACTTCGGCATGATCAACTGGCTGCTCGACCTCGTCGGCGTGGACGCGATCGACTGGAAGGCGAACCGGTTCGCCGCGTGGACCGCGATCTCGGCGATGGTCGACTGGCGGTGGACCGGTTACAACGCGCTGATCTTCCTGGCCGCCATGCAGGCCATCCCGCGCGACCTGTACGAGTCGGCCTCGATCGACGGCGCCGGCCGGTCCCGGCAGTTCTGGTCGATCACCGTGCCGCTGCTCAAGCCGACGATCGTCTTCGCGGTCATCATCTCCACCATCGGCGGGCTCCAGCTCTTCACCGAGCCCCGGCTCTTCAACTCCGGCACCAACGCGATCCGGGGCGGCCCGCTGCGCGAGTCGCAGACGGTGACCATGTACATGTTCGAGAACGCCTTCGCGCCGCACTACAACTTCGGCTACGGCTCGGCCATCGCCTGGCTGCTCTTCGCGCTGATCGCGGTGGTCGCGGCCGGCAACGTACTGCTCCTCCGCCGGCTCGGCGGCGGCGTCCGGAAGGAGGACGACTGATGTCCCGGATCTGGTCGGCCGGCCGGCTCACCTACCTGGCGTTGACCCTCACGGCAATCCTGTCGATCTTCCCGATCTACTGGATGTTCGTGGTGGCCAGCCGGACCAGCGACGCGATGGGACAGGTGCCACCGCCGGTCACCCCGGGCGGCAACCTCGGCGCCAACATCGCCCGGCTGTTCGCCAACACCGACGCCTACTTCGTCACCGGTCTGATCAACTCGGCGATCGTGGCCGGCACGGTCACCGTCTCGGTGGTCTTCTTCTCCACGCTCGCCGGGTTCGCCTTCGCGAAGCTGCGCTTCCGGGGACGCAACGCGCTGCTGCTGCTCGTCGTCGCCACCATGATGGTGCCGACCCAGCTCGGCGTCATCCCGCTGTACCTGCTGATGACCAGGCTGAACTGGAACGACCGGCTGCCGGCGGTGATCGTGCCGGCCCTGGTCACCGGGTTCGGGGTGTTCATGATGCGCCAGTACGCGGGCCAGGCGGTCAGCACCGAGCTGATCGAGGCCGCCCGAATGGACGGCTGCAACACCGCGCGGGTCTACTTCCACGTGGTGCTGCCCGCGCTGCGCCCCGCCGCCGCCGTGCTCGGCCTGCTCACCTTCATGACCACCTGGAACGACTTCCTCTGGCCGTACGCCGTCCTCAACGACCCGGAGAACCCCACCGTGCAGCTCTCCCTGCGGGCGCTGTCCGACGGCTACTACCAGGACATGTCGCAGGTGTTCACCGGGACGGCGATCGCGACCCTTCCGCTGTTGCTGGTCTTCGTCGTGTTCGGCCGCCAGATCATCGGCGGCATCATGGAAGGTGCGGTCAAGGCGTGAGCGGGAGGAGTGAGCTCCGGTTCCCCGAGAACTTCGTCTGGGGGGCGGCCACCGCGGCGTACCAGATCGAGGGTGCGGTCAGGGAGGACGGTCGCGGTCCGTCCATCTGGGACACCTTCAGCCGTACGCCGGGGAAGGTGTTCCAGGGGCACACCGGCGACGTCGCCTGCGACCACTACCACCGGTACGCCGACGACGTGGCCTTGATGGCGGAGCTGGGGCTCCGGACGTACCGCTTCTCGATCGCCTGGCCCCGGATCCAGCCGGACGGCACCGGCCCGGTCAACCCGCGCGGCCTGGACTTCTACGACCGGCTGGTGGACGCGCTGCTGAGCCGGGGCATCGACCCGTTCGTCACGCTCTACCACTGGGACCTGCCGCAGGCGCTCCAGGACCGGGGCGGCTGGACCAACCGGGAGACCGCCGAGCACTTCGCCGACTACGCGGTCGCCGTGCACGGCCGGCTCGGCGACCGGGTCCGCACCTGGACCACGCTGAACGAACCGTGGTGCTCGGCCTACCTGGGGTACGGCAACGGGATGCACGCCCCCGGCGAGCAGGACGCCGGGGCGGCCTTCCGCGCCGTACACCACCTGCTGCTTGGCCACGGCCTGGCGACCCGGGCGTTGCGCGCGGCCGGCGTGGCGACCCTCGGGATCACCCTCAACCCGGCGGACGTGCAGCCCGCCGACGCCGGCAGCGAGGCGGACGCCGCCGCGGTACGCCTGGTCGACGGCCTGCAGAACCGGATCTTCCTGGACCCGCTGACCGGCGCCGGCTACCCGGACGACGTGCTGGCGCAGGTCGCCCGGCACGTCGAGCCGACCTTCGTCCGGGCCGGAGACGAGAAGATCATCGCGGCCCCGATCGACCTGCTCGGCGTCAACTACTACTCGCCCACCTACGTCGCCGGGCGCGTGGGCGGGGCGGGCGGCAGCGCGTACCCGGGGACGGCGGGCGTGGTGGAGTTCCTGCCCCCGGTCGGGCCGCTCACCGAGATGGGCTGGTCGATCGAGCCGGCCGGGCTGACCCGGTTGCTGGAGCGGATCGGCGCCGACTACCCCGGACTGCCCCTGATGATCACCGAGAACGGTGGGGCGTTCCCGGACAAGACCGGCGCCGAGGACCCGGACGCGACCGGTCGGGTGGCCGACACCGACCGGGTGGCGTACCTCGACGGACACCTGCGCGCCGTGCATCGGGCGATCGCCCGAGGCGTGGACGTGCGCGGCTATCTCGTATGGTCGTTGCTGGACAACTTCGAATGGGCCGAGGGCTACCGGAAGCGGTTCGGGATCGTCCACGTCGACTACCTGACCCAGCGGCGCACACCGAAGGAGAGTGCCCGGTGGTACCAGGAGGTGATCTCCCGGAACGGGCTGTGACGAGGTGGTGGTGACGGGGATGACGACGGCACAACGACCGACCCTGGAGGCGGTGGCCCGACGGGCCGGGGTGTCCCGGGCCACGGTCTCCCGGGTGGTCAACGGCTCCACCACGGTCGCGGAATCGATCCGGGACGCGGTCCGCCGGGCGGTCGAGGAGCTGGGGTACGTGCCGAACCTGGCCGCCCGCAGCCTCGTCACCCAGCGGACCGACTCGGTCGCCCTGGTCATGCCCGAGGAGGCCACCCGGGTCTTCTCCGACGACCAGGTGTTCCCGGGCATCATCCGGGGGGTCAGCCAGGAGCTGGAGGCGGCCGACAAGCAGCTCGTGCTGATGCTGGCCGGGTCGCCGGCCGGGCACCAGCGGGTCGAGCGCTACACCACCGGTCGGCACGTCGACGGCGTGCTGTTCGCCTCGCTGCACGGCGAGGACCCGCTGCCGGGCACGCTGGCCCGGCTCGGCATTCCGGTGGTGTGCAGCGGCCGCCCCCTGGGCGGCGCCCAACTGCCGTACGTGGACGTGGACCACGTCGGCGGGGTGAGCCGGGCGGTGCGGCACCTGATCGAGGGCGGCCGGCGGCGGATCGCCACCATCGCCGGGCCGCAGGACATGGTGGCCGGGATCGAGCGGCTCGTCGGATACCGGGAGACGGTGGCCGACGCCGGGCTGCCGGAGCTGGTCGCGTTCGGCGACTTCACCCGGGAGTCCGGCGGGGCCGCCATGCGCCAGCTGCTCGCCGAGCACCCGGATCTGGACGCGGTCTTCGCCGCCTCCGACCTGATGGCGCACGCCGCCCTGCGTACCCTGCGGGAATCCGGGCGGCGGGTACCGGCCGACGTGGCGGTGATCGGTTTCGACGACATCGAGACCGCGGCGTACACCGAGCCGCCGCTGACCACGGTCCGGCAGCCGATAGTGGAACTGGGTCGGGCGATGACCCGGCAGCTGCTGCGGATCGCGGCGGGTGAGGACGTCGAGCAGGCGTTCATCCTGCCCACCGAGTTGATCGTCCGCGACTCCGCCTGACCGGGCGGTCCCGCCGATAACCCGTCGCGGTGCGCTGCGGTGGGCAGCTACGGTCGCCCGGTGACCGGCACCGTGCACCTGATCCACGCCCCCGAACTCTCCGATGTCGCCGAGTACGCCTACGCGGCTCGGGTCACCCCGCCGGCCCGGCTGGTCTTCACCGCCGGGGCCTGCCCGCTGGACGCCGCGGGCCGCACCGTCGCCCCCGGTGAGCCGGCCGCGCAGGCACGGCAGGTGATGGCCAACCTGGCGGCCGCGCTGGCCGCCGCCGGGGCGCGCCTCCCCGACGTCGTCAAGACCACCGTGTACGTCGCCACCACCGACCGGGCCGACCTGGTGGCCGTCTGGGAGGTGGTCCGGGACGCCTTCGGCGACCACGACCCGCCGAGCACGCTGCTGGGCGTGACCGTGCTGGGCTACCCGGACCAGCTCGTCGAGGTCGAGGCGGTCGCCGCCGTCCGCGAGGTGGGCTGATGCTGATCCGTGCCGCCCACCCTGACGACGCGCCCGCCGTCGTGGCGCTGCGTGCGCTGGTCTACCCGTACCTGGTGCGCGGGGTCGAGTCGACCCGCCAGATGATCGCCGAACCGCCGCCGGGCGAGGAGTGGACCGCGTTCGTGGCCGAGGTCGACGGCCGGGTGGCCGGCTGGGTGTCGGCCTACCGCAACGGCGGCACGTCGGAGGCGGACTTCGGCGAGGTCTCCCTGCTGCACGTCCACCCCGAGCAACGCGGCCGGGGCGTCGGCGGGGCGCTGCTGGCCGAGGCGCTCGGCCACCTTCGTCCGCTGGGCATCCGCCGGGTGCGGACCTGGGCGTTGACCGATTCGCTGCCGTTCGCCCGCCGGCACGGCTTCACGCCGAGCCGGGAGCTGCGCTACTCCGCGCTGGACCTGCGGGCGACGCCGCCGCTGCCGGACGCCCGGGACGGGGTACGGCTGCTGCCGCTGGCCGGGCTCGACCCGCGCCGGATGCACGCCGTCCACGTCGCGGCCGCCGCCGACGAGCCGGGCGACGCGCCCGCCGACGCGATCGGCTACGCGAGCTGGCGCTACGAGGTCTGGGACAACCTCGGGCTGGACCGGGAGGCCAGCACGGCCGTCGAGGTCGACGGGAACCTGGTCGCCTTCAGCCTGGTCAAGCGGGACGGCGACCGGATGTGGTCGGACATGACGGCCACCGTGCCGGCGTTCCGTGGCCGGGGGCTGGCCCGGCTGGCCAAGCTCGCCGCGCTGCACCACGCCCGCGCCCGCGGCGTCACCGTCGCCTACACCTCGAACGACGAGTCCAACGCCCCGATGCTCGCGATCAACGAGCGACTCGGCTATCGGCCGGTGGCCGCCCAGTGGTCCTGCCTGGCCGAACTGAGCTGAGCTGACGGGGAGGATGGACCGGGTCGGGGGCGGCGTGACCCGCCGGCTCAGCCGGCGGCGGCGACCCGCTCGGCGGTGGCGTACGTGTCGGGGTCGAAGAGGACCAGCCGGGCCTCGGTGACTCGCGCCGGGGTCACCGCGCGGAGCACGGTCAGCGCCTGGCGTACCGCGTCGTCGACCGGCCAGCCGTAGACGCCGGCGGAGATCAGCGGGAAGGCCACCATCGCGGCGCCCAGTTCGTCGGCGACCGCCAGGCTGTTCGCGTAGCAGTCCCGCAGCAGCGCCGACCGGTCCTCGCCGGCGGAGAAGACCGGGCCGACGGTGTGGATCACCCAGCGGGCGGGCAGGTCACCGGCGGTGGTGGCGACCGCCTGGCCGGTGGGCAGGCCCCGGCCGTAACGGGAGGCGCGCAGCGCCCGGCACTCCGCCAGGATCGCCGGCCCGCCCCTGCGGTGGATCGCCCCGTCCACTCCCCCGCCGCCGAGCAGCGAGGAGTTGGCCGCGTTGACGATCGCGTCGACCCGCTGGGCGGTGATGTCCCCCGCCACCAGGGTGATCTCCATGTCAGCGCTCCTCGATGGACTGGCCGAGCGACCGGCGGGCGAGCAGGGTGGCCCCGGCCACGGCGGCCGGCATGACCAGCACCGCGCCGAGCGGGATCAGGAAGCAGACGAAGACCGCCACGCCGAAGCCCAGCGCCGTGGGCCGGTCCGCCTTCAGCCGGGTGCGGCGGTCCGGCAGCCGCATGCCCCGCCGGTAGAAGGGCGCCCCGACCAGTTCCAGGGTGAGGAACCAGCCGCCCACCGCCGCCCCGATCACCGGTACGACGGTCTGCCCCACCACCGGGATGAACCCGGCCGCGAAGAGCGGTACGCCGACCAGCGCCGAGATCGCCACCAGTCGCAGCGAGTCGACGACGCTGCGGCGCAGCGACGCCCAGAACGGCACGTCGACCGCGCCCGGGGTGCCCCCGTACCGCTCCTCGACCCGCTCGGAGATCTTCTCGTAGAACGGGTCGCCGATGACCAGGGTGACCGCGGTGAAGGTGACCACCGCGAGCAGCCCGCCCAGCCCCAGGAAGGCCAGCCCGGCGATCACCCGGACCAGGCCGCGCGGCGTCGCCGACCAGTCGTCCGCGAACGGGGTGACCAGCGCGGCCAGGTCGTCCACGAAGTACACCAGGGTGGCGAAGGCGGCGAGGAAGAGCACGCCGGAGAGCAGTGCCGGGACGATGCCGAGCAGCATCAGCCCGGGGCTGCGGACGTAGAGGCCGAGGCCGCGCAGGAGCAGCCCGGCGCCGGCGAGGAACCGGCCGACGGCGCCGGTGACCGGGGCGGCGAGGCGGGGTGCGTTCACGACCGCAGAGCCTAACGGTCCCCCGGCCCCGCGCCGGGCGACCCGACGCGGGCAGGATGGACGGGTGCGCGCGTCCCGGCTGATCTCGCTGGTCCTGCTGCTCCAGTCCCGGGAGACGATGACCGCGACCGAGCTGGCCCGGGAACTGGAGGTCTCCGAGCGGACGGTCTACCGGGACGTGCTGGCGCTCTCCGCCGCCGGGGTGCCGGTCTACGCCGACCGGGGCCGGGCGGGCGGCTACCGGCTGCTCGGCGGCTACCGGACCCGGCTGACCGGGCTGACCCGGGACGAGGCGGAGGCGCTGTTCCTGTCCGGGCTGCCCGGCCCGGCCGGGGAGATGGGGCTCGCCGACGCGGTGGCCGCCGCCGAGCTGAAGGTGCTCGCCGCGCTGCCGCCGAGCCTGCGGGACGCGCCCGCCCGCACCGGCCAGCGGTTCCACCTCGACGTGCCGGGCTGGTTCCGGGAGGCGGAACCCCCGCGGTGGCTGACCGAGCTGGCCCGGGCGGTGTGGCGGGACCGGGTGGTCGAGCTGCGCTACCGGCGCGGTGACCGGGAGGTCAGCCGCACCGTGCAGCCGTACGGGCTGGTGTTGAAGAGCGGGGTCTGGTACCTGGTGGGCCGGGTCGGCGACGGGCACCGGACGTACCGGGTGGACCGCGTGGTCGGCGTCGAGGTGGGCGAGGAGACCTTCGCCCGGGACGAGGGCTTCGACCTGGGGGCGTACTGGCGGGAGCAGGCCGAGGCGTTCCTGCGCGGCATGCTGCGGGCCGAGGTCACCGTCCGGCTCAGCCCCGCCGGCCGGCGGGCGTTGCGGCACGTCGCGGAGGCCCCCTTCGCGTACGACGCAGCGGTGACCGGCGCGGGCGAGCCCGACGGGCAGGGCTGGATGCTGACCCGGCTGCCCGTCGAGTCCGTCCCGGTGGCGTACGACGTGCTGCTCCGGCTCGGTCCGGAGGTGGAGGTGCTCGACCCGCCGGAGCTGCGGGCGCGCTTCGCCGAGGCGGCCCGCCGGTCGGCGGCGCTCTACGCCGACGCGCCGGAGGGACCGGACGCCGGTCAGCGGTAGCCGGTGTCGTCCGCCGGCTTCCCGGCGGCCACCACCTCGTCGTGATAGCGCGACCAGTGCGGCCTCGTGCCGTCGAGGTCGGTGAAGCCGTACACCTGGGCCAGCCCGCCGCTGTCCACGGACCTCCCGGTCCAGCGGGCCCGGTCGGGGTCGGCGGCCAGGGCGACCACCGCCCGCCCGACGAACGCCGGCGTCTCGGACATGACGAAGTGCGGGTCCTTCGCCGCGCCGTCGCGCCAGTTGGCCTCGGTGACCCCGAAGTGCTCCAGCATCGCCTCGGAACGCAGCCACCCGGGGGTCAGCGCCACCGCCGTGCCGCCGTGCGGCGCCAGCTCGTGCGCCTGGGTGAAGGCGAGCCGGTTGACCGACACCTTGGCCAGGTCGTAGAAGACCGAGAGCCGGTAGGTGGAGTCGTTGTACTCCTTGGTGCCGTCGCCGATCTCGACCACCAGGCCGCCCGCGTTGCGGATCAGCAGCGGCAGCGCGAAGTGGCTGGTGATGATGTGGGTGTCCACGGCCAGCCGCAGGGTGCGGAAGCCCGCGTCGAGGGGCTGCTCCCAGACCGGCTTCTCCCAGGTGATCAGCGGGTCGGCGCCCCAGATGTCGTTGACCAGCACGTCGAGGCGGCCCTGCTCGGCGTCGATCCGCTCGACCAGCCGGCGTACCTGGTCGGGCTCCAGGTGGTCCACGGGCACGGCGATGCCGGTGCCGCCGGCGGCGGTGACCAGCTCGGCGGTCTCCTCGATGGTCTCCGGCCGGTCCAGCTCGGACCGGTGCTCGCGGGTGGTGCGGCCGGTGACGTAGACGGTGGCCCCGGCGGCGCCGAGCTGGACCGCGATCTGCCGGCCGGCGCCCCGGGTCGCCCCGGCGACGAGGGCGATCTTTCCTGTCAGCGGTGTCGTCATGCGCTCGACGGTGTCAGCAATACCTGACAGCCGAAGTCCGGTTTCCCGGGTGATCCTGGATCCGCCATGATGGCCGGCATGCACGTGCTGCTCTCCGGGATCGTCGGCTCGGTCGCCTACGGGCTGGCCGGCCCCGGCTCGGACGTGGACCGGCTCGGCGTCTACGCCGCGCCGACGGTGGCCTTCCACGGCCTGCGCCCGCCCCGGGAGTCGGTGGTCACCACCGAACCGGACGTCACCCTGCACGAGGCGGCCAAGTACTGCCGGCTCGCGCTGAGCGGCAACCCGACCGCGACCGAGCTGATGTGGCTGCCGGACGACTGCTACGAGACGCGGACGGAGCTCGGCGAGCGGCTGATCGCCGTCCGGTCGGCGTTCCTCAGCGCGCCCCGGGCCCGGGACGCCTATCTCGGGTACGCCACCCAGCAGTTCCGCAAGCTCACCACCCGGGACTCGTCGGTGGGCGGCCGGCGGCGCTCGGCGAAGCACGCCCGGCACCTGGCCCGCCTGTTGCAGCAGGGGCGGGTGCTCTACGCGACCGGGGTGCTGGAGATCCGACTGGCCGATCCGGAGTGGTTCCGGGCCTTCGGCGAACGGGTCGCCGGCGGGGCGCTGGACGAGGCGGAGGCGCTGGTCGCCGAGGCGGAGCGGGACTTCGACCGGATCCGCACCCCGCTGCCGGAGCGGCCCGACGAGGAGACCGTGGAGCGGTGGCTGCTCGACGTCCGGGCCGCCTTCCTGCCGCCGGAACTCGCCCGGCGCTGACCCGGTGCCGCGCCCCGGCCCCGACGGTCACCGCACGTCGGCCGCTGTGCTGGTCAGTCCGCCAGCCGGACGCGGACCCGGCGGTTGGCGCGGCCCTTGCTCTCCACCTTGACCACCTGGACCTTGCCGATCTGGGCGGTCGACGCGACATGCGTGCCGCCGTCGGCCTGGACGTCCAGGCCGACGATGTCGACGATCCGGACCTCCTGCTCGTCCGGCGGGATCAGGTTCGACTGGGTACGGATGATGTCCGGCAGGGCCAGCGCCTCGGCCCGGGGCAGCACCCGGACGGCGACCGACCGGTCGGCGGCCACCTCGGCGTTGACCAGTTCCTCGATCCGGCTCTTGAAGTCCGGCGGCACCTCGGGAAGGTTGAAGTCCATCCGGGCCGCACCGGGTTCCATGTTGCCGCCGGTGACCAGCGCGCCGAAGTCGCGGAACACCACGCCGCAGAGCACGTGCAGCCCCGAGTGGGTACGCATCAGCATCGTCCGGCGGTCGTCCGCCACGGCACCGGTGACCGTGGTGCCGGCCGGCGGCACGGGGTCACCCTCGGCGGGGATGAGATAGAGGTCGTCGCCCTTGCGGGTGCCGACGATCCGGGTCTGCACGCCCTGCCAGAGCAGCACCCCGTGGTCCGGCGGCTGCCCGCCGCCGCCGGGGTAGAAGGCCGACCGGTCCAGCACGATGCCCTGCTCGGGGTCGGCCGCCAGCACCGTGCACTCCCACTCGCGCAGGGTGGGATCGGCGAGGTCGAGTCGGTGGGTACGGCCGTGGTGTGTGACGCCCATGACAGGCGACGTTACCCGTTGAGGAACCCGGAGATCCGCTCCCGCAGGTCGGCGCGTTCCGACCAGAGCACGCCGGGGCGGTCGTAGACGTGCAGGGTGGCGTTCGGCAGCGCGGCGGCCAGTTCCTCGGCGACCGGCACCGGATGCAGGTCGTCTCCCGCACAGCCGATCACCAGCGCCGGGGCGGTGACCTGGGCGAGCACGGCCGCGTCTCGCAGCGGCGCCTGCTCGGGCAGGCTGGCCAGCCCGGGGGCGAGCCCGTCCCGGAGCAGCTGGTCCAGCCGCTGCCGCAGGTACGCCCACCCGGCCGGGGTGTTCCGCACGGCGGGCGGCAGCTCCGTCGAGACGACCTCGGCCAGGGCGGAGGCGTCCCCGCTCTCCACCGCGTCGAGCAGGTCGGTCAGGCGGGCCCGGGCCACCTCGCCGCGCGGCTGGTCCAGCACGGCGGGCAGGAAGAAGACCAGCTTCTCGAAGCGTTCCGGGCTCTCCACCAGCAGCCGGCAGAGCGCGCCGGCGCCCAGGCTGGCGCCGAAGGCCCGGGTGGCGCCGCCGAGGTCGGCGACGGCCCGCAGGTCGCGGGCCAGGTCCAGATAGGTCCACCGGCCGGGCGGCGACTCGGAGCGGCCGTGCCCGCGGAACTGGAAGAAGACCTTGCGGCCGGTGACCGCGCTGCCGAAGGGGCGGGTGGTGGCGATGCCGTTGCCCAGCCCGTGCGCGAACACCGTGACCGGGTCACCGGTGCCGGTGACCAGCCGCTCCAGCCGCACCCCGTGCGGGGTGGTGACCAGCTCGGTCTCCGGCTCCGGCAGCGCGGGACGGCCGGTGCGGGGCCCGCCCGGGCCGGGCCCCCAGGTGCGGGGACCGCCGTCCGGCGGCGGGGGCCAGCGGAAACCCCTCACCAGAAGCCTTTGCCGTCGTGCAGGTCGCGCAGCCCGACCCGGACGTCGAGCAGGTAGATCAGACCGGCCGCGATGCCGATCAGGGTGAAGATGCTCAGGACGCCGCCCCCGACGCCGAGCAGGGTCAGCACCAGGCAGACCGCGAGGATGGCGATCCAGCCGCCCTTGGGCAGGGTGCCGATCGCGGCGAACGCGTCGGAGCGCTGGGTGATGGCGTGCACCAGGGCCACGCCCTCGATGACCAGGGCGAAGACGAGCAGGATCAGCTCGATCACATAGCGGACTTCGTACGCGAAGATCGGCGCGGCGTTTGCCATGTCGGCAAGCTTATGCCGACGGCCCCGGAAACGTCCCGCAGGACGCTTCCGGGGCCGTCGATCCAGGCTCGACTACTCGGCGGCCGGACGGGTCCGCTTGGTGGCCTTCGGCAGCTTCGCCGACGGGGTGGCGGCCGGCTTGGCGGTCGCGGCCTTCGTGGCGGTGGCCTTGGTGGCCCGGGTCCGCGGGGTCTTGGCGGCGGCCGGCTTGGCCTCGACGACCTCGGCAACGTCGGCCGGGGTCGGCGCCTCGACCGGGGCGGCCGGAGTGGTGGTCGCGGCCGGCGCGGCCTCCGTCGCCTCGATGTCCGCGTTCACCGTGTCGGCGGCCTCCAGCACGCCGGCGCCGACGACCCGCTCGCCACGGGCGACCAGCTCGGCGTACGCGGCCAGGGCCCGCACCTGCGCGGCCTGCGCGCCGGCCAGGGCGCGCTCCTGCGCGGCCTCGGCGGCGGACAGCACGGCGGCGGCGTTCCGGGTGGCGGCCCCACGGAGCTTGTCCAGGTCGAGGTCGGTCGGGACGGCCTTCTCCCGCAGCCCGGCCGCGGTCAGGTTCGCGGTCTTCAGCGTCTCGGTGGCCTTCTGGCGCAGCTCGAAGCCGGTGACGACGGCTTTGCCGCCGAGGTCGGCGACGACCTTGGTGCCGAGGTCGGAGACCACGGTCGGGAGCTTGCGCAACTGCTGCAGGGCCAGCTCACCGGCGCCGGCGGCGGCGTAGAGCGGGGCGGGGATGCGGTTGGTCTTCGGCTGGGTCATGACTTCTCCTCCTCGGCCGCACCGGCGGCCTTCGGCGCGGTCTTCTTCTGACGGGCGGTGCTGGTCGTCGGGGCGGGTGCGGGGCCCGCCTCGGTGACGGCGACCGACTCGAGGACCGCCTCGGTCGGGGTACCGTCCGGCGCCACGGTGCCCGGCGCCTCCGGGGCCTCGGCGGGCCCGGTGGCGGACGGCGCCGCGGGCTCGGCGACGGTGTTCGCGGCGGCGGTGGCCTCCGCGATCCGCGCGTTCTCCCGGCGGAACGTCTCGTAGATCTGGGTGAGCGACTGCTTCTGCGCCATGGTCAGCTCGGGGTCGACGGCGATGGCCGCGAGCACCCCCTGGCCTTCCTTGTCGTCCAGCAGCCCGGCCCGCAGGTACATCGCCGGGGTGGAGACGCGCAGCGCGCTGGCCAGTTGCTGCAGCACCTCGGCGCTCGGCTTGCGCAGGCCGCGCTCGATCTGGCTGAGATACGGGTTGCTGACGCCGGCCTGCTCGGCGAGCTGCCGCAGCGAGATCTTCGCGTTGCGGCGCAGATCGCGAATGAACCCGCCGACGTCGGGAAGGTCCTTGCTGGTGGCCATGACTCGACGCTAGCCCGGGGTGCTAGCAACTGCAAGCAAAGCGCTAACCGGAGTTAGCAAGGTCTCAGATCGACTGTTGCGCGCCCGGTGTCCGGTACGTACCGTCCTGGGGTGACCAAGATCGAAGTCAACGGCGCCCTGCTCGCGTACGACGAGGCCGGGACGGGGACGCCCGTGCTGCTGCTGCACGCCGGCATCGCCGACCGGAGGATGTGGCGGGAGCAGATCCCCGCGCTCGCCGCCCGGCACCGGGTCGTCGCCCTCGACCTGCGCGGCTACGGCGACTCCGAGCTGCCGCCGGCCCCCTTCGCCCACCACGAGGACGTGGTCGGCGCGCTGGACGCGCTCGGCCTCGACCGGGCCGCCCTGGTCGGGTGCTCGTTCGGCGGCAAGGTCGCCGTGGACACCGCCCTGGCCCATCCGGAGCGGGTCTCGGCGCTGGCCCTCTTCGGCGCCCCGGTGTCCGGCAGCGAATGGTCGGAGGAGACCGAGCAGCTCTGGGAGACCCTGGTCGGCGAGGTGGACCCGGCGGACTTCGCCGCGTCCGCCGCCGGCGAGGTGCGGTTCTGGGTGGTCGGCCCGGCCCGCCGGCCCGAGGACGTGGACCCGGAGCTGATCCGGTTCGCCCAGGAGATGGACCAGCGGGCGCTCGCCGCCGAACTGGCGTTGAGCGCCGTCGAGGTCGGTGAACTCGACCCGCCGGCGATCGACCGGCTGGGCGAGCTGCGGATGCCGGTGCTGGTCGGGGCCGGCGCGGCGGACGTGCCGGACATCAGCCGGCTCGCCGACCGCATCGCCGCCGAGGCACCCCACGGCGTACGCCTGCCCGACGTCCCGGACGCCGGCCACCTGCTGCCGCTGGAACGCCCCGGGCCGGTCAACGCCGCCCTGCTCGACTTCCTGCCATGACCGCCTCGCCGGCCGGTTCCGCCGCGACCGGGCGCCCGACCGGCGTGTCGCCGCCTCAGCGTCACCTGCCCGGACAGCGTCATGACTGTCAGGCATAAATATGCCTGACAGTCATGTCGCCCAGTCCGGTGACCAGTACCGGACGGCCCACCGGACGGACGGGGACGCGGCACCCGCCACCGGACGGGAGGAAGGTCGTACCGTGAAGGGGCCCCCGGACGGGCGCCACGCCGCGCCCGCCGGCGCCCGCCGCCGGGCGGCCGGGGCAGGCCGGGGCGCGTGGGGTCACCAGACGGCGCGGACCGCCCCGACCGGGAGGCCGCCACCGAGCAGCGGCACGTCGGCGTACTCGGTCAGGACCGGAGCATCGACGCCGAGCCGGCGCAGCGCGGAGACCAGCACGGGCATCCGGGCGCGGGCCGCGCCGTCGTCGATCTTGAGGGCGACCGCGCCGATCCCGGGGACGGCCGCGGCGATGACGCCCTCGGCGCCGACCTTGGCCAGGAGGCCGGGTACGCCCCGCATCAGCCGGGTGTCGTCGGCCTGGGTGCCGCCCACCAGTTCCGGGAACGCCCGCATCGCGTCGGCCACGGTCCGCTCGACGGTGCCCGGCTCGGCCGAGACCAGCCGCAGGTACGCCCGGGCCAGCCCGGTCAGCGAGACGGCGAGCACCGGCGCGCCACAACCGTCGACCCCGACCGCCGCCGCCTCCTCGCCGGTGAACTCCTCGATCGCGGCGGTCAACCGCCGCTGCAACGGGTGGTCGGGCCGCCAGTACCCGTTCAGCGGCCAGCCGGCCGCCAGGCAGGTCAACAGCATTCCGGTGTGCTTGCCGGAGCAGTTCATCTGGATCCGCCTCGGCCCGCCGCCGGCCCGCAGCACGGCCTCCCGGGCCGCGTCGCCCACCGGCAGGTCGGGCGGGCAGTGCAGCGCCGTCTCGTCGAGCCCGCCGCGGCGGAGCAGCGCGCCGACCCGTTCCAGGTGGAACTCCTCGCCGGCGTGGCTGGCCGAGACCAGCGCCACGTCCGCCGGGTCGGTCAACGGCAGGCCGGCGCGGAGCATCCCGATCGCCTGCATCGGCTTGCTGGACGAGCGCGGGAAGATCGGGGAGACCCCGTCCCCAGCGCCGGCCACCACCGCGCCGGCCGCGTCCAGCACCACCACCGAGCCGCGGTGCAGCCCCTCCACGAAGCCGGACCGGACCACCTCGACGAGCGGCACGCCGCCCTCGTACGTCTTTCCCACGAGGTGGACGGTACCGACGGGCCCGGCGACCCCGGCACCCGGGTGACCAGCGGCGTCGACCGCCGGCGTACAGGGGTGCCGGGCCGGAGCGGGCTTACAGGCCGAGCAGCTGCCGGGCCTCGGCGGCGGTCAGCGGCGGACGCTGGGCGAGCTGGGCGAAGCCGACGGCCCGGGCGACGAGCTGCATGTTGGACTCCACCGGCCGGCCCTTGGCGTACGTCACGGTGTCCTCCATGCCGACCCGCAGGTGCCCGCCGGTCGACAGCGAGGCGAGCATGACCGGGATGGTGCTGCGCCCGATGCCGGTCGCCGAGAAGGTGGTCCCCTCCGGCAGGTCACGGAGCATCTGCTGGGCGGCGACCAGCGTCGCGGTGGTGCCCGGCATCCCGCCCGGCACGCCCATCACGAAGTCGACGTGCACGTGCCCGCCGTGCGGCAGGCCGTACTTGCCGAGCAGCCGCTGGAGGGCGGTCAGGTGGCCGAGCTCGAAGATCTCGTACTCCGGCACGATGCCCTTCTCCTGCATCCGGGTGTGCAGGTCGACGATGAACTCCCAGCGGTTGAGGAAGACGTCGTCGCCGAAGTTGACCGTGCCCATGGTGCAGGAGGCCATGTCCGGCCCGGCGTCCAGCACGGCCAGCCGGGCCGACTCCGGGTCGGTCACCGCGCCCCCGGAGGAGAGCTGCACGATCAGGTCGGTGCTCTCCCGCAGCGCGGAAACCGTCGCCCGCAGCCGCCCCTGGTCCAGGGTGGGCTTCGCCTCGTCGTCCCGGATGTGGACGTGGATCACGGCGGCGCCGAGCGCCTCGCACTCCTTGGCGGTCAACAGCAGCTCGTCGAGGGTCACCGGCAGCGCCGGCACCTCCGCCTTGGCCGACTCCGCGCCGGTGGGGGCAACCGTGATCAACGTCCCTGTCGTCATGCCGGGATCCTAGACGGCCCGCCCACCTCCAGTCGACGGCTGACGCGCGTCGTGAAGGAAGATTCGCGTATTGCTGGCCGCGAAAAAGGAAACCTTCCCGCGATACGGGGGTCGGTGCGGCACCCTTACGCCGGGTCGATGGCGGCGGCGGTCTCACCCACCAGCAGCCGGGCGTCGTCGGGCACGTTCCGCTTCAGCACCGCGAGGGCGACCTGGCCCAGCTCGTAGTGGTGCACGGCGGTGCCGACGAAACCGACCGCCCGGCCGTCCAGGGTCACCGGCGTGCCGGCGGCCGGGGGCTGGTCGGTGGTCACCCCGTCCAGGTGCAGCAGGACGAGGCGACGCGGCGGCTTCCCCATGTTGTGCACCCGGGCCACCGTCTCCTGGCCCCGGTAGCAGCCCTTGTCCAGGTGGACGGCCGGACCGATCAGGCCGACCTCGGCCGGGATGGTCCGGTGGTCGGTGTCCACCCCGACCCGGGCCCGCCGGGCGGCCACCCGCACCGCCTCGTAC
>NZ_QGKS01000333.1 GCF_003172935.1 Micromonospora sicca | reverse complement strand
GCGTCGAGCAGCGGTGCGAACGCGGGGATCTCGTTGCTCTTCGCGCTCACGGTTACCTGGGCCAGGACGATGCCGGTGCTGGTGTCCAGCGCGGACAGCAGATGAACCTGACCGCCGTCGGCACGGCGGGCTCCCCGCAGGGTTTTCCCGTCCACGGCGATCACCGTCCGATATCGGTGCGGCCGGGGTGTGACCGGCTGGGCGCGGACCTTCAGCCAGCCCGCGAGGACGGTAGACAACAACTGATCGTCGAGGCGGGTCAGCAACCGCCATACCGTCGTACCCGCCGGCACCCCATGGCCGAAGCCGAGCCGGTCGCGGGCCTGCTCATCCAGATCGTGCAACCAATCGGTGATCGCGGCGAACGACGACGCCCCCGCGAGGACCGCGCACACCGCGGCCGCGAGCAGGCCCGACAGCGGGTAACGCACTCCCCGTGGATCTCGAGGATCCGGGACCGCCGCCAAGGCGTGTAGCAGTCCCGTTGTCTCACCTGCAGTAACGGACGGTGGTGACGTGCCAGGGGTGCCGGCGACCGAAGACAGCGCGGGGATCGGGCATGATGACATCGGCGGGTGAGGTCCTCGGGGTGTCGTGAAGCCTAGAGAACTCCATGATCACCGACGCGATCTCACCCGCTCTACCTGCCTCCGCAGAGGCCACTCACCCCGTAGATTCCCAGCTCAGGGCACCCACCGATCGACTACGCAATCGCCCTGATCAGGAAGCCGGACACCGCCGCAGCCCTTCAGTGGGGAGACGCTCCCGTTGCTAGTCGGGTTCGTGCGGTTTAGCGCGTGCCGCCAGGCACAAGCGCCGATATGCCCGCACGCTCAGCGCTGGGTCATCGGGCTTTGCCGCCAGCCGCCCCTGCTTCAACGACCGAGGCGCCGCTGGTCTGCTGGATCCAGTCGGCGATCCGGTCAACCCGCGCGGTCGTTTCCTCCTGCGAGTGCGGGCACGACGGCCCGTCGGATTCGACGGAGACCAGCGTCTGGGTGCCGTCCGCGTTCTCGGTGAAGTACGGGGCACCGGAGTCCCAGAGGCAGGCGCTGGTGTTGGCCGCGGGCGCGTAGCCGACAACCATGGCGGAGGAACCGGCAACCCGGGTGATCTTGAACTGGCCGGTCTGCAGCTGGGTTGCGGGCGCGGGGTCCACCGAACCGGTGGCCCCCCAGCCGGTCATCCGCAGGATCGTGCCGGTCTTCGGCGAACTGGCACTGACCGCCAGCGGCGTGATGTCCGTGACCGGTGTTGCGAGCTTGGCCAGCGCCACGTCCTGTCGGGACGCCTGCCGCACCTCGACGACATCGACGACGTGGCCGTTGGTGGCGGCCAGGTCGGTGCGGCCGATGGTCGCGGTGGTGGTGTACGGCACCGGGCCGCTGACCCTTCGACCGGCGATGTCATGGAAGCAGTGCCCGGCGGTAATGATCCACTGCGGAGCGATCAACGCGCCGGAGCAGGCACTGTCGTAGACGGAGGCGTCGGCGCGCGGGATGTTCGTCATGGTCAGCTTCGTGGAGAACTGGTACTGACCATCAGCCACGGGCGTGCCGTTTGCGACGGCGTTTGCGACGCCAGGCACAGCAACCATGGCGGACAGTCCCAGCGCGGCAAGGGCCAAGCCCTTTCGGCGGGCCCGGGGCCTCTGCTCGATGGTGAGGGCGGTCAGCGCACTCCCCGTGGATGCGCTGAACAGCTTGCGGTGTCGTTGCCGGTGTCGAGACATGAAATCCTCACGTCAGAAGGGCGCGCCGGATCATTCCGGGCGGGACAGGAACGGATCTGTCCGTCTGCAGAGCGTCGAACCGATGATCGTCGTTACGTACAGAGCGCGCTTGCAGCACCGGGGCACAAACAACTGACGTGGTCAGAGGCGGCGAGGGGAGGCAGCGACGAGGCAGCAAGCCGTTTGATCCGTGCGAGTACGAAACGGCAAGGAACGCCTAGTGTCCTGAGTCGTTAATTCGTCTGCAGTATGCGGCGAGGGATTCGAGGATCTCGTCGGCGGTGCGAGTCCATACGAACGGTTTCGGGTCGGCGTTCCAGGCGTCGATCCACGCCCGCACGTCGGCTTCGAGAGCGGCGACGCTGCGATGGGTGGAACGACGCAGTTTCCGGTTGGCCAGCTCGGCGAACCAGCGTTCCACGATGTTGAGCCATGACGAGTAGGTCGGCGTGAAATGCAGGTGGAACCTTGGATGCTTGACCAGCCATTGCTGAATCTGCGGCGTTTTGTGGGTGCCGCAGTTGTCGAGGATGAGGTGCAGGTCCACATCAGATGGTGTGGCCCGGTCGATCGTGCGCAGGAACCGCAGGAACTCCTGATGCCGGTGTCGGCGCTGGGTCTGCCCGATCACTCGGCCGGTGGCCAGGTCCAACGCGGCAAACAGACTCGTGGTGCCGTGACGGACGTAGTCGTGGGTCTGGCGACTCGGCGCGGCCGGCATCATCGGCAGCACCGGCGCCGTGCGGTCGAGGGCCTGCATCTGGCTCTTCTCGTCCACCGCCAGGACCATCGCCCCAACCGGTGGGTCGAGGTACAACCCGACGATGTCGCGGACCTTCTCTATGAACTGCGGGTCGGTGGACAACTTCCAGTCCTCCACCAGGTGCGGCTTGAGCCCGAACGCCCGCCAAATCCGCGACACCGCGGTCTGGTTCAACCCGACCGCCTTGGCCATGGACCGTGTCGACCAGTGGCTATCACCGCGCGGCGGCGCCTGCTCCAACGTGGCCACCACCACCGCCTCGACCACATCGTCGGTCACCTTGCGCGGCGCGCCCGGGCGAGGCTCGTCCGACAGGCCCTCCAGCCGCTTGGCGATGAACCGCGACCGCCACTTACCCACCATGTCCCGTGACACACCAAGCTGCGCGGCCACCCTCGTGTTCGGCGTCCCGTCCGCACACGCCAACACAATCCGCGCCCGCATCGCCAACGCCTGCGACGACTTCGCCCGTCGCGTCCACCGCAGCAGTGTCTGCCGCTCGTCGTCGGACAGCACCAACGACCCCTGCGCCTTCCCTGGCATACACAAAGTGTAGGCGAATTAACGACTCAGGACACTAGCCTCACTTCCCCTGCGATCGTAGGCTCGCCGCATGGCGTCTGCGATCCAGGTGGTGGGACTGGTTTTCTTCGTCGCTTTCCTGCTGATCGTCGTGGTGCTCATAGCGATCAGTCTGTTGAAGCCAAAGCGCTCCCGGCCCGATGACGAACACACGGGTTACCGCCTTGATCCCCCATTGGACGGGGGCGGCGGCAGCGACTAGTCATTCAAGTGCCCGCGAACAGCAAATCGTCACTTTGGAAGAGCGCGCTCAACGGGCCGTGATGCCCGAAACGCCCGCGGCCGGCGGCAGAGTCGAATGCCATTCGTGCCCGCTCATGACCCCTACGTGCCACGGTTACTGGACGGTTCGGCAGCCATCCTGGAGTCGTCTGGCCCCCGCCGGAGGCAGATCTAACCCTGGCTGAGCGCGGTGCGGAGGTGGGCTGCGGCCTCGGGCAGGGACCAGCCGAGCGCCGCCTCGATCGGTTCCGGCCCGAGAATTTGGTCGAGGAGCTGCCAGCCGAGCCAGTACCCGCACCGTCCGGGCAGCTCGCCGGGACGGTCGATCGCACCCCTGAACCACTGCCCAGAGACGTCGGTGCGGTCCAACTCCTGCAGCGCCCTGCTCCGCAGCATGGCCGCCATTCCCGCGCAGCGGTCGATCCAGGCTTGGGCGTTGGCGCTGAACCAGAGGTGCGCGCTGGGTGAGACCTCAGGCAGAAGCCGGGCTGTGGCGTGCACCGCGAGTCCTTCGCGGAACAGGTCGGCGTCGACGCGGTCGGCCGGCCAGTCATGCGTGGAGCGGAGCATGTGCACCAAGTGGACCAGCTCGTGGAGGGCGAGCACGATATCGAAGGGCGGCTTGGGCATCTGTTCCACCCCGATGAACAGGGTGGGTTCGCCCTGTACCGACGCGACCCAGCCGTTCGCCTGGCCGAGGCTCACCATGACTACGGCGTGGATCGGGTGATCGAGGCCGAGCTGGTCGGTGAGTGGTCTCGCCGCCTCCTGGATGGCGAACTCCGCCCGCTTGGCTGCGGCGCGCAGCTCCGTCCGCCGTGCGACCAGGCCGGGTAGCCGGTCCGGGGCCACTTTTGGGTCGACCCACGGTTCGATGGCCGCGAAGATCTCCGCGTGAGGCTTAACGACCTCGCGCTGCCATCGGTCGGCGAGGTCGCCCCCGCGCCCATGGCCAGCGAAGTCGTCGAAGTTGGCTACGAGGTCGAGAATGCTCACCATGGCGTTCATGATCCCGTCTCGCTGATGACCACCGTCTTTGGGCTCATACCTGCGTCTGGAGGACTTTGTGGTCCTGCTTGTCCGTCAGCGTGGCCGGCCGGCCCGGCCGATGCCGGCCGGAGGTCGCCAGCAGGCCGGGGCCGGGCCGGCGCGGCACAACACCTCATCCATGCCGATCACCTGCGAAACGCCAGGGCTCGGAGCACTCAGAGCCGACGTGCGGGTGGACGCCATGCCCAAGAGAGGATCGCCAGCCCCGCGAACATGGCAGGAGCGATGAGGGTGCTCGGGGCTTGGTGCATGGCGACGTGTGAGGCGGCCGCACCGACCATATTGATCGCGACGCCGGCGTAGGCCCATTCCTTCAATCGTGGCAGCCCGGGCGCCAGCACCACCACGGCCGCGATGATCTTCGCGGTGCCCATGATGGTGGCCAGGTAACTGGGGTAGCCCAGGTCAATCATCACCGGGTAGAACGGCGCCATCCGGAACAGGTCCATCGCGCCGCCGATCGCGCATTCACCGACGACGACCGCGGTGACCAGCCAGTAGGCGCCGGTGCGGTAACGATGTCGAGTAACGGTTGATCGGGCAGTTGGCAGGGTGGTGTTCACCGACGCCCCTGTGGCTCCGCCATCCGGTCCGGGCGCGGTAGCTGGCGTTCGTACCATCGGACGCTCCTATCGATACGAATCGGTTCCCATACTAGGAGTACGGTATCGTTTCGATGGAGGTGAGGCAATGAACAGCGGTCCTCGACAAGG
The DNA here is from genome assembly GCF_003172935.1 of Micromonospora sicca. GTDB lineage: Bacteria > Actinomycetota > Actinomycetes > Mycobacteriales > Micromonosporaceae > Micromonospora > Micromonospora sicca. The sequence goes on along the minus strand of NZ_QGKS01000333.1, from coordinate 15,246 downwards.
CGGCAAGCGCCCCACGCATTCGCCGGCGGCTCCGCCTGCGGCATCGCCCGCCGCGGGACACCGTCGGGCTGCCTCGACGGCCGCGCCCCGCTCCCCGGCCAAGCCCCGGGAGCCGATCTCACGCGGGGCGGGCGCCCGTCAGCGGGTGCTGCAGGCCGCCCTCCAGGTGCTCGACGAGCACGGCTTGCCCGGCTTCACCATGGAGGCCGTGGCCCGGCGCGCCGGCGCGAGCAAAGCCACCTTGTACCGGCACTGGTCCACCGCCGGCGCGCTCATGGTCGACGCCATGGACGCCACGTTCCAGCCCTTCCCCGTGCCCGACACCGGCCGCGTGGAGACCGACGTCGCCCAGCTGCTCACCGCCTTCGTCACCCTGCTCGAGCACACCCCGTTCCCGCGACTGCTCGCCGCCTTCATCGACGCCGCCGAACGCGACCCCACCCTCGCGACACTCCACGCCGACCTGACCCGCCGCCGCCGCGAACCGCTCCTCGCCGCGCTGACCCGCGCCCGCGAACGCGGCCAACTGCCCAGCCAGCTCGACCCAGAGCTAGCCGTCGACCTGCTCACAAGCCCGTTCTTCTATCACCGCTTCATCGCCCACCGGCCCATACCCCCAAGCCTGGTCAACGACGTCATCGCCCACGTACTCGGCACCACCAAGCGACAAGCCGCCGATGATCACGCGGCGGCCGCGTCCACTCCCGCCACCGGGTCGGCCAGGCCGAACCACCGCACTCATCACCGACCGTCTACGTAACGATCCTGGGCTGGAGGATTAGTTCCCGCTCCGGCCTGGATGGCGAGCAGCCGTGGATTGCGGGTGACGGCGTGCACGGCGGCGATGGCCTCGGTGCGGGGAGCTTCGCCGTTCGGGCCAGTGCCGTATCCCGACGGCAAACCGTGGCACCCCAACTCGTCACCCAACGCTTCCGCCGCCGCGTCAACAAGCCGGGCCGCAACCCATCCGACTGCACGACCTGCGCCACGGCGCCGCCACCCTAGCCCTCGACGCCGGCGTCCACATCAAAGTCGTCTCCGACCAACTCGGCCACTCCACCACCCTCACCCGCGACACCTATCAGAGCGTCGTCAAGCGGCTGCACCACGAGGCCGCAACCGTCGTCGCCGACAGGATCGAGAACAAGCGGCGCCGTACCGCCTGACCGACCTGGGTGATGGGCCGAAATATCAGCTCAGGGGCCTGCGGTACTTTCTTCACCGACACCAATCGGTTAACAGGTGAAGTTCCTGCCGCGTTGCCGGACGTCTTACATGAGGCGACAGCCGGTATCCATATTGGAGGGAATGATTCGATGAGTTCCTACACCATCACCATCGCCGCTGACGATCCCAGTCGAGCGATCACAACCCTGAAGGTCGAGGTGAACGACACTCCGCGCATCACCGAACTGGTGGTTCGCGCCGGGCAGGGGGACGGGCTGACCGCGGGCCAGATCCCCGCTGTCGACCTGGACCTGCTGTTGAGGGCGATCGCGCCCGCCGCCGGTGGGCGGCAGGCGATAGCCACGCCGCCCATTGCCGTATCCGACGAAGCACCCGCGGCTGGCGCCGTGTCCATTGACGACAGTGAGCCCGCCGCCGAGCCGACGGCGGTCCAGCCCACCGCCCCTAAAACGGCTGCGGATGAGCCGGCTACGAGTAACCCTGAAAGCGCTGGCGCGGTTGACGTCGTGGTGCCCAAGCAGGCATCACCGGCGACCAAGGCAAGCGAGGCGAAGAATGCCACCCGGGCGTCGGGCGCTGGCGCGACCCGCAGCCGAGCGGGCAAGCCGAAGACCGCAGCGGGCGCCAAGGCCACGACTACGGCGGCGAAAGCCACGAAGCGGACCGCCAAAGGCGGGTCCTCCGGAGACGAGGGACGGGTGTACCGGCGATCACCGGCCGATCTCGAAGCGGTCTACCAGCAAGCCGGCAGTGTGACGGCCGTCGCCGACCACTACAACGTGCCGCGGCATACCGCCCAGGGATGGATCCGCACGCTGCGTCGCCGGCAAGCCGGGCCAGTTCCTGAGTAGGGAGCGGGGTACCGGCCGTACCGGCTCGCCGCAGGCCGAGGAGGCAGAAGCATGAGCGGCATCGGTGTCGTCACCTCGCTGAGGCTGCCGACAATCGCCACGATCAGGCGCCTTGGCACGGCACCGGCCACGGCGGTGCCGGTCGGGTGAGCACCGATGACCGGCGGTGTGGCGCGGGAGGGGCGACCCGATACACCCTGCGTGGTATCCGAGATCTCCAATTCGGCCCGCAACCTTGTAGCATGCGGCGGACGACGGGCGGCAGCCGGAGCGCGGCTCTGGTACTCAGCGGGCGGCACCGCCGGGCCGGGCGGCCGCGGCGCGCCGGTCAGGCCGGGGCCGGAGTGAGAGAGGAACCTGCTCGGCGTGTTCCAGGAACCGGACCAGACCCGGATGACCGGCGGAAAGTCAATTGGCGGGGCGCCAGGCGCCGACCCGCCGGAGGCGTGGGACGCGGAGCTGGCCAAGGCAATGCGGCATGTTGCCGTGCTGCGCGCCGGGTTCTACGTTGTCGTGCTGCTGGTCGCGCTCGGTGGCCAGGTGTCCGGGGCGATGGAACGGCTGGGCATGCCGTGGTACGTGGCCCTTCCCGCCGTTGGGGCGCTGGAGTTGGGCGGCGTCGTGGTGCTGGCGAACGTCGACGTGCGCCGTCGACTGGGCGAACCGGCGATGCTGTCCCGCGTGCTGTCGGCCGGCATCGCCACGGCCGCGGTGGCCTTCAACTGGCTGGCTCATAGCAACCACCTCGAAGGTGGGTTCTATGCGGGCATGTCCCTGCTCGGTTATCTGGTGTGGCTGATGAACACCGAGAACCAGCGGCGGGACCGGCTGCGGGCCAGGCAGCAGCTGCCACCCACCACGCCGGCGTACGAACCGGTCGGGCACTGGTTGCGATACCCGTGGCTGACCCGCCGTGCCCGCTCGCTGGCAAAGGCCCACCCCGGCCTCGGGCTGTACGACTCGCTCGACGCGGCCCGCGCACAGATTCGCGCCGAGCGGCGGCAGGCGGCACTCAGCAAGGTGTTGCACCGCAAGATCCGCCGAGCACTGGACGCCACCACCGCCGACATCGCACTGACGGTGTACGACCTCGACGAGATCGCCCGGCGGCTGGCCGAGCAGGCGGACTACGACGGGCTCACGACGCTGATCGCCGCCGATCTGGCACCTGCGCGCTTGCTGGCCGGGAACCTGCCGCCGAGCGGCCGCCGCCGGCGGTGGCGTCGGGCCGGTCAACCCGACCCCGTCGCACTAGCCTCGGCCGCGCGGCTGCTCGCCGACGCCCCGGAGCGGCTGCTCGCCCACGCCCCCGACCCGCTCACGGACGCGGCCCCCGCGCCGGACGCGGCCCCCGCGCCGGACGCGGCCTGCGCGCCGGACGCGGCTCCCGTAGCCCCTGCGGCGGGCGCGGCCCCCGGCGGCTCAGCGCGGCCAGAGTCGGCCGGGGACGCCGTTGAGCAGGCGAACGCCATCGAGCAGGCGGGAGACGGTGCCGAGCGACCGGGATCGGAGCGGTCCCGGGCAGTGACGCCGGACCGCACCGACCGGCAGGTGGAGCGGTCCGACAGCACGGGCCAGCTCACCTCGACCTCGGATCAGCCAGACCCGCCCCGCGCCTCCGACTGGGCGGCGCTGCACGCGGAACTCGCCCCGCTCCTACCGGCAGCCGCACCGCGCCGAACGCCGCGCAACACACCAGGCCGGTCGGCCACCAGCCGGGCGGAGGCACCATCGACCACGGACGCACCAGGCTCCGCCGCGGAGCCGGCCGACACCGCGCCGCCGGCAACGACTCGCAGCGCGGCACCGACGCCGCGAACCGCGACGGGACAGGCACGTATGGCCCGAGTCGCCGACCCGGCGGGCGAGGCGGGGCCGATCGCGGCAGCCACGCGAGAGCTACCCCTGGTGGCCGCGCGGGACCTGCCGGACCTGGTAGACACCGCGGCGAGCCGTACCACAGCACCCGTCGCGGCCCCCGACGCCGCGGAAGGGGCCACCGAGCAACGATCAGCGTCGCGACCGCGGCAGCGCCGGCGTGACGACACGGGCCCGCGACCGAGCTCGGAAACCGTTCGGCATCGGTCGAACACCCAGTCGGCCGAGGCCGGCCGGCCCTGACCGAAAGACCCTCAACGGCCTGATCAACGAATGCTCCCAGGCCGCGTAGTCGAAACCGAGGAGGTGTGTCCGGCTTCCCCGCGGCGCTTGATCATGAACGTTCGCGCTCCTGCGGGTCAGCTCCACTGACAGTCCTGCCATGACCGGCGCCGGCCACAGATCGGGCAGGAGTCCCCGAGTGCGGGTGGCCAGGTCAGCGGTAGCATTGCCAGGCGTACGGATCACCGGGATTCGATGTCCGCGCGTAGGCGCCCGAATCGTACGTGTCGCGGCAGGCGACGTCCATGTCGACGAGGGACGCGGAGAGAAGCCCCGTGCATTGCCAACGGCCGTCATTGCGGGGGTCCGCTGAGCCTCCGGTGTACCGATCGCAGTACCGCTGGGCCATGTTCGCCACCCCGCGGCTGCTCGAGGGGCCGAGCAGGACCGGGCCCGAGCTGCGGGTCGGTGTCGGCGTGGCCGCGGTGGACGTCGGCGGGGCGGAAGGCGTGACCGACGGTGTGGCGCTGGGGGTGGCGGACGGCGTGACCGACGGCGTGGCGCTGGGCGTCGCGGAGGACCTGCGGGGTGTCGCGGAGCTTGGCGCCGCCGACGGTATTCCCGAGTGGGTGATCGGCTGCTCGACCGCGTCCGACGGGGTGGTGGCCGCCGATATCGGCAAGCTGCCTGCCGGTGGCCGGCCCGACCCCCACATGAACGCCAGAGCGCACAGCAGCGCCCCCACCGCGAGCCCGCCGACCGGGATCAGCCAACGCCGCCGCGGGCTGGCCGGCCGTGAGCGGCCGGCGACGTCCCGATGGTGCCTCCTTCGCGGCCGCCCCTCGTCCGCCCCGGGGTCCTGCGGGTCGGACTCCTCGTGGTGGTACTCGTTGCGGCCGGCGTAATCGTGGTCGGGGTACTCCCCGTAGGGGTAGGCCGCCACCGGTGCGGCATACCTTTCCAGTTGCGCGCCGTGCGCGTCTTCGTGGGCCGAGGTGGCATCGGTCGATTCGTACGGCTCTCGGGCCCGGCGTTCCTCCCGATGGGCCTGGTCGTGCCCGTCGAACAGATAGGTATGGCCGGGCTCGTCGTACGCCGGCTCGGCGTAGCCCAGCGGGTCTGAGGGTCCGTAGGCATGCTCGTGCCGAGGGTAGGCCGCGTCGTACTGCTCGTACTCAGCCTCGTACCGCGGGTCTGCCCGGTGCCTTGCGTGTCGCGCTTCGCGCTCCTGGTACGTGTCCGCGGGAGGGTGCGACTCCTCGTACTCGTCCGGCAGTTCCTCATGCCATTGGGGCGCGGCGGCCTGCCGCCCGTCGTAGGAGTTGGAATCACCTACTGCCAGTCGCGATTGGCGAGAGATCCAACTGCCTACGACACTCGCCGCATCGTCGTGATCTTGGGCAGCCGCATCGGCCGAACCAACCGTCGAGCTCTCGGCCACGGTCGCCGGCCTCCTCACAGAGCACAGGTGCGGACAGCTAATCGACCTTACTCGCCATCAGCCAAAAGTCCACCCGGCCATCCCACGAACAGGCGGCAGTCCACCCCCGTTTGTGGCCTCGACCACCCGACAAGGTCTGGAGAATGCGTGGACGGACAAGCGCAACGGTGGCAAGCGCGCCTGACTTCCGATGACGCGAGGCGTGGCTGACAACCGCGGCAGCCAAGGCGACTGGTGCCTCGGCCGGCAGCGGTCGCTTGATGGCAGCGCCCTCACGGTCGGCGATCTGGGGCGCCGGGCGATGTCCCGGCGTGTCCCCGCGTAGCAAGAATGCGGATTATGTGCCGCCCCCCGTGCTCGCGGGTGTAGTCAGCCCGGAGCCGTACCGGCTGGCCTTGAGGGCTCCAGGCGCTACCAGGTCGGGGTTGCAGGTTCAACGGGTGCGCTTTCAGGATTAAGGCCCTCACCAATCGAAACGGGATCACGGCCTTGACTCGCTTTGACGACCGGGATGGGCCTTCCCGGTGTTTGGGACGTGGCGCTCGATGGTGCTCCTACGTTCACGACCGCCCTCGTGGCCCCTGTGGCCCGGTGCAGTGTCGGCTGGTCCACGGGCGGCGGCGCGGCCTACGTGTCGTTGAAAACCTGATGAGGGCCGAGCTGCGCGAGTCGGGGGAGCTCACGCGACGCTTGATCTAGCCGGCTTCGCCCTCAAGCTCCCTGCGGCGCTTCTCTGCCCAGGCCCGGATGTCGGCCGTCGCCCACACCCGCCCCACGGTCAGGTGCGCGATCGGCTCAGGGAAGTCGGGACGGTCTGCGAGCGTGTTCGCTCGCTGCCTGGACACACCGAGGAAGGCCGCTATCTCGGCCATGGCCATAACGTCCCCGGTCATCGGTGCCGACCATCCGACCAGGGCGGTTTACGACACGTCACCGTACCCCCTTGACGAGTCGTAAACCGATCGGCGAGAGTCGGCGCATGCCCATGCGGAGAGCACCTAAACCCGTACCGCTCGCACCCATCCATCGGCCCGTCTGGCGGCGCTGGTTCCGCCGAAATTGCTCCTGCGGACTGAGGTGGAAGACGTGCCCCGACAAGCGGCTGGCCGTGCCCGTCGAGCCTCAGCGGGTCGAGCCACCCAGGCGGCCCGACTCGCCCCGTTGGAATCAGCAGACCGAGATCATGTGGCTGGGAAACGGGCTCACGAGAGGGCAGGCGTACCGCGCGAACGGCGGCCGGCATGCGTGAGCACCTACCCATCCGTCCCATATGGCTGTGTCGCGTCTGCGCGCAGCCCTGGCCGTGCGGGGAAGCTCGTTTGAGACTTTCTGCCGAGTACGTGAACGACCAGGTAGCGCTGAGCGTCTACCTGGCGTCAATGCTCGGCGAGGCCACCGACGACCTGCGCAAGCTCAATCCCGAGCCTGGGCCGGATCACGTCCTCCTGTTCCGAAGGTTCCTTGGCTGGACAAGGCAGGGCGAGAGTCCAGGCCAGGGCGAATAGGAGTGCGTCATCCGCTACCCACCTTCGAACCGCCCTGCGCCTTGCGCATCCCTTGGGGGCGGACGACCGGACGACCAGGCGCGGAAGACCCCGCGCGTGGGGGACGACTCGATCCGCGCGACGGTGCGGGTCTTGGCGGTCGGAAGACCCCCTCGCGGGCGGGTACTCGGCCGCGCTGGGCGCGTGTCCGTCGCCGAAAAGACCCCCGCGTCGGGTAAAGGCGGAAGACCCCGCTCGTGCGGGGACGGCCTGCGCGCCGACGGCGAAGCCGGCACTCCGCGGGGAAGACCCTCGCGCGTGCGGGGACGGCGACCGGGCGACCGTGACCGGAGAGACGAGGACCGAACCGAACCACCCCACGCATGCGGGGAGGGCTCGCTGACCGGCGCCCCCTCCGGATGTGTCCTGATTCCAGTGACGAAGACTTTGGGCGGCCGGGTTCGCCCAGGCCGGGCGTGCCGATCCACCCGGCCGACCCGCTGAAGCAGCAGGTCGACCGGCGCCCGGTTGGACCCTGGCGACGCGACCACACCCACAACGCCGCTTCCGGCATCACCGCGATGGCGCCCACGACGCCGGCGTCAAGGCCAAGCCCTCTGGGTGGGCCTACGGCCCAGCCTTGACCCGACGCCGCACACACGCCTGCCCGAAACCCATACCGGAAGACGGGCAAAACAACGTCACCCGGTCAAAACCCCAGCCTTGACCGGCCCCGCTCCTTCATGGATGACATGGCGCACCGGGCGGCGGCCCGCTCCCCCCGGGGGGCGGGTCGAGGGCAGACGGGATGGAAATTGGCGGCGGTGATCACCGCAATGCGTATGTGGTTGTTGCCCTTGCGTCCGGCAGCCCCTCTGCGCCTGGTCCCCGCACCACCCCCGTTTCCCTTGCAAGGTCCTGATTGAGCGCCAGGAGTTGAGCCAACACATCGTCCTCTGTGTTGAATCCGTAGGCTCGCATTACGGCTTTGTCGAGCTGTGAGTGGAGATCTCGCAGCCTGCTTCTCCCCGGAGAGCGCAGGATGTCGTACTGTGCGGCCAGCGTCTGCCCCCGCTGGAGATAGTCTTCGCGGAGCTCAATCAGTTCCTTGACGATCTGGGTTATCGAGCGTACGTGGGCTCGGGTCGGAGACTGAGGCCAGGGAAATGAATCCCATACGGTAGTAGAGGTATACCGGAGGTCACCCCTAAGAGTCGAGCATCGAGCGACGAGCCATGCGCGGTGTACAGCAGAACTCAAAATCCCAAAGCTGTAGTCGTCATCGAGCGTGAAGACAGTAAGGCTGTCCCCGGGACGTACTGAGCTGTCAACGAAGGAGAATACCGTCGCGCGACCCACAGTGGCGACGCGGCTCGTGGCGATGTACCGGTCTATCTGGCTCAGTTCATCGATAAGGTCTGCCCGCCGCCGCCACTGCTGCCACCAACGGTTCATGAACAGTCGGTGCTGGCTCTCTGGGCGAAACCTCGGATTACGTTCGCGACCTTCCTGATTTCGTGCATCTTCTCTATCAAGCAGCTTCTTTCGCTCTGGCAACACATATTTGGTCAGGTGATCCAAGGCGCCAGGTGCGGCAACGCGAGCCTCCGAAAGGTCGCTATGAGGCAGGTCAATGACCCAGCGGTCAATCGGGATGCGTTGCAACATTTCTCGGCCGCCGAGGAACGGGTGGATGTACCGAAGGCTAGCTGGATCCTTAGCGGCAAGCTCCTCTAGCGTTTCAGCATCAAGCAGGTAGCCGTTAGAGATGCCAGGAGTTTGTCCCTGGAAACACGTCTGGGGCTCCATATTCGCCGGGACTGCAGCCGCGTTACGCACGTCAACCGTCGGTTGAAGCGAACTCGGGATGCTGTCGACTTCCAGGCGAAGATCACCATCATTGAGCCAAAGCACCTTAGGTGTTACATCTATGTGCTTCGACCAGTTAACGATTGAGACGTTGACGATGGCATCGCCGGACCAAGGTTGACTCGAAACGGCATCGAAGATCACCCCGCCATTGTCGATGACGTAATCCAGACTCGCCTCTCTGGAATGGTTCTCCCGGATGGTTTTCGTTGCCACCAGCCCTGCTCGACCTCCCTCCGGAAGGCGATCCTGCACGAGGGGGAACCAGTAACAGACGAAGTCAGAGACCCCCGCCACGCTCGGGAAGGCCTCGGCGAGTCGTTGCGTGTACTCCGACCCAAGCTCCTCCGCCATCCTTCGACGGCCGAGATACGGTGGATTTCCGATAATCGCATTGACGTTGGGCCACTCAGTGAATAGTGCGTCCGCCGCTACGATTGTCCGGTCCAGGTTGGCGAATGGGAGAACATCTTGATCGTCGCCGAGTTCATCAGCCGCCAGTTTCTTGGCGAGCATCATGGTCACCTTCGCTACCTCGACGGCGAAGGGATTAATGTCGATACCGAAGAAATTCTCAGGGGCAATGTATGCGAGAGAGCTCTGGGCCGCCATTGCAGATGATCGTCGACGTTCCGAGATCAGCGTGATTGCTTCGTGCTCCAGCCGTCTCATCTCACGATAGGCAACGTATAGGAAGTTGCCAGACCCGGCTGCCGGATCTAGCACCCGAAACTTCGACATATCATCAAGTGCGCGTTGCAGTTCGGGAATGCTTCCTGCCGCTTGGAGGCGTTCCCGCCAAGGCGTCACGATGGTGGGGATAACAACCCTTGCGATGTCCGCCTGGCTCGTGAAATGTGCTCCCTGCGCATGGCGCTCGCCCTTGTCCATGGAGCCTTCGAAAAGGGTGCCGAAGATCTCTGGCCGCACAGCCGCCCAGTTGGTCGTCGCGGCCACGCGTAGCACATCTAACTCATCACGAGTCAACTCTATCGGCGCAATTTTGGCGAACAACCCGCCGTTAAAGTACGGAGTTCCGCGATAGCGTCCGGCAAGTGTCGTAGCCGGCGTATTCATCTCCCTGAAGAGCCCGAATAGTAGGTCGTAGGCATCGGAGCCGCTATTTGAGTCTTGTAAGGCTCTCGTGAAATAGCGTCCGGGCAACAGCCCGATGTCTTCTGCGAACATGGCTACTACCGATTGCAATACAAAGCTCTGAGCGTGTTCTCGCTCAATTCCTCGATCGTGAAGCTCGGTGAATAGATGGGCGACCCGGCCGGCAGCGTGGCGCGTCACCGCAACAAGGTCGTTGTTGAAGACCGGCTTCTCGGCGATAGGAAGCAAGAATGCCAGGGCATCCCAGCGCGCGACGAGTTCGTTTATGTGGAGTTTGTCGACGGGCTCGTCTAACTGAACGTCGAAGTCATAAATCCAAAACTCGTCGAAGTTGCATAGGATTACGTACCTAGGCCTGTCGGGGACCGCTTGGACCCAGTAGTCGAAGGCTTGCCTGTAATGCCTGGCGAGGTTTGTACCCTTCTTTTTCATCTCAATGAGGCAGCGAGGCTTCCAAATGAGGTCTGCAAACGCTGTGCCCTTTGAGCTGTTGCTTCTTAGGCGCATTTCTAGCGTCCCGCCCGCCTCGCGGATTCCGCCGTGGCCAAGAGCCTTGAATAGGCGGTCGCAAAAAATCTGCGCCTCGCCCTTCTCGTCACCTGAGAGATATTCCGCCCGGTAGCGGACGAAGTCGGCAAGCTGCTGACTCAGGGCATTGGGCGGGGGGTTCGTCACGCTGGCACTCTAGAACAGATGTGACCATGACAGGGCGCCCGAAGCCGCCCAGTTACGCAGGTGACGTGTGGACCCGGCTCGCCTCCGACGGAGTAGGAGCCCAGCGCGCCGACGGCCTGAGTAGCCAAGGCTGCACTCGGCCGGACGACTGGGACCTCGGCGAAGCCGTTGAACAACGGCTGATCGCAGTTTCGGGAGGGCGGTCAAGCTCCGCCGGCGATATAGCCAACGGAGCTTGACATCGCACCCAGCCAACCCGCCTAACAGGCGACGACGACGGCCCCCGCCTTGACGTGGTCACTCCAGCCCCGGCGAATCAGGTCGTCGACGACCTCACGAAGTCGCCCAGCATCCGACAAGAGGCGCCTGCACTCAGCGCAGACGTCTGGACCGCTTCCAGACGCCGATCCGCCGCCCGGCTGGCACCGAAGCTCGTCCGGAACGCCACGCGACACCTGGACGCAAAGGTTCAGCGTCTGCCCCCGGTCCTTGCACCGCAGGCTGACGCCCACCCAGTTTGGCTGCATCGTCAACTCCCCTGGCCGTTCACGGCCTGGTCGTCGCCGAGGTGACCATCACCCCGGCGATGCGCACGCTGACGCCACGTCCAGAGAGAAACGCCACTTCCCCTACACGGGTAGTGGATCCCCCTATAAGGTTCTGGCCGAGAGGCCAATCTCATGCAGAACCCCGGACGGACGTCGCCCCGACGTATCCGACGCCGGGGCTTCTGCGCGTCCAGGACACAATACCAGCCGTCCCGTCACGATCCGTATGTCTGGATCGCAGTGCGCTCAAAAAGTGAGCCCGATCACTCGTCTACATCTGGTGCTGACGCTGGCCACACCTCCCCACATGTTGGGGAGGCGTTCTTGTCGGAGGGCACCGATACAATCCGCGCCCCCACTCCGGCTGCTACTCCGCGTAACGACGAAGCGGGGCTGCACCTCCCGTCTCCGCCGCTGGACCCCTTCACGCTGGACGGCTCGCATCAGATGTAGGAGCCTTGGACCATGAGGATCGTCCGGGCGCAGCTTGAGGGTGTCGATGCCGAGCCTGGCCGCGTCGCAGCCGCTGACGTTGCGCGCATCATTTTGGGCCTTGAACGGGCCATCGCCCGAGCGGCCTACCTGGTGCTGGGTAAGGCCCGTCGCGGCGGCACTGGCAGACACCGTCAAGCGATCGAGAGCGCCGCACGACTTCGGTTCGTGGGCGTCGAGCACGGTAGCTTCGTCGAAGTTCTCGCACTTCCAGACGCTGCGGAACCCTCGGACGAGGAGCTGCCGATCTCTGCTGCCGACCTAAGTTCTCTAGCATTTGGGCGACTCCTCGACGCGATCACGAGTGACGATCCTGCGACAGACGCGGAGCTGGCAACGGCTGTTGCACAGTTGGCATCGGAACTTGGCATCGGCGACAGGAACAGATCGATTACGTTAATTGATGAATCCGAAACAGCGGCAGGCGGCACTCCCCGGCGGGCGACGATCGACTCTGCCGTTCGGGAGCGGATGCAACGCCTTGGGGAACAGCCGGCGGTGAGCAAAGATGAGGCACTGGTTGGGGTGCTCTTCGAAGCTGACTTCGAGGGGAACACGGCGAAGCTGCGTCTCGCTAATGGCAACGTTGTAACAGTTAGCTTCTCGTCTGATCTTGCGGACGATATCCAAGAAGCACTGCGATCGCGAGCGAGGCTGGACGGACTTGTTCGCTATGATCCCCGAACGGCGCAGGCAAGCAGTGTTGAACTACGGGCTGTAGTCCGAAGCACCCAGCTTCCATTAGACATCGATTCTTTCTGGCAATTGCAGACCTTTGCGGACTTGCAAGCGGCACAAGGTACCACGGGGCGCGTCGACCCATCGAGTCTAGGGATCGCCGGATTGACCGACGATGAACGGGCCGCTTTTCTCGCGGCTCTCGCCGAATGAACCCGGAGGACGTCCCCGGTGGGCCATTGCTCATCGACACGGACGTTGTCAGCTATTGGCTTCTACAAACCGAACGAGGCAAGGCGTTCAGTGTCCTTGTCGCGGGTCACGAGCAGGCGGTCAGCTTTGCGACATATGGTGAGCTACTCGCGAACGCTCACCGAGGGCGGTGGGGCGAGCGGCGGATAGAGATGCTGCGCAATCAGCTAAAGGCTTTCGTTGTGGTGCCCTACTCGGCGCAGGTTGTAGACCTATGGGCTGAGATGCACGCCAAACTTTCCGGGCACCTGCAGAAGGGTGGAACCAACGACCTGTGGACTGCCGCTTGCGCCTTGGCATTGAGCCCCCAACTCCCGATTGCCACAAACAACCTCAGTGACTTCAAGACGATTGCGAAGGCGTTCCCCGAGCTCCGTCTTGTTCACCCCGACCTCTAGAAAGCCGGTCTAGAGCTTGGACTCATCCGGTCCAGGCCATGATCTCGGGCACCGCTCCACCAGTGCCGGCATGCGGTAGGGGGCAAGGCCCAGCGCCGCAGGTCATCGCAGGCGCACCCGGCGGCCGTATAGCACTCAAGTACAGCACGCACCCAACCGCTGGAGCCTGAGCCCAGCCAACCAGGGCTTGCGTCCTGCGCACCCAGCCGTCAGCAACAGCCTCGCCGGCAATCCAAAGCTTCAGGGCCCGCGACAAGATCCGGAACATGTGCGGAATGATCAAGCGCATCGGTGGGGAACCGTCGCGCGTATGTCCTGGTAGGACGAGGGATGGCCCAGCAGGCGCTACACCCTTCCTAAACCGTGTGTGGCAGCCGCGACTCGGAGGCGACGGACCCCTTGCGAACCGAGAGGGACAGGCTAGGACGTAGGCCACGCTCGTCGTACGAGCACCAATCGAGCAACATGCCACCCGTAGGGGACGAACGACAAGAGGCGCCCGACCCCTATTGTGGCAGGTCAAACGCCTCTTGATCTTGTGCGCCCGAAGGGACTCGAACCCCTAACCTTCTGATCCGTAGTCAGATGCTCTATCCATTGAGCTACGGGCGCTTGCTGCTCGGCCAGTCTACACACCTGGCTTTCGCGCGGAGACTCCGGGATTCGAACCCGGGAGGGGCTTTAAGACCCCAACCGCATTAGCAGTGCGGCGCCATAGACCAGACTAGGCGAAGTCTCCCTGGTGGCCCGGAGACCACCGCGCCCGAGGATACAGGTCCGTACCCACCCGGGGCAAAGCGACTACCCGGAGGGCTCGGACCCCTGCGTTTCCGACGTGTGCGAGGTCACGCTCGGGTCTACGCTCCATCGATATGCAGGAGCAGCCGCCGAGCGATCCGCCCCGCCGCGAGCCCGCCACCGGTGCCCGGCGGAGTCGCTCCCCGAAGCCGACGTTCGCCGCGCCGCCCACGCCCGAGCCGCCCGCCCCACCAACGCGCCAGCCCGGAGCGGAGAACTCGCCGCAGTCCCCGGCGCGGCGGGCCAAGGCCGCGCCGGCCGTGCTCTTCCAGCCGCCCGACCCCGCCCAGGCGGTTTCCGGCGCCCCGGGCCGCTCGGCCGGCGACGCCTCGGGCACGGAAGCCCCCGCCGGGGCCGCCGCGCCCCCGCCTCGTCCCGCAACCGGGGCCACCCCGTCTCCTACGGCCGACGGCACGGCGGCCCGAGCCACCCCGAGCACTTCCGCCGACGACGCGGCGACCCGAGCCACCCCGAGTCCTGCCGTCGACGACGCGGCGCGCCGTGCCCCGGCGAAGCAGGCCAGCCCGGCGAAGAAGACCAGCCCGGTGGCGAAGACCAGCGCGGCGAAGAAGACGAGCGCGGCGAAGAAGGCGGCCCCGGGAGCGCGGAAGCGCGCCGAGCCGGCGCCGGCCGAGGTCAGCGCCGACCCTGGTGACGGAGGGCACACCGAGGCCGGCGCGGGGAAGCAGCCCACCCCGCCGAAAAAGGCAGCCACCCGGGCCGCGACGCCGAGGAAGGCCGCCGCCGCGAAGCGGACGACCGCGGCGCCGACCGCCCAGATCCCCGCTCAGCCGGGCCCGGCCCCGGTCGTCGTACGGGCGGTCAGCGCGGCGGAGCCGGCGTCGGGGCGTACCGCCGGGGTGGAATGGTCGGCGATCACCTCGCGCGTCCTCGACCACCCGGCCTTCGCGCCGGAGTTGCTGGCCCTGGCGGCGGTGGAGGCGCTCGGGCCGCGCGCGCGGGAGTGGGTCGCGGGGCTGCGCGGCACGTATCCGGATGCCGACGCGGACGGGCTGGCCCGGCTCGCCACCCGGCGGTTCGTCCGGCTGGCGGGGGCCGGTGGCGCGGTCGCGGCGGGAGCCGGGCTCCTCGCGCCGGTGGCCGAGCTGGCGGCGGTGCTCTGGACGCAGGCCAACCTGGTGCTGCACCTGGCGGCGGCGTACGACCGCGACCCGACCCACCCGGACCGGGCGGCGGAGCTGCTGGTGCTGACCCAGGTCCACCCGGACGCCGGGACGGCCCGGGTGGCGCTGGCCGCGGCCCGGGCCGCTGACGGGCCGGGGGAGCGGCCCTGGCCGCGGGCCGCCGAGGCGGCCTGGCGGCTGGCGACGCCGCTGGCCGCGCAGGCCGGCGGCG
>NZ_QGKS01000282.1 GCF_003172935.1 Micromonospora sicca | reverse complement strand
CCACCGAACCGTCGACTTGACCCTGCCCCCGAATCACGCGTCGATCACCACCGACCAATCCGATGCCCGCCCCGGCGGCACAGGCGGCGGCACCGACGAAAGGACCCAAGATGGCTGACGGATCCGTCGGCAAACGATGCGGATGCGTCCAGGACGGCAAGCGCCTCGGCGCGAAGTGCCCCAAACTACGACGCGGCGGCGGCTGGAACCCCCACCACGGCAACTGGGGATACCAACTTGAACTTCCACTCGACGCCACCGGCAAGCGCCGCCAACTACGCCGCACCGGCTTCGACACCCGCGACGCCGCCGTAGCCGAACGCGACCACGCCCGCGCGCTGCTCGACCTCGCATGTCGGGACAAGACCCTCACCCGCCAGGTCGCCGACCTCCTGCACACGTGCAAGCGCGGCGAACCGCTACCCGAGCGAGACGCCGTCGCCCGCCGCATCCGCGCAGGCGTGCCCGCCAACGTCGCCACCACCGTCGGTGACTACCTCACCGACTGGATCACCTCGCGAACGCGGCTGTCGCCAGCGACGCTGCGCAGCTACCAGGACCACATCCGCATGTACTGGATCCCCAACATCGGCCGAATTCCACTGCAGGACCTCACCGCCACGCACATCCAGGCCGTGTTCACGCTGATCGACACCCGCAACAACGAGATCACCGCCGCGCGCGCCAGCACCGACCTGGAGGTTCGCGACAGTGTCAAGGGCGTCCGAACGGTGGGGCCCGCCAGCCAGCAGCGGATCCTGGCGACACTGCGCGCGGCGCTCAACGACGCGATCCGCAAGCACCGCCGGCTCATCGACCACAACCCCGCCGAACACGTCGACCTGCCCTCCGGCGCTTCGCCGAAGCCACGGCTATGGACCGGCACCGCGGTCAACCGGTGGCGCAAGAGCGGTGCACGGCCCAGCCCCGTCATGGTCTGGACTCCCGCCCACGCCGGGGCGTTCCTCGACTACGCCGAAACCCACGACATCGTCCTCTACGCCCTGCTCCTGCTCGCCACCCACCGAGGACTACGTCGTGGCGAGCTGTGCGGGCTGCGCGACTACGACGTCGACCTCGACGCCGCCGCCATCACCATCACCGAACAACGCACCAGCGTCGGCTACAAACCGATCACCAAGCCGGTGAAATCACGCGCCGGCGAACGCGTCGTCCCCCTCGCCGAGGACACGGTCGCCGTGCTTCGCGCCTACCGCGCCCGCCGCAACGGGTGGAAACTGGTCAGCGGCTCGGACTGGCCCGACACCGGGTTGTTCTTCGTCCGGCCCGACGGCAAACCCTGGCATCCCGAGGCGATCAGTCAACGGTTCGACAACCTGGTCGCCGCCAGCGGCCTCCCACCCGTCCGATTCCACGACCTGCGCCACATCGCCGCAACCCTCATGCTCGCCGCTGGCGCCAGCATCAAAGAAATCCAGGACACCCTCGGCCACGCCTCCTACACCATGACTGCCGACATCTACACCTCTGTCTTGGAGGAGCTGAAGCGGACCACCGCGGAGGCGACCACGAAGCTGATTCCCCGTCGACCGCATCGGGTGGCATGACGACGGTGGTCAGTCGGTTTGGTCCTAGAGCTGGCACATCGTGCCCGTCCGCGGATGGGGTGGGCCAGTGCCCTCACCTGACCATCGCCCGCCGGCCCACCATGGCGCAGGCCCGCCTGCAAGCCGCTACCTGCCGGTCGTATGGCAGGCAGACAGTTCTCGCGGTGTCGGGCTGCAGCAGCTGCCAGCTCTGGACGTCCTCGGCGACAACGCCCTGATATCCAAACGCCCCGCCCCCGCTTGTGGAGGGTGGCGGGGCCGTCGCTGAGGGGGGTCGTGAGGATCCTGAAGGTCGCCGAGTTCATCTGGCCAACGCGACGACCATCACGGCGATACACCCGATCAGCAAGATGGTTCCGCCGAACATGGCATATGGCCACCACTGGTCCGAGCGCGGCTGCACCCGGATTAGCCGCATAGTAGGTGCGTTCCAATCCGGAGGCGGAGCCGACACGGCGTTAGCGCGCTGCGGCCACGGTGGCGGTGGGGTTCGCGGTTCCGATTGGGCCATGGCTACTTCCTGTGCGAGGCGATGCCGTGCGTCGTATGGATCTTGAACGGGCGGGACCGCGGGGGTCGGGCGGTCCCGCCCGTCGAGGAGGTCGCGCACTCCGACCTTCCTCCTCAACCGGCGTCGGACGTCGTAAGGGCGTTACAACGACAAAACGGTCGGCGTCCCACGCTTCCTGCTCGGTGACCTCCTCGGCGCGCTCGAAAAAGTCGCCTTCCCTCGGCCCTCGACCGGTCAGCTCTGTTGCCCGAAGGCGGTCACACCACGTCCCCGCTCCACCGATGGACCATGTCGCCAGCACCGTCGAGAGAGCCGACCCTTGATGGCCTCCTGGTCCTCAGCGGTCCGCCTGTCACCGTCGAGGTGCGCGCGTCTGCGCCTGCCCCTGTCTCCGAGCACTCGGCATGATGATCGGCGGACACAAGGACGTGCCGCGCATGCCTGAGTCGTGTGACGTCGTGGTGATCGGCGGCGGTCAGTGCCGTTCACCCTCACCGCGACCGACACGAGGTGAGGCAGGGCAGGGCGTGCTGGAGCAGTTTCTCCTGAACCTGTTCGCGCCGCGTGGTGGTGGTGGCTGCTGGACACCCGGCAGCCACCACCTCCTGCCCTGACGGTCTGCGACGCTCCCGGCGCACTCAATCTCCGGGCGTCCTCGTGAAGGCGAATTGGTGCAGGTTTTGATTCCGTTGCGTCACTGGCAGTGCTTGCCGGAGAACAATGGTCGCGGATCCACCGTTGGTGGCTAGCCTGCTGGTATGAGCGACGGCGGCTCGACGGCGGTGACCTGGTGAGCGTAGGGGTGGGCCTGGGCGTGCACGGCATTCAACCGCCCGTGCTGCTATCGCAGCCGTTCACGGGCGCCACGGTGACGCAGGTGCGGCATCTGCTTGCCGCGCAGGTCGCGGCGGTCGGGTTGTCCGGCGATGCCGCAGACGACTTCGTGCTGGCGGTTCATGAACTGGTGACCAACGCGGTGCGCCACGGCGGCGGGGCAGGCCAGTTGGATCTCTACCTGCGCGCTGATGTGCTGGTGTGTGAGGTGACCGATCACGGTGCCGGCATAGGTGACCTGCTCGTCGAGATGCCGGCGGCGGACGTGCCGGGCGGCCGAGGGCTGTGGTTGGCTCACCAGCTAACCGGCACGCTAATGGTGGCTGGAGGGCCCGCCGGAGTCGCTGCCTCGGTGAGCGCCTGCCTCACCGTCCAATCGACACCTGTCGCTTCGGACAGCTCAAACCCTGAAAGGGATAGGGTGGACTCGTCTGCCGATGAAGGGTGAGTAGACGTGAATCCAGAGCCGAATTGGCAGTATCAGGTTCGTGCCGACGGTGACGCGAGAACTATCGCGCTGTCCGGCGAGATCGATATCAACGGTGCCGAGGAGTTGCACTCGCTGCTGCAGGAGGTGGTTGATGCAGGCGGCGGGGTACAGGTCGACCTCGCCCAGGTGACATTCATCGACTCCACCGTCATCACCGCGCTCATCAAGTCGCGGAACTCGGCCAGGGCTGCAGGTCGCCCTTTCGCTGTGGTCAATCCCGCCACCCAGGTGCGGCGAGTACTCACTGTCACCGGGGTCCTGAACGCCCTGACATCCGGCACCCGGTGACCGCCGCAACGGGCCAGGGTTCGACCAGGAGCCGGCAGCGTTAGCGCAGGGAAGCACCGCGGCAACAATCTCCACACCCGGCTGGACGAGGTAGAGCCGAGGCTCGCCCGCTACACGCCTTCGTCCACGGCCTGCGTAACGATCTGCCCGCTGTCCGCCGGGATCGCCCTGCCCACAGCGACGGTCCTATCGGAAGACGCCAACGTGAAAATCAAGTTCCTGAGAGATGGCAGATGTACGGCAACGCCGGATCAGGGATATCAGGTCGTCGGCACCACGGGCAAGGCGCGTTGGAACGTCGTTAACCAGCGACTAACTGTGGCAGCCCCGAGACTCGGTGTGAGCAGGTGTGGAGCATCGCTCCAGCAGTGACCCCCGGCCACTGCTGCGCGTCCAGCCGCCCATAATCG
The DNA here is from genome assembly GCF_003172935.1 of Micromonospora sicca. Classification (GTDB taxonomy): domain Bacteria; phylum Actinomycetota; class Actinomycetes; order Mycobacteriales; family Micromonosporaceae; genus Micromonospora; species Micromonospora sicca. Next base: position 16,277 of record NZ_QGKS01000282.1, on the reverse strand, counting down.
ACGGGTCGCGGCGGGGCCGGCGTTCCACTCTTCGCCTACACCCTCGCCCCAGCCTGATCCGGCTCCGAGCCCCACGGCCCACGCTGCGGGTCACCGCCTCCACACCGTCGACCGGGGCGGCTTTCTCCACCGCGAACAGCACATCATTGAGATTCACACCGCTCATCCCGCTGTTGGCCACGCGACGGAGCATAGACGCCGCCCAAGCGCCCACTCGACGGCGAAAACACAGGACGCCATCTGTACGCCGACACCAACGCGAACATGCAGGCTACGTCCGAGCCGATCGGCCCCTGCCCGAGACACCGCCGTCGGCGCCCTGGCCCGTTGCCGCGACGGTGCCTTCGGCAGCTACCTGTGAGGTATTCCTTACCTTGCGCGGCTGACCTCGGCTGCGGCACAGGCACCTGGGCTATCGGTTTGTGATGCGGCGGGGTCGGGCAGAGTCGCCACGTCGGACGTGCCTGCGAGTAGCCCGAGCAGCCCTGCGGCAAAGAGCTGCCGGCGCACGGACGGTGGAATGCTGATAACTGTCAGGGTTCCGCCACGGACATGCACCGCCCGGTGACAGGCCACCAGGGTGCGCATCCCGGCGGAGTCGATGAAGGTCAGACCGGCCAGGTCCAGTTCGACATGGCGCACCGTCACGGACCGCAACGCGGCGAGAACTTCGTCATACACCAGTCCGGCTGTCGCCACGTCCACCTCGCCCCGCAGGCGCAGGCGCACCCAGGAGCCGCGGCGGACCGCCTCGATCGTCAATTCCCCTGCCTCACTCCGACGTCCGCCAACAGGGCTCGAAGAGCTGCCTTGCGTCAATCAGTCACCACACGCTAGTCCGCCCCCGTCACGGCTGTGGTCAGCCTTGCCGGTGGCCGCAACCGCCGCAGCTCCCGGTCAGCATGCCGCCGGTGCTCTGGCAAGCGTGGCGGAATGGCAAAAACGAGCCGAACCCACGGGTGCCGCAGCTTGATCGCCGACGGACCGGTGCCCGTGCGTCGGCGGGCGGGAACAGTGCCTGCTAATGCCAGTCGAGTGCCGTCACCCGACGGCAAGGCAATCGTTCGCGCCTCGGTAGGCCCCGGCCGGCCGGGGCCTACCCGGTCAGGACTCGGACCTCCGGCGTCAGTAGAGCACCAGCAAGGCTGCGGCCGGTGGCGACAGCGACGCTGCCGACGCCCGTCAGGACGGGTACCAGCCGGCTACCGCCGCTACCGCCGCTACCGCCGCTACCGCCGCTACCGCCGCTACCGCCGCTACCGCCGCTACCGCCGCTACCGCCGCTACCGCCGCTACCGCCGCTACCGCCGGTCCCACAGGTCCCACAGGTGACCGAGTCCCGGGGCACCCGACTGAGATGACACGAGGATGTCCTGGCCTTTTCAGCCAGGCCATTCTCGACTCTTGCCGGCGCCGGTGGCCGCGCTATGCGTCGTTGACGCTTGGGGGTCGAGTGTCGGTTGCGGTGGTCGATTCGGCCTGCGGCATGGGGTCGGTAGCGTCGGGTTGGGTTGCTCGTCGCTGGGCTATCCGGTTTCTTACCTGGGCGATGAGCGCGCCGGTCGTTTGCCGGGCGTGCCGTGCGGCGGTCAGTGCCCGTCCGGCGGCTTGGTTGGCCGCGGTGGTTGCCTTTTGCCGGGCGGTGGGCGGGCTGTTCGGTGCATCGTCGAGGTCGGCCACGGGCGCTGGTTCATCGTCGTCTGTCACGGCGCCTCGTTTGGCGCGTATCCGGACGGCGGCCAGTGTCGTGGCGATCGCCACGGCGGCGACCGTCCACGGCCACCGTCGTGGCTGGCGGATTCGCATCATGATTTTTCCTCCGAGAGTTTCAGGTAGGTCGCTGTTACGGTGCAGGGCCTGCGACGCTGCGCCTTGAATGACGGGCCGGGTGGGCGGCGGTAGGGCTATGGTCACGGCGCCGGGCGGCTGTAGTGCCACTGCACGTCGTGCCATCAGCCGGCGTTCACCAACACGCGACGGACGCGACGGGGTCGATCGGGAACGGCGAGGAGCACCTGGCCGTGGCCGGCAGCCGGCCAGGCGCCCGAGGCGCTGCCGCCGGCCGCGTGAGGCAGGGACGGGGGATCACAAGGAATGCCCGCAGCGCGGTCACCGCAGGCAGCGTGCGGCTCGGATGAGCGGCGGCCTGGACTCGGCCACGGGAAACGATCGAAGCGGTGGCCGGAACTGTCGCCAACATGATCGGGGTCATGGAACCCCTTTCCGAAACTGCCGACAGCCGCGAGCAGACGCTAAAAGCGGTGGCGACGGAGCAAAACCTTCACTTCTCCAGGGTAGACCGGAAGAAGCAAGGTCAACAGGGCCGTTCGGCCGGCGCGTCTGTCCTCAGCTTGCTGGCTCCTCAATGGACCCGGCCCCATCCGGCCGCTGGCGGCCCAGCCTCCGGCCGCACGGTTGCGCGATGAACGTGGGCAGTGGAAATTCACGGCCCAAGGCCGGCGGGACTGGCTAGCCTTGCCGCTCCGGGACAGGATGTCACCGTCTGATGTCCGTCCTCGGGGCAAGGCTGCTCAGCCAAGCGGTCCGGGGGGCGCGCAGGAAAGAGAGAGTCAGGAGATGTCACGTTCGCCCCCGCGCCGGCCCGCGAAAGTCGAGGCGGGGACGATGGATTGGCTCTCGACGGCTGGCCGCCCTTCAACGACGTCAGCGCTACGCCGAGTGCCTGAACGCGGGGGCGGGTCGTCAGTCGTGTCGCTGCGTCCCATGATGCTGCTGGTTGTGTCGCAGGGCTTCCTCGAGTTGGTCATCGAGGATGATGATCCGGCAGGTGGCCTCCAGGGCGGTGCCCTGGTCGACCATCTCCCGGCCCGGGGCGGCCGGGCGAAGCTGGTAGCGGGAGCAGCGGCGGTGCCCGCCTGTGGAGCGGTGCGGATTGATCAGTTTCGCCGCATCCATGCGGCGTAGGAAGTCCTGCGTGGTGCCGAGCATCAGCGTGGCCTGGCCGATGGTGTAGGCGGGGTAGTCCTCGTCGCCGAACATGTCATCGGGGTTCTGCCCCATGTCACCAGCACGTCGAGGGCCCCGGCGCGTACACGCCGGAGCCCAGGGTTGCGGGTCAGAAACACCATCTACCGACGGCAACGTCGGCTTGTCGTGTCCGCACCAGCCCTCAGTGAAGGCTTCGAATGCGAGGATCGCATATGCGTGACCGGAGACCACCTCTCGTTCGATGGAAACTGCGGTGTCCGCCCGGCCCGAATAACGACCGGTAGCGGGCGATCCAACGGTGTGCGGCCCTCCCTTTCCTCTACTTCTCTTTCCCTTGCTGGTGTGCGGTCCGCCGGTGTCGGGGCCCACGCACCTTCATGGCCCCGTACACGTGTGGCGAATCTTCAGATGGAGCCCTGAAGACATCTTGGCCCCACCTGCGGCGCCCCGTCGTCGATCACGCCGGAGCTGACGTACTTCTACTGCCGTTCGGAGGAAAACACCGAAGCGTCTACCTGTTCCCACTCCTGCGCCCGTCGTAACCTCACGACCGGGCGGCCCATCTGCGTCCTCTTCGGTTCTCTGCTCACAACTCGAAGAAAGCTAGCCCCGGGCCGGCAGGGATGTCTAGTGATCCCGGCATAGATCTTCTGACTGACCGTCCATAGACTCGACAGCTGTTTGGAAGGGCAGCAGGGAGAACCGTCAGTGGCACCGTTACGCATCACTACGGACGTCGACATGGACGGCGTCGCCATTCTCGGCCCCGCCGGCAACCTCGACGCCGACACCAGCGAGGACCTCACCAGGGCGGTCACCGCCGTCCTGACCCGCCACCGGGTGACACACCTGGTGGTGGACCTCCTCCGAGTGTCATCCCTTGACCCGGTCGCCCTGGACACCCTGCTAGGGGCACGGGCAACAGCCCTGCAAGCAGGCGCGTCCTTCCGAGTCATGCGTCCGCACCACACGGTGCGACGAGTACTGCATCTCGCCGGCACCTGTCAGCTACTCATGCACGGGCGCCTACCGGCGGCCCGGTCCGGCCCCACTGGGATGACCAACGGCACGATCCAGTAGCGGACTGCCGGTAGTGGTCGTGGCCTGCTCACCCGGCGCGAAGCCGCAGGGCCACGACGGTCCGGTATACCTGAATGTCCAGGCAGAGCGGGCTCTCTGGTGGGAGAAGTGATCTTCGTGTCGCCCGGGGGCCTGCTTGCGGCGTTATCCCCGGGGGCAGCCCGGTCCGGCGCACGAGGATGCGGAAGCGGGTGGTGGCGTAGTTCGGGTTGATCGGCTTGCCGTCTGAGCGGTTGAACACATATCCGGTGTCGGTCCACGGCTTGCCGTTCTCCGCTGCCTCGGCGCGCCGGTCCTGTTCGTAGCGGCGGTGCACACGCAGGATCTGCATGCTGCGCTTGTCGAGGGGCGACCGACCGCCGTAGAGCGGTGCGGGTTGATCAATTTCGCCTCGTCCAGGCGGCGCAGGAAGTCCTGCGTCGTGCCGAGCACCTCCGCGGCCTGGCCGATGGTGTAGGCCGGGTAGTTCTCGTCGCCGAACATGTCATCCGGGTTCTGCCCCATGCCACCTCCACGTCGAGGGCCCCGGCGCGTAAGCGCCGGGGCCCAGGGCTACGGGTCAGAACACCATCTACCGACAGGAACGTCGGCTTGTCGTATCCGCACCAGCCGCAACCGGCGGCTTCGGGTGCGAGGATCGCATATGCGTGACCGGAGACCACCTCTCGTTCGATGGAAACTGCGGTGTCCGCCCGGCCTGACATGACGGCCGACGGCGGGCGATCCAACGGTGAACGGCCCTCCCTTTCCTCTGCCACTTCTTTCCCTTGCTGACGTACGGTCCGCCGGTGCCGGAGCCCACGCGACTTCATGGCCCCCACACGTACAGCGAACAACAGCTGGAGCCCCACAAGAGCATTGGCCCCACCTGCACCCCGGCTCGCATCTCGCCGGGCTGTGCTTCTACTGCCATCCGTAGAGGGAACGATGGATCATGTTCCGCTCCTCGCCGCCCGTCGTGCTCTCACGGCCGGACAGCCCGTCCGCGTCTTGACGGATCTTCACTCTCAACTCGAGGAAGAGTATGCCGCACTGCAGACGATGTCTAGTCTTCTCGGCCTAAATTTATTGGTCCGCACCCATCAGAATGCTGACCTGCCGCAACTCCCGATCGACGCCGGCAGGGTCGCGACGGCTCTCCCGTCCGCCCGGAAATCCGCCCGAAGCCCGGAGCGGCATGGTGGCGATCACCACTCTCGACGAACTCTCCCCTGACGGGGGGTGGGTTCGGTGTCGGTCATCGAGGCGAAGCCGGATGGCCGTTTGGGGCGGCCGAATCGCGTCCGAGGCGATGACGCCTGGCGGCCGGCCAACCGGCTGCCGCCGATCTTCGAGTAGTGGCTCGACCACCACGGCGGTCGCGCGCTCAGACCGCCGGCTCCCTCACCGCCGCCCACCGACGCCTCCGCGTGAGCATCATCGTCGCCGCCGTCTTCGCCACCCAGGCCGTCGCCGTGCTCGCCATGCCCCTGCTCGCCGCCACCCGCACCGGCGCGATCGTCAGCGTGGTCGGCTTCGGAATCGGCTTCGGCATCACCAGCCTCGCCACCCCCGCCCTGCTCGCCGACCGGTACGGCACCACCGCCTACGCCACCATCGCCGGACGCCTCGCCGCCCCCGTCACCATCGCCAAAGCCACCGCTCGCCGCCGCCACCCTCCTCCACACCGCCGCCGGGTACACGCCGCTGCTCGCCGCGGTCGCCGGATTCTGCGCTCTCGCCGCCATCGGCATGCTCACCCGGGCCAGCACCACCGCAACCATCCCCGCCGGCCCGGACGCACCCGCATGGCGTTGACGTGGCCCGGGCGGCCCGACCCGAACACGCGACAGCCGCACAACCACCTCGACACCCATAACCGACATAACGGCGACCGCTCATCCTGTCCCTGACAAGACCGGACAGGAGGCCACCATGACGACCACAGGCGTGATCTTCAAACGGTGCGGATGCCGCGACAACGGCCGACGTCTGGAAAGCGTCTGTCCCCGACTCGCTGACCGAGGGCACGGGACCTGGTACTCCACTGCACCGCCACGAACCTCCTCGGCCGCCGCGAACGGACCCGCCGCGGCGGCTACCTCTCGCAGGCCGCCGCCCGCCACGCCCGCGACGAATGGCTGAGCAGCACCGAAGCCGACCGCACCGCGCAGGGCTGGACGGTCGAGCGGTGGCTGCGGCACTGGCTCGACACCCGCACGAAGATCCGGCCCACCACCCGGTTCCACTACACCCGCGACGTCGACAACGTCCTGATCCCCTACCTCGGCCGCTACCGCCTGGCCGATCTCGACGCTCAGCTCCTCCGCACCGTGTTCACCGCGATCGCCGACACCCGCAACAACAAGGGCCGCCCGCAATCGGCGTCGGCGATGAACCACCTGCGCACCACCCTGCGCGCCGCCCTCAACCTCGCCGTCAAGGAAGGCATCCTGGACTGCAAACCGGCCCGCATCGAGATCAGCGGCTACCAGCAACCCCACGCCAAGGTCTGGACCGAAGCCCGCGTCGAGTCCTGGGAGCCGACCGGCGCGCACCCGGCCGTGGCGGTCTGGACCGCCGACCACCTCGCCGAGTTCCTCGGCAGCGTCAACGACGATCCCCTGTTGCCCTCTGGTGGCTCGCCGGCCTGCGCGGACTGCGCCGCGGTGAGCTGTGCGGGCTGCGGTGGTCCGACATCGACCTCGACCGCGGCGTGCTGACCATCGAACGCAACCGGACCACGGCCGGTTACCAGGTCGTCGAGGGCGAACCGAAGACCCCGGCCGGACCGGTGGGCACCGCCGCTACTCCCGCTACCAGCTGCGCCTGGCCGCGCGGGCCCGGGAGATGGTCGACCAGGGTACCGCCCTGGAGGCCGCCTGCCGGATCATCATCCTCGAGGACCAACTCGAGGAAGCCCTCCGGCAGAACCAGAACCAGCAGCATGGGACGCGGCGAACTGACGGGTGAGGTCGTCGGCGGGCGGTGAGCCGACTGGCTCGCCAGCGCGAACTACCTCGGCCCTGCCGGCCGTACTCCTGCTCGTCGCACCTCTTCCTATTTCGGCCGCCACCCGCGAGGCGCCCCATCGAAGGCCGTCCACCTGGCTCGGGCTCGGCGGATGGCGAGGGCGTCCGGTGCGGCAGCCGGTTATCGGATCGGTGCTGTTCGTGCGTCGGTGAGGTGTTTGGTGATGCGGAGCAGTACGTGGCCCGGTGGCCCGGCGACGAAGGCGGCGGTGTCGGCGAGTGCGGCGATCAGGGGCAGTCCACGGCCGCCGGCGGTGAGCGGGGCGGGGAGTTCGGCGTCGAGGCCAGCGCCGTTGGGGGTGCTGCCGCGGTTGCCGACCTCGAGGAGGCAGACGTCGTCGTCGATGACGACGGTGATGTCGACGGCGCTGTCGGGTGCCGCGTGCATCACCGCGTTGGCGCACGCCTCGCTGATCAGCACGGCGAGGTGGCCACGGGAGTCCTCGGCGACATCGGTGAGGCTCAGCAGGGTGGCGAGGACGTGGCGGGCGCGGGTCACCGACGACGGTTGACGCGGGAGTGACAGGGTCATGCTCACCCGCATTGTCCAGCTCCTCCCCGGCCCGCCGGAGGACTGCGTCACCTGAGGCGTGATGCTCCGGCTGTGATCAGCCCTACCCGGGGTTGCTGAGGCGAAACGGTCAGGGTGCCGGCGCGACGTACGCCGGCCGACGGCGGTTCACCTGCCGGCAGCATATGGTAGGCGGAGATCATCGGCGTGGGAGGCTGTTGTGGATCTGCTGCTGTCGGTGCGGCCGGGCCGGGTTTGCACCGTGCTCGAGGTGCGCGGCGAGCTGGACATGGCGACGTCCCCGCAGCTGCGCGAGGGCCTGCAGCGGTTGGTCGACGCCGGTGACCGTCAGGTGGTGGTGGATCTGGCCGGGGTGGGGTTCATGGATTCCAGCGGGCTGGGCGCGCTGGTGGTGATGTTCAAGGCGTTGCGGGACGTCGGCGGTCGGCTGAGCCTCGCCGCGGTGCAGCCCGCCGTGCGCAGGGTCCTGACGGTCACGTCGGTGGATCGTGTGATCCATGTTCATGACAGTGTGCAGGCGGCGGAGGCCGATCTGCCGTCCACCGACCACGCGCCAGGCCAGTAGTCAGTCGGGCAGCGCGGTGCTGGCACGCCCCTGGTCGGCGCCGGCGCTGGTACACCGGTCCTCGCGGTGCCCGCCGTGCCAGTCGAGGATGAACAGGGTGGCGTCATCGGCCAGTGTCGGTCCGCTGACCTCGAGTACGGCGTCGGCCAACGCCCGGGCAGCCTCGCGTGGATGCAGACCGGTGATCGACCGCAACATGGTCGGTAGGTCCAGGTTGGCGGCGTTGCGCTCTCGCATGCCATCGGTGACCACCACCAGGCGGTCGCCCGGCCGCAGCTCGATCTCGCCAGCGCGGTGTCCGGCGTCGGCGAACATTCCCAGGGGGAAGTTGGGCGGTAGTGGCAGCGCCTGGGTGTTTCCGTCGCGTACCAGCATCGGTGGCACGTGCCCGGCGTTGAGCAGCGCGCACACGCCGGTGCGCAGGTCCAGACGGCCGAGGACCGCGGTCAGGTAACTGCCGGGCACGGTGGCATGTTCGGCCACGTCGGCATTCGCGGCGTCGGCCTGCTCCACCAGACCGGCCGCGCGTCGGCGGCTGTTGCGCAGGCTGCCCACGCCCAGGGTGGCCGTGAGCGCGCTGGCTACGCCGTGGCCCATGGCGTCGGTGACGCTGAAGTGCAGCACGTCGCGGGCGAGGCTGTAGTCGAAGGTGTCCCCGCCGATGCTGGCGGCGGGTTCCAGCCAGCCGGACAGGGTGAACGCGCTGGCCTCACAGGTGAACGAGGCGGGCAGCAGGCGGCGCTGGATCTCCCCGGACAGGGTGAACGGGGTCGTGCGTTGCCCCCACTCGAACAGGTCGGTGTGCCGGCGGTTGGCGATCACCACGAACGCCAACAGGTGCGCCGTGCGGGTGATCTCCTGCAGCGCCCGCGGGGCGGGCTCGTCCGGCAGGCTCATCTCGAGCAGGCCGATGGCCTCACCGCGGTCGGTCACCGGCGCCAACACCATCCACCTGTCAGGCTGCGGGACAACCTGCACCGTCTGGGTGCGTAGCGCCTGCTCGCCGGGGCCCCCGTCGAACGGCATGACCGTGGCGACCTCATCACCGGCCCGGCGTCCCTCACCGGCATCGTCGAGCGGCACGTGGGTCAACCGGACCAGCGCCCGGCCGCTGAGGTCTGCGATCAGGAATGCAACGGTACGTGCCCCCAACGCCGTACCGAGTTCTCGGGTGACCGCCTCGACCGCCTCGACCGGCGAGGCGTTCTCCGCCGCATCCAACATCTGCGCCATGATCCGCCCTCGGCTGCTCTCCACTGCCCGAGCCTACGAGACCCGGCTGGTCACTGCCGAGGACGAGGATCGTCACGCTCGGATCGGTAGTCCTCGCAGAAGACGACGAGGTGTGAATTGCGCCGAGGCTGGGTGACCTCGCGGATCAGAGGTCGACAAGCTCGCCTCTCGAGATGACCGCTGAGATAACGGCGCGGTCTCTGGCACAAGTCCGCCAATCTATCTCGACCAGCCGGGCAGAGACCTCGGACGCAGGGTGCGGGGGGCCTGTCTTTGCGGTTCGGGTGGCGGCTGATGGGTCTCTCATGTTCGGGGCTGGTCGACCGGGCAGGCGTAGGCTGAGCGGCCGCCCAGCTCCCACACCCGCACCGGGGCGCCGCAGCGCCGGCACGCCTGCCGCTTGTAGACCCACCGCTCATCGGGGGCGGTCGGGTCGCTGATCACCTGGCCGGCGTCGCGGCCCAGGGTCAGGTATCGCACCGCGAGGTCCACAGCACCCTGCCCGCCCGCAGCCCGACGTCCCTGCGGTTCGGGTCCAGCCCGGCGAGGATCGGCATCCGCCGAGTAGAAATGAAATGAGGTGAAACGCGTCCGCAGCAGATTGACGGTCCGGGACTCTCGGGCGGTCCGACAATTGATCCGACGTCGCTGCAAGTTTGTGCACAGGGTGTCCGTCTTTCGGCGAAGAATGTGCGTGAACATTCCGAGATGGTTGACTTGTTGAAGCCCATTGTGAGCTCGCACATGGCGGCACGCCTCGACGGCTGTCCGCCGTGGTGCGTCAAGGCCCACGCCGGAGAGGTTTTGAGTGGTCCGAGCGACCGGGCCCGGCGGCACTCCCGGACGGTGATGGAGACCCGCGAAGGCGAGGTCAGCGGGGTAGCGGTGGAGATCTTCGCACTGGAGCACCTTGACCGGGTCGAGGAGAGTACACCGGCGGAGGTGTTCGTGTCCGCCCGGGATCCGCTCAACCTGGCCGATGCCGGCTACCTCGCTACATCCATCAGGAAGGCGGTCACGTTAGCCAGCCAGACGCACCGGCCGTACTGGCTGAAGCGGGCGTGTCCGTCCTGGTGCAACGCGACCCACCTGGACGGCGACGACCTCGATGATCGAATCCACTGGCCGGACGACTCGCCACCGGTGCTGCTGTCGCTGCACAACGCGGTGAGTACGGCCGGCGAGTGGTGCCGCGATCAGGACTACCGGCCGCAGCAGCTGGAGGTCGACCTGGAGCAGCACGCCGACGCGGTCGAGCCGGTGGTGAAGTTTGTGATCGAGGGCGCGACGGCGGTGTTGCGCCTCACCCTCGATGAGGCCGAGCAAATGCGGACGGTAGTCGGGCGAGTGGTGGCCATGGCCCACGATGCAGACAGCCAACCGATCGGGGCCGTCCAAGCGTTGGCTGTTCCGGCACCGGCACCGGACCGGCCGAGCCTCGACCGGACTTTGGTCGACCGGGTGATCTACGACGAGGGCCTGACGGCCGGGCAGAAGATCAGCGTGCTCCGGGGCGCGGTCGCCGCCCGGTTCACTCAGCAGGGCCGGAGCGTCGCTGAGCAGGCCGCGCGGTTGAACTGCACCGAGGAGCAGGCGGTGAACGCGGTGGTGGACCTCGCGATGTGGACGCACGCCGGCTACCTGCTTCCACCCGCGAGGCCGGCCGAGCCGGATTGCCCGGTGTGGTGCGCCGGAGACTGCCGCACCGAAGACGGCGTCCGCCTGCACGACCGGCACGTGGCCGCCGTGCACGGGCATCACAGCGACGATGCCAACGACATCAAGGTGGCCACGGTCGACCTTGCCGCGTTCAACTCGCCCGACGGGTACGGCGACGAGCCGCCATCGGTGACGCTGGCCATCGACAACCCGGAACAACGCACCACCGACATGACCGAGATCGACGGGATGGACCACGGCACGGTCCGGAACCTGGCCGCATCGTTGCTGTCGGGCTGCTGGGACCGCACGACGATCCGGCTCACCCCCCAGAAGGCGGCGGAACTCGGTGCGTCACTGATCACCGCATCCCGCGCCGCTCACAACAACACGGCAGTCAAGGCCCGACCATAGCGAGGATGCGGAGCGGCCCGGCCTGTGCAGGCAACGAGGCACGGGCCGCTCGGGGGCGACCAATGCTTGCCGATGATCCGCCACCGCGCCGACCACAGGCTAGTACGGCAGCCGCCGTCTGAAATGTTGCTGGAGGTTCGCTGGCCGTCACCCATGCCTGCCTGTCGGACCGCCAGCGGGTACCGGGGCGCGGGCCCGCACCCCGAGCAGGCCCGCCCCAGGTCAATCGCGGATCACGTAACCAGCGAAGGAGCCCGTCCCCACCACCGCTGCGACACCAACCCGAAACCAAGGGGCGTCCAGTCGGTATGCCACGTAGGCACCGACCAGGAACACAACGCCGAGCCACATCATGACCGCGTTCTACGCCCGCGACCCTCTACTTCGCGGTGACTTCGGCACCTGGCCCAACTCGGCCCGGTACCACGCGGGATAAACCCACTGCGGGGGCCGGTACGCCCAAGCGACCATCAACACGCCGCAGGTCAGGACCAGCAGGAGGCCCGCCGCTATGGCGACCGTCTGGATCGGCCCTTCCGGCAGGAACGCGCTCAGTGCCGCCAAGGCGATCGAATACCAGAAGGCAGCAGCGACCAGCAGGATCGCCGGAAGGTGGCGGAAGCCCGACTTGAGGAAGAATGCTGCCGCCCGACGTTGCGAGGGACGGCCACCCCCGCGGCGAAAGCTCAGGTACAGCCAGAGCGTCAGGCTGCCCGCGAGCACCAACGCCGACAGCACATAGATGGCTTCTCGCTCCATCGCGTCACGCTACCAATCCACGGCTTCGGTCCACAGGTCGCCGAGCACGTCGCCGCCCGCCGTTCCCAGTCCGCCACCGACCCATCCGCCGATGGCAGCACCGCCGGCTGCTCCGGCGACCGCGCCCGGACCGGTCCAGCTTGTGGCGGCGCCGACTGCCCAAGCGCCCGCGGCCCCGCCGCCGAAGCTACCGAGGGCGGTGGTGCCCCCGCTGATGACCGCGCGGCCGACGCGTTCGGTGGTGGAGAGGCCGGGTCGGTTTCGGTCGCGGTACCACTTGTTCATGCCGGCGTCGGCACCAGCGACGAGTGCCCCGACGAAGCCGAAGCCCTTGCCGGCCTTCGAGAGCCTGCCCTGCCATTTGCTGCCCTTGGCAAGTGCAGAGTTGGCCCTGTACTGCTGGTGGTCGTTGTAGATGCCATAGGCGAGGTCCTTGAGCTGCCAACCAGCCCGCTTGAGGGGATGACGCCAGAAGGACGGCGCCGGGCCGGAGTTCTTCTGCTTGGCCAGGAACTTCGCCGCTTGGTCGGCCTTCCACGTTTCGTACTCCTTGCCACTTCTCTCGTTCGTGGCGCCGGAGATGCCCAGGCCGGCGCTGGCCCAGCCCAGGTTGGTGTAGTCGGCCGGGTTGAGGGCGGACTTGGCTGTGTCCCACGCCTGGCTCCAGTCGACGGTCGGGCCCGGGTCGTGAGTGCCGAGATCCTGGGTGTCCTCACCGCCAGACGGTTCGGGGCTTTCGGTGGTGGTTGATCCGCCGCCGCCGCCGTCGGCGATGAACAGGTGGCCGTCGGTCTCGATGTAGCTGATCGGGTTGCCGCCGGCCATGGCGTAGCGGGTCTGGGTCAGCGGATCGAGGGCGAGGCCGAGGTTGGCCAGCGAGCCGTGGAACATGTCCTGCTGCAGGAAGCTGGCGGTGTCCGGGCCGTAGCGGCGGGCGCCCATGTCGTAGCCGCCGGAACCGTTGGGCACCGGGCTGGGTGTGGTGCCGGTGCTGGTGGTGCCGGTGTCGATGCGCTTGCCGCTGTAGCGGTACGGGTTGATCGGGTTGGCGCCGGTATTGCCGGTGGTCAGCGACTGGGGGTCGCTGCTGGGCGAGTCGGCGCCGCCGTAGGCGTTGTAGCCGTAGGAGGCCTTGACATTGCCGGCGTCGTCGATGAGCTGCGACACCGAGGAGTGCACGTCGACGCTGTAGGTGTACTTGTTCGGCTCGGTGGTGCTGCCGGTGGCCTTGTCGGTCATCGCGATGCGGTGGCCGTACGAGTCGTAGGAGAAGGTCTTGGTGCGCGGGTCGGTGCCGCCGGTCTGCCTCTCCTCCGTGGCCAGGCTCGTCAGCCCCTGGTAGGTGAACGCGGTGGTGCGGTCGGTGCCCGTTCCGGTGTGGTCCTCGACCTCCTTCGTGGTGCGGTCGACGGCGTCGTAGGTGTAGGTGGTCTTGTCGGTGCGGGTGCCGCTGCCGTAGTGGCGCAGGTTGGTGAGCCGGTTCAGGTAGTCGTAGCCGTAGTCGGTGATCAGGTTCGAGGACGCGGCCGAGCCGTCGGAGGGTGAACAGTTGGCCTTGCTGCCCGCGGCCAGCGTCAGGCAGTCGAGGTTGCCCCAGTCGTCGTACCAGTACTTGCCGGTGGCCCCGCCGACGGTGATGTCGGTGAGCTGGTCGCCGGTGTACCGCTTGCTGGTGGCGGTGCCGTTCTTGACCTCGGTGGTGACGTTGCCGGCCCGGATGCTGGTGTCGCCGATGAGCTTGGTGGGCTCCCGGTGGCAGGCGACTTCCCCGACGGGCAGGTGTTCGTCGACCTCGGGTGCCAGACCTCGATCGGCCCGAACGAGGTGCTGGCCCGGGTGCTGCGCACGTTGGGGGTGGCTCCGGTCGATGTGCCGCACGGTATTGACGAGCGGGTCGGCCGTTTCCGCTCGCTCACCGCCGGGCGGCGGCTCCTGCTTGTTGTTGACGGGGTCACCGGGGCGGCCCAGGTTCGGCCGCTGCTCCCCGCCGGGCCCGGTCCGGCCGTGATCGTGGTGGGCCAGCGGTATCTGGGCAGCCTGGACCGGGTGCGACAGGTCGCCGTGCGGCCGCTGGACCGTGTCGGGGCGGGTGACCTGCTGGCGGCGTTCGCCGGCGCGGATCGGCTGGCTGTGGATCCGGCCGCTTCTGGCGGAGCTGGTCCGGCTGTGTGGCGGTTCGGTGCTGGCGCTGCGGGTTGCCGCTGCGAGGTTGGCGAGGTGGCCTGGGATGCCGGTGGCCGACCTCGTCGGCCACCTCGCTGATCTCGGGAGCAGGCTGGACGTGCTGACCTATGACGACCTGTCGATACGCGAGCTTGGCGGCCGCTGTGGGGATGGCTTGCTCGGAGGACGGTGTGACCGGTGGGCTCCTCGAACTGCTCGGCGCTTCTCCCGATGTCCTGGTGGCGGTGGACTGGGCCGCGGCGCAGCTCGGCGTCTCCGCCAAGCGGGTGCGCCAGGCCTTGGACGTGCTGATCGACGCGTACCTGGTCGACGGTGACGGGTCGGGCGGCTACGGGTTGGCACCGCTGGCCCGCGAGTACCTTGCCGAACTGGGTGTTGCGCGGTCCGAGCAGGCGCACCTGCCCATCACCTTGCTATCCGAATCGGCGTAAAACCGGGACGTGGCATCAGCAGCCATCATGACGAGCAGCGGCTGGGATGACGCTCGGCTTGGACCGAGCTTCAAGAGGCACATCAGAGAGGGCGGTGCCGGGTATAGAACCCGAAAACCGCCCTCTCATCTGGGAAGTTTCCTGTTGTCTGGTCGGCTCCCGGCGGCGCCCCCCACCGCGCGAACCAGGCCTCAGGAGTGGAAGCCTTCGGGAGGTGCGGGGGCCGGCGCGCTTACGTCTTGGAGGTTGGCTATTTGCCGTTGCGGCCGGGGTGCGGTCGCGTGCCGCCACTGGTGCCGGTGGTCTGCTGGATCCAGTCGGCGAGCCGGTCGACCCGCGACGTCGTCTCTTCCTGGGAGTGCGGGCACGCCGGCCCGTCGGATTCGACGGAGACCAGGGATTGGGTGCCATCGGGGTTTTCGGTGAAGTACGGGGCACCGGAGTCGTACGCGCACGCGCTGGTGTTCGCGGCCGGGGCGTAGCCGACCACCATGACGGAGGTGCCGGCAACCCGGGTGATCTTGAACTGGCCGGCCTGCAGGTGGCTGCTCGGGGTGGGGCTGACGGAGCTGGTGGCGCCCCAGCCGGTCATCCGCAAGATGGCGCCGGTCTGTGGGGTCGTGGTGCTGACCGGCAGCGGCGCGATGTCGGTGATCGGCGTGGCCAGCTTGGCCAGCGCCACGTCGTGCCGGGAAGCCTGCCGCACTTCCACCACGTCGACCACATAGCCGTTGGTGGCGGCCAGGTCGGCACGCCCGACGGTCGCCGTGGTGGAGTACGGCACGGGGCCGCTGACCCGGTTGCCGGACGTGTCGTGGAAACAGTGCCCCGCCGTGACAATCCACTGCGGGGCGACGAGCGCGCCGGAGCAGGCACTGTCGTACGAGGTCCCGTCGGCGCGCGGAATGTTCGTCATAGTGAGCTTTGTCGAAAACAGGTACTGGCCCTCGGCGACCGGGGTGCCGTTGGCGACGGCCTGGGCCGCGCCCGGCGTGGCCAACACGGTGGACATTCCTACTGCAGCGATCGCCGCGCTCATCGAGATGAGCCGCGCTGCGCCTGGCAGACGAATCATCGGGCGAAGCTAGCACGATCGGGCATCACCGTGGGTTCCCCGTTCTGCACACGCTGCACCATCCCCGATGTGCAAAAACGATGCCGGTAAATATCACGCCGATCTTAGGATGATCAGGAGACTCCGCTCCACGCAGCTGCCTACCTGAAAGACGCTGGTTCACAAGAGACGGCTCTCATGTACGCCCATGCGTCCTGCCGCGCGGGACACCCACATGACCGACCGGCCCGTCCGGATTGGCCGATCGACGGCCACCCGTGCCCCTTTTTCCTTGCCGTCGGGCAATTACCCGCGTCAGTGTTACAGGCGACCGGTCCGGTGTGACGAATACGTCACACCGGTCGCTGGACCAGTGACGGAGGCAACCCCCGCCCCGTCCTGGCAC
>NZ_QGKS01000416.1 GCF_003172935.1 Micromonospora sicca | reverse complement strand
GACCCCACCTCCGGGTGCGTTTCTTGTCGCCACGGCGACAAGAAACGCACCCGGAGGTGGGGTCAGGGGGTGGCGCTGGCCTCGGCGGCGATCTCGGGGAGGTCGGCCGGGCCCGGGTCGGCGGCCGGTGGCGGGGTGACGGCCGGGTTCTGGGCGGCGGCGCGGACGGCCGCGGCGACCGCCGGGGCCACCCGCGAGTCGAAGACGCTCGGCACGATCACCGTCGGGTTGATCTTTTCCTCGCCGACCACGTCCGCGATCGCCCGGGCCGCCGCGATCGCCATCTCCTCGGTGAACTCCTCGGCGTGCGCGTCCAGCATGCCTCGGAAGACGCCCGGGAAGGCGAGCACGTTGTTGATCTGGTTCGGCTGGTCGGAGCGGCCGGTGGCGACCACGGCGGCGTGCTTGCGCGCCTCCCGCGGGTCGACCTCCGGGTCCGGGTTGGCCAGCGCGAAGACGATCGAGTCCTTGGCCATGGTGGCGATGTCGTCGCCGGTGAGCAGGTTCGGCGCGCTGACCCCGATGAACACGTCCGCGCCGCGGATCGCGCCCGGCAGGTCGCCGGAGTAGTTCTCCTTGTTGGTGTTCTCCGCCAGCCACTGCCAGGCCGGGTTCAGGTCGGGCAGGCCGCGGTGCAGGGCGCCCTGCCGGTCGTACGCGATGATGTCGCCCACGCCCTGGCGCAGCAGCAGCTTCATGATCGCGGTGCCGGCCGCGCCGGCTCCGGAGACCACCACCCGGACGTCCGCGAGCTGCTTGCCCACCACGCGCAGCGCGTTGGTCAGCGCGGCCAGCACGCAGATCGCGGTGCCGTGCTGGTCGTCATGGAAGACCGGGATGTCCAGCAGCTCACGCAGCCGGGCCTCGATCTCGAAGCAGCGCGGCGCGGCGATGTCCTCCAGGTTGATCCCGCCGTACGCGGGCGCGATGGCCTTGACGATCGCCACGATCTCGTCGGTGTCCTGGGTGTCCAGCACCACCGGCCAGGCGTCCACCCCGCCGAAGCGCTTGAACAGCGCCGCCTTGCCCTCCATCACCGGCAGCGACGCGGCCGGCCCGAGGTTGCCCAGGCCGAGCACCGCGGAGCCGTCGCTGACCACGGCCACCGTGTTGCGCTTGATGGTCAGCCGGCGGGCGTCGGCCGGGTTCTCGGCGATCGCCATGCAGACCCGGGCCACCCCGGGGGTGTACGCGCGGGACAACTCGTCGCGGTTCCGCAGCGCGACCTTCGAGCTGACCTCGATCTTGCCGCCGAGGTGCAGCAGGAAGGTCCGGTCGGAGACCTTGCGGACGTCCACGCCGTCCAGCGCGGTGAGCGCGTCGACCACCTGGTCGGCGTGGCTGGCGTCGGCGGTGTCGCAGGTGAGGTCGACGATCACGCTGGTCGGATCGGAGTCGACCACGTCCAGCGCGGTGACGATCGCGCCGGCCTCGCCCACTGCGGTGGTCAGCCGGCCGATGGAGGAGGCGTCCGCGGTCACCGCGATCCGGATCGTGATCGAGAATCCCGCACTCGGAAGTCGGGTGATGGCCACGGATAATCCCTCCGTCAACACTGAGCGGTTCGCCCCGCATTTCTACCCGCCCACCCAGGTCGCCCGGCATCCGCCCCCGCAATTGGGGGTGTGCGCCACGGGCATATAGCAGGTGCGTCGCGCGTTGACACATGTCAGGATTGCTCGGTACAGGACCGAAATCACTCGGTAGCTGACAGAACGGACAGGAGACACGGTTTGCGAGACCAGGAGACCTACGTTCCCTTCGAGGACGACGAGCTCGACACCACCACCGGTGAGTTCGAGCTGTCGGAGCGGCAGGCGTTGCGGCGGGTCCCCGGCCTCTCGACCGAGCTCACCGACATCACCGAGGTCGAATACCGCCAGCTGCGGCTGGAGCGGGTCGTCCTGGTGGGCGTCTGGACCGAGGGCACCCAGGACGACGCGGAGAACAGCCTCACCGAGCTGGCGGCGCTGGCCGAGACGGCCGGGTCGCAGGTGCTCGAGGGGCTGATCCAGCGGCGCAACCGGCCGGACCCGGCCACCTACGTCGGCCGGGGCAAGGTCGAGGACCTCGGCGCGCTGGTGCTCTCCACCGGCGCCGACACGGTGATCTGCGACGGTGAACTCTCCCCGTCCCAGCTGCGCAACCTGGAGCAGCGCACCAAGGTCAAGGTGGTGGACCGCACCGCCCTGATCCTCGACATCTTCGCCCAGCACGCCAAGAGCAAGGAAGGTAAGGCGCAGGTCGAGCTGGCCCAGCTCGAATACCTGCTTCCGCGGCTGCGCGGTTGGGGTGAGACGCTCTCCCGGCAGACCGGTGGTTCCGGCCGCGGCGGCGGCGCCGGCGGCGGCGTGGGCCTGCGCGGTCCCGGTGAGACCAAACTCGAGACCGACCGGCGTCGGATCCGGCACCGCATCTCGCGGCTGCGCCGCGAGATCAAGGGCATGAAGACGGTACGCCAGACCAAGCGCGCCCGTCGGTCCCGCAACGCGGTGCCCGCGGTGGCCATCGCCGGCTACACCAACGCCGGCAAGTCCAGCCTGCTCAACCGGCTGACCGGGGCGGGCGTGCTGGTGGAGAACGCGTTGTTCGCCACGCTGGATCCGACCACCCGCAAGGCCACCACGTCGGACGGGCGGCTCTACACCCTGTCCGACACGGTCGGCTTCGTCCGGCACCTGCCGCACCAGATCGTCGAGGCGTTCCGCTCGACCCTGGAGGAGGTCGCCGACTCCGACCTGGTGGTGCACGTGGTGGACGGCACCCATCCGGACCCGGAGGAGCAGGTCCGGGCGGTCCGCGAGGTGCTCGCCGAGGTGGGCGCCGACCGGCTGCCCGAGCTGCTGGTGGTCAACAAGACCGACGCCGCCGACGAGGAGACGCTGCTGCGGCTCAAGCGGCTGTGGCCCGACGCGGTCTTCGTCTCCGCGCACAGCGGGCGCGGGGTCGACGGGCTGCGCGAGGCGATCGAGGGGCGGCTGCCCCGCCCGGCGGTGGAGGTGCACGCGGTGCTTCCGTACGACCGGGGCGACCTGGTGGCCCGGCTGCACCGGCAGGGCGAGGTGCTGAGCACCTCCCACCTCCCCGAGGGGACGCTGCTGCACGTCCGGGTCGGCGAGGCGCTCGCTGCCGAGCTGGCGCCGTTCCGCGCCGGCGACCGGCTCGTCGCGCAGGAGCGGGTGGGCGCCGGCCGCTGAGGCCGTCCGGCGTCACCCGCCCGGGTAACCGGGCATGCGACACTTGGCGTCATGCGGCACGTTGTCTCCTCGGTCACGGTTGCGCTCGGCCTGCTGGGCGCGACCGTGGCGCCTGCCGGGGTCGCCCTGGCGGGTCCCGCCGCGGCCCCCGTGCAGGCCGCGGCTCCCAAGAAGAAGTGCACCGTCGAGGACAAGCGCCTGCGGGAGCTGTCCGGCCTGGTCGCCACCAGCAACGGCTACCTCGTGATCAACGACGGCACCGACATCCCGAGCCACAAGCGGGT
The DNA here is from genome assembly GCF_003172935.1 of Micromonospora sicca. GTDB lineage: Bacteria > Actinomycetota > Actinomycetes > Mycobacteriales > Micromonosporaceae > Micromonospora > Micromonospora sicca. The sequence continues at coordinate 16,901 of NZ_QGKS01000416.1, read as the reverse complement.
CTTCTACCTCGACACCAAGTGCGAGGTCTCGAAGGAGGTCCGGTACTCGGGTGACGGGCCTCTCGACACCGAGGACCTGGCGCTCTCGCGGGACCGCAAGACGCTCTGGATCGCGGACACCGGGGACAACATCACCAGCAAGACCCGCCGGGAGCGGGTCGCGGTCTGGAACATGCCGGTCGGCGGCGGCAAGCAGCCGGTGCTGCACCGGCTGGCGTACCCGGAGAAGAAGCCGCACGACGCCGAGGCGTTGCTGATCGGCGACGACGGCAAGCCCCTGATCATCACCAAGGAGATCTCCGGGAAGTCGGAGATCTTCACCCCGACGGACGCGTTGAAGGCCAGCGGTGACACCGAGGCCGTGCCGATGAGCAAGGTCGGCGAGGTCACGCTCCCCAAGACCACCACGGACAACAAGCTGGGCGCGACCGGTCGGCTCCTGGTCACCGGCGCGGCCCGCTCGCCGGACGGTACGAAGGTGGTGCTGCGGACGTACGCGGACGCCTTCGAGTTCGACGTGGCCGGCGGCGACATCGTCGGCGCGCTGACCACGGTCAAGCCCCGGGTCACCCCGCTGACCGACCCGTTCGGCGAGGCGATCTCCTACACCCCGGACGGCAAGTCCTTCGTCACCGTCTCCGACGGCGGCCAGCTGGCCCCCGAGGACCCGATCGACATCCTCGGCTACGTCCCGTCGACCAAGGGGGTCGAGGCGCTGCCGGCCGCCGGCGAGGTGGCGAAGCCGCCCGCCGAGAAGTCCTGGGTCGAGGGGCTGACCCTGGACGAGATCACGTACCTGATCGCCGCGGTCGGCGCGCTCGGCGCCCTGCTGGTCGGCGCGGGCATCTTCGGCATCCTCCGGTCCCGGCGTCGGCCCGCACCGGCCACCGACCGGGCGGACGGACCGGACGGGGACGGACCCCCGATGAACGGCTTCGACGACGGCCGCGCCGAGGGCGGGCCGCCGGCCGGCGGCCCTCGGGGCGGCGTGTACGGCGGTCCGGCCGGCGGCGGCTACGGCCCCGGGCCGGTGAACGGCGCGCCGGGCCGGCCCGCCTCGGGCGGGGTGTACGGCGGCGGTCGTCCCGCCGAGGGCGGCCGCCCGCAGGGCGGCGTGTACGGCGGCGGTGGCGGCCGTCCGCAGGGCGGCGGGGTCTACGGCGGCGCACCGCAGGGCGGCGGCGTGTACGGCGGCGGCCGCGCGGAGCCGCCCCGGCGTGACTCGGACTACCGGGATCCGCGCGAGGGCCGCCGCAACGGGTACGACGACGGACGGGGCCAGTACGGGCAGGTGCCCGGCGGCCGCGAGTACCGCGGCGACCGCTACTGAGCACAGCGCCGGGTGACCGCCGGGCGGCGGTCACCCGGGCGGGTGTCAGATCCGACGCAGCACCGCGACGACGCGGCCCATGATGGTGGCGTCGTCGCCGGGGATCGGGTCGAAGGCGGGGTTCTGCGGCATCAGCCAGACGTGCCCGTCGCGGCGCCGGTAGGTCTTCACGGTCGCCTCGCCGTCGAGCATGGCCGCGACGATGTCGCCGGCCTCGGCGGTCGGCTGCTGGCGCACCACCACCCAGTCGCCGTCGCAGATCGCCGCGTCGAGCATCGAGTCGCCCTTGACCTGGAGCATGAAGACCTCGCCCTCACCCACCAGCTCGCGGGGGAGCGGGAAGATGTCCTCCACCGCCTGTTCGGCGAGGATCGGGCCACCGGCGGCGATCCGGCCCAGCATCGGCACGTACGCCGGGGTGGGCCGCTGGGCCCGGCTGAGCTCGTCGTCGGCGTCGCTGGGGGCGCGGACGTCGACCGCCCGGGGCCGGTTCGGGTCGCGGCGCAGAAAGCCCTTCTTCTCCAGCTCCTTGAGCTGGTAGGCGACGCTGGACGGGGAGACCAGGCCGACGGCCTCGCCAATCTCGCGCACGCTCGGCGGGTAGCCGTGGCGCTCCACCCAGGTGCGGATGAACTCCAGGATCCGGCGCTGCCGGGCGGTGAGGTCGACGGTGGCGGGGTCGGGGAAGCTGCTGACCACCGGGGTGACCGGGCGCACGGCGGGCTGGCCCGTCCGGCTGCGCGCGGCGCGGGGCCGTCGGGTCGCCGGCGGACCCGCCCCGTCGATCGGCTGCGGGTTCTTCTGCCGGTTGGCCCGGTCCTCGGTCACGTCCGTCCCTCCCTGGTCGGCGCTGGGTGCCTTGGCGGCTCGTGGTGCGCGCGGATGGTGCTGCCGACCGGTCGGAGGCGACACGCCGCGCCCGGTCGTTGTTGACCGTATAGGTGAGATCGGCCATTTTCAAACATCTGTACGACCTCTTGTCGGCGTGTCGGGGCTGAATCCGAGAATTCCGAACGCCTGTTCTGATAAATGATACGTCGGCTTCGAACGGGTGTTCGACGAAACGGCTGAGCGTGACCGGGGCGGGAGTCGCCCGTTGGGCTTTCGGCGATCCGCGGGGGAGGTGGGACGGGTGAGTGATCCTGGTGACGCGCCGGACACGCCGGCCAACTTGATTTCGCCTGGGCGACGACATACGGTCGACCCCTAGATGTAGTAGTCACATGGGCGTAAGTTGCCTACAGGTTGGGTTCGACTACCGACCGCACTCCCGTACCGTCGACCCGGCGGCGGCCATCGAACGGTGGGCGTCGTCGTGCCGACGCGTGCCCGGACGTGCGTCGGTGCGGCCCACGATCGACGAAGGAGGTCGGGCGAATGCGGTGTCCGTACTGCCGGCACGCCGACTCCCGGGTCGTCGACTCGCGGGAGGCCGACGACGGCCAGCTCATCCGGCGGCGGCGCTCCTGCCCGGAGTGCGGCAAGCGGTTCACCACCGTCGAGGAGGCGGTGCTCGCGGTGGTCAAGCGCAGCGGGGTGACCGAGCCGTTCAGCCGTACGAAGATCATCGGCGGGGTGCGCAAGGCGTGCCAGGGCCGGCCGGTCGACGACGACTCGATCGCGCTGCTGGCGCAGAAGGTCGAGGAGACCGTCCGGGCCAAGGGGGCCGCCGAGATCCCGAGCAACGAGGTGGGGCTGGCCATCCTGGGGCCGCTGCGCGACCTCGACGAGGTGGCGTACCTGCGCTTCGCCAGCGTCTACCGGTCCTTCGACTCGCTCGCCGACTTCGAGCGCGAGATCGAGACGCTGCGGGCCGCCGCGATCGCCCGGGACGGCGCCGGGGCCGAGCCGGCCGAGGCCGCCGGCCGTACCACTTGAGTTTTTCGGATTTCTGACAGCGACGATGCGCGGTGGGTGACCGCGCAGACGAGGGGGCGGATGAGATGGCGGGGGACGGCGTGACAGCAAGCAAGTCGCGGACCCGGGCCGGCGCGACGGCGGGCCTGAAGCTCGAGCGGGTGTGGACGACCGAGGGGGTCCACCCGTACGACGAGGTGGCGTGGGAGCGCCGCGACGTCGTGATGACGAACTGGCGGGACGGCTCGATCAACTTCGAGCAGCGCGGGGTGGAGTTCCCCGAGTCCTGGAGCGTCAACGCGGCCAACATCGTGACCACCAAGTACTTCCGGGGCGCGGTGGAGACCCCGGAGCGGGAGTGGTCGCTCAAGCAGCTGATCGACCGGGTGGTCACCAGCTACCGCAAGGCCGGCGAGGAGCACGGCTACTTCGCCACCCCGGCCGACGCGGAGATCTTCGCGCACGAGCTGACCTGGATGCTGCTGCACCAGGTGTTCAGCTTCAACTCGCCGGTCTGGTTCAACGTGGGCACGCCGTCGCCGCAGCAGGTCAGCGCCTGCTTCATCCTCAGCGTCGACGACTCGATGGACTCGATCCTGGACTGGTACAAGGAGGAGGGGCTGATCTTCAAGGGCGGCTCCGGCTCCGGCGTCAACCTGTCCCGGATCCGCTCGTCGCGTGAGCTGCTCTCCTCCGGCGGCAACGCCTCCGGCCCGGTCAGCTTCATGCGCGGCGCGGACGCCTCCGCCGGCACCATCAAGTCCGGCGGCGCCACCCGGCGCGCGGCGAAGATGGTCATCCTCGACGTGGACCACCCGGACATCCAGGAGTTCGTGGTCACCAAGGCGCGCGAGGAGGACAAGATCCGCGCGCTGCGCGACGCCGGCTTCGACATGGACCTGGGCGGCGCGGACATCGTCAGCGTGCAGTACCAGAACGCCAACAACTCGGTCCGGGTCTCCGACGAGTTCATGACCGCGGTGGAGAACGGCGGCGGCTTCGACCTGCGCGGCCGGCTCGACGGGCAGACCATCGAGACGATCGACGCCAAGAAGCTGTTCCGCAGCATCTCCCAGGCCGCCTGGGAGTGCGCCGACCCCGGCCTGCAGTACGACGACACCATCAACGACTGGCACACCTGCCCGGAGACCGGGCGGATCACCGCGTCGAACCCGTGCTCGGAGTACCTGCATCTGGACAACTCCTCGTGCAATCTGGCCTCGCTGAACCTGATGAAGTTCCTCCGCGCCGACGGTGGCTTCGAGGTGGAGAAGTTCGTCAAGTCGGTCGAGTTCGTCATCACCGCGATGGACATCTCGATCTGCTTCGCCGACTTCCCGACCGAGAAGATCGGCGAGACCAGCCGCGCCTACCGGCAGCTCGGCATCGGCTACGCCAACCTCGGTGCCCTGCTGATGGCGTCGGGCCTGCCGTACGACTCGGAGCAGGGCCGCTCGGTCGCCGCAGCGATCACCTCGCTGATGACCGGCACCGCGTACCGTCGCTCGGCCGAGCTGGCCGGCGTCGTCGGTCCGTACGACGGCTACGCCCGCAACGCGGAGCCGCACAAGCGGGTCATGCGCAAGCACGCGGCCGCCAACGACGAGATCAAGCCGGCCGGCACCGTGGCCACCGCCATCGTCCGTGAGGCGACCAAGCAGTGGACCCAGGGCAACAAGATCGGTGACAAGAACGGCTGGCGTAACTCGCAGGCCAGCGTCCTCGCGCCGACCGGCACCATCGGCTTCATGATGGACTGCGACACCACCGGCGTGGAGCCGGACCTGGCGCTGGTCAAGTTCAAGAAGCTGGTTGGCGGCGGCTCGATGCAGATCGTCAACCAGACCGTTCCGCGCGCCCTGCGCAGCCTCGGCTACCCCGAGGAACAGGTCGAGGCGATCGTCGAGCACATCGCCGACCACGGCCACGTGGTGGACGCCCCCGGGCTCAAGCCGGAGCACTACCCGGTCTTCGACTGCGCCATGGGCGAGCGCTCCATCGCGCCGATGGGTCACGTGCGGATGATGGCGGCGATCCAGCCGTTCGTCTCCGGCGCCATCTCCAAGACGGTCAACATGCCGGAGGCGGCCACCGTCGAGGACGTCGAGAAGATCTACTTCGAGGGCTGGAAGCTCGGCCTCAAGGCGCTGGCGATCTACCGGGACAACTGCAAGGTCGGCCAGCCGCTCTCGGTGGCCAAGTCCAACAAGGCCACCGAGCCGGCGGCCGTCGAGGCCGCCCCGGCCGCGCCGGTGGTGGAGAAGGTCGTCGAGTACCGGCCGGTGCGCAAGCGGCTGCCGAAGAAGCGCCCTTCGGAGACGGTCTCCTTCTCCGTCGGCGGTGCCGAGGGCTACCTCACCGCGTCGTCGTACCCGGACGACGGCCTCGGCGAGGTCTTCCTCAAGATGTCGAAGCAGGGCTCGACCCTGGCCGGCGTGATGGACGCCTTCTCGGTGGCCATCTCCATCGGTCTCCAGTACGGCGTCCCGCTGGAGACGTACGTCAGCAAGTTCACCAACATGCGCTTCGAGCCGGCCGGCATGACCGACGACCCGGACGTGCGGATGGCGGCCTCGGTGATGGACTACATCTTCCGTCGCCTGGCCCTGGACTTCCTGCCGTACGAGCGCCGCGCGGAGCTGGGCATCTTCACCGCCAAGGAGCGGGCCGCCCAGCTGCGGGCCGAGGCGGAGGCGGAGGCGAGCGGTGCGGACCTCACCGCGATGGCCGCCTCCGCCCCGGTCGAAACCAAGCCGGAGGAGCCGAAGACCGGCGCGGTCGCCCAGCCGGCGCAGGAGGTGGCGGAGGTCGCCGCCGCCAAGCCGGCACCGTCGGTGGGTTCCAGCACCGAGCTGCTGGAGGCCGTGCTCGGCAAGGCCGCCGACGCGCCGCTCTGCTTCACCTGCGGTACGAAGATGCGGCCGGCCGGTAGCTGCTACGTCTGCGAGGGCTGCGGCTCCACCAGCGGCTGCAGCTGACGTACGCCGACAGCAGCGAGCCCCGGGCGTTCCTGCGCCCGGGGCTCGCTGCTGTGATGCCGTGGTACCGGCTGCCTGTACGAGACGTCCGGTCAGCGGTCCTCGTCGCCGTCGGTGGGGCGGGGCGGGCGGTTATGCCGGGCCCACTCGTCCACTTCGTCCGCGTCCCAGATGGTCGTCCCGATCAGGCGGGCGATGGGCTCGGGGAAGCCGGGCCGGCGGGTGATCTGTAGAACCCGCTGCCGCGACACGCCGAACAGGGCGGCCAACTCGCCAGGCCCGTACAAGCGTGGTCGCTTCACAGCCTGAAGCTAGGCATGGCGTGCTCTGTACGTTCGTCACTTACAGATTGACAACCCGGCAGAGGATGGTGTGTGGTGGAGCAAGGCGCCGCCCGGTGAAGGAGTTCTCCGACGGGCGGCGGACCAGCGAACCGGGTAGCCACCTCGGAGGTTGAATGAACCGCCACGCTCCCTTGAGACCCATCTGGATCTGCACCGGCTGCGCCCACCCCTGGCCGTGTGAGCAGGCCCGCGCCGAACTGCCGGCGGAATACGCGGGGGACCGCAGAAACCTCGCCATCGACCTGGCCGACCTGCTGGGCGAGGCGAGCAGGGACCTGAGCCTGCTGTACCCGAACCCTCCCGACCCAGTGCAGCTGTACGGCCGCTTCCTGGGCTGGGTACGCCGGCTGAGGGTGGAACGGCCAGAAGGCTGATCACCATGCGCCCGGCCTGGTCGTCCAGCCCTCCGACGAGTGACCCGATCCGGAGTTGATGGCTTCGGCGAGGCGGGCGGTGAGGAATTCCCGCTCGGCGTCGTTGTCCACCAGGCCCAGCGCCGCCCGGTAGGCGTCCGCCGCCTCCCGCTGCCGCCCGAGCCGGCGCAGCAGATCGGCCCGGATCGCCGGCAGGTAGTGATACCCGGCCAGCCGGCCGTCCCGCGCCAGCGCCTCGACCTCGTCCAAGGCGGCCTCGGGGCCGTGAGCCATCGACACCGCCACGGCACGGTTGAGCGCGACGACCGGCGAGGGCCAGCGTTTCAGCAGCTCGTCGTAGAGGCGTACCACCTGGGGCCAGTCGGTGGCCGCGTAGCTGGGGGCGACGGCGTGCAGCGAGGCGATGGCGGCCTGGAGCGCGTACCGGCCGACCCGGCCGGTCCGGAACGCGCCGACGACCAGGCGGTTGCCCTCGGAGATGGCGGCCCGATCCCAGGCGGACCGGTCCTGCTCCGCCAGCACCAGCAGCCGCCCCTTCACGTCGGTCCGGGTGGCCCGGCGGGCGTCGGTGAGCAGCAGCAGGGCGAGCAGCCCGCGCACCTCCGGCTCGTCGGGCATCAGGGCCAGCAGCATGCGGGTCAGGTGCAGCGCCCGGTCCACCAGGTCGGCGCGGACCAGGTCGGCGCCGGACGGAGCCGTGTGCCCGGTCGTGTAGAGCAGGTGGATGACGGTCAGCACCGCATCCAGCCGTTCGGGCAGCTCGGCGGCCTCCGGCACCCGGTATGGGATCCGGGCCGCCGCGATCTTCTTCTTGGCCCGGGTGACCCGCGCGGCCATCGTCGTCTCGGGGACGAGGAACGCGCGGGCGATGTCGCCCGTGCTCACCCCGCACACCAGGCGCAGGGTCAGCGCCACCTGGGCCTCCCGGGCCAGTGCCGGATGGCAGCAGGTGAAGACCAGCCGCAGCCGGTCGTCGGGCACCGCGTCCTCGTCGGGGTCCGCCACGGCCTCCTCCTCCGCCGGTTCCACGAGCAGGGGCATCTTCGACCGGAACACCTTTTCCCGGCGCAGGACGTCCAGCGCCTTGCGCTTCGCGGTGGCGGTCAGCCAGGCCCCGGGCTTGTGGGGTACGCCGTCCCGCGCCCAGGCGTCCAGGGCGGCGAGGTACGCGTCCTGCACGCACTCCTCTGCGACGTCGAGGTCGCCGGCGACGCGCGCCGTCGCGGCGAGCACGAAGGCCCACTCGCGACGGTGCGCGTCCGCCACGGCGCGTTCGGCCGCGGCCGTGCCGGCGTTGCTCACTCGGACGGCGGGACGAACAGCGGGCGTACCTCGACGCCCCCGTCGATGGTGGCCGGGTTCAGCTTGGCGATCTTCAGGGCGACGTCCAGGTCCGGCGCCTCCAGGATGAAGAACCCGGCGACCACCTCCTTGGCCTCGATGAACGGGCCGTCGGTGACGAGGTCGCCGCGGATCGCCGTGGCGGTGGTGCTGGGCTGGAGGGCGAACCCAGTCACGATCTTCCCGCCCAGCTCCTCGACCTGGGCCGGGTACCGCTCCAGCAGCGCCAGGTAGTCGGGCGTGATCTCCATCGGGTCGGCCGGCGCGGGCGAGTAGATCAGGACTGCGTACTGGGCCATCAGGTTCTCCTCAGGTGGTCGTTCCATCTTCTTGCCATCCCGACGAGCGGGTCCGGCCGGATTCGACAGCGGTCCGGGAAAATTCTGCCCCGCCCACCTTGATCGGCGGGACCTCGCGCCGCCGGGGTGCGGTGCGACCATGGGGACATGTCGATCGCCGAGGTCTACACCGGGTTCGCCACCCGCGAGGCGCACGGCGTGTCACCCGCGTACGAGCGGCTCGCACTGGCGGTTTCCCGCGACGACGAGGTGCTCGCCCTGCTCGGCACGCTGCCGCCGGCCAAGCGGCAGCCGAATCTGCTGTTCGGCGTCGTACGGCTGCTCGGCGGCCCGGTCGAGGACCCGGCGGCGTTCCACGACTGGGCGGTGGCGAACTGGCCGGCGATCGCCGCGGAGATGCGCAGCCGGGCCACACAGACGAACGAGGCCGGGCGGTGTGCCGTCCTGCTACCGGTGCTCGCCGCGCTGCCGCAACCGCTCGCGCTGCTGGAGGTCGGCGCGTCCGCCGGGCTCTGCCTCTATCCCGACCGGTACGCCTACCGCTACGGCGACCACCAGGTTGGTTCCGGGCAACCGGTCCTCGAGTGCGCGGCGACCGGCATGGCACCGCCGGCCCGCCTGCCCGAGGTGGTGCGGCGGGCCGGCCTCGACCTGAACCCGCTCGACGTGACCGGCCCGGCGGATCTCGCCTGGCTCGACGCCCTCATCTGGCCGGAGCACACCCACCGCCGGGCCCGGCTGCGGGCCGCGGCGGCCGTCGCCGCGGCCGAGCCGCCCCTGCTGGTACGCGGCGACCTGGTGGACGACCTGCCGGCGCTGGCCGCGCAGGCACCGGCGGGCGCGACCCTGGTGGTGTTCCACTCCTCCGTGCTCTACCAGGTTCCGGCATCGCGGCGGGCGGCCTTCGTCGAGGTGGTACGCGGCCTCCCCGGGCACTGGATCGCGAACGAGGACCCGGACGTGCTGCGCCACGACACCCTGCCGGAGCCGCCGAGCGGGGCACTGAACAACGTGCTCGCGCTGGACGGGAGGCCGCTCGCCTGGACCCGCGGGCACGGCCAGGCGATCAGCTGGTTCGCGTGACGTCAGCGACCGCCGGGAAGTCGCGCATCCGGCGCAGCGGGGAGCAGACCACGAACAGGGCGGCGCCCCACATGCCGAGCACGCAGACCCACAGTGCCGGCCGCAGCCCGAGCTGACTGGCGAGCGTTCCACCGGCGAGGGCGCCGAGCGGGACCGCCCCGTACGAGAACCAGAGGAACGCGGCGTTGACCCGGCCCAGCAGGTGGGCCGGGGTGATCCGCTGCCGGTACGTCATTGCCGCGACGTTGTAGAGCACCGCGTTGGCCGAGAACGCCGCCATGCCCACGCCGTAGAGGACGACTCCCCAGCCGGCCCTGGCCAGCGGCATCAGCAGATAGAGCGGGCCGGGCGCGGCCATGGCCACCCAGATCGTCCGGGCGGTGCCGAGCAGCGCGGTCAGGCGAGCGGCCAGCATGCCGGTGAGCAGCCCGCCGATCGAGCCGATGGAGAACACGAGCCCGACCGTCACCGCCGAGGCGTGGACGGTGCGCAGCAGGTAGGCCACGTCGATGGAGCGGGCCGCCATGACGAAGAAGTTGGACGTCGCGGTGCAGGCGAGCACCTTGGCCAGGATCCGCTGGCGGCGGATGAAACCCAGCCCCTCGGTCAGCGCCGCGCGGACCGGAACCCGCCCGGACCCGGGTGCCTCCGGGTCGGCGACCCGGCGCCGGATCAGCAGCAGGGTCACCGCGCTGACCAGGAAGCTCAGGCTGTCGGCGAGGAAGGTGCGGGTGGCGCCGACCAGCCCGACCAGCGCACCGCCGGCCGTCGGCCCGGCCAGTTGCGCGAGGTTCTCCGTCACCTCCAGCCGGGCGTTGCCCTCGGCCAGGTGCTCCGCCGGCACGAGGCCGGGCAGCATGCTCCGGTACGCCACGGTGAAGGCGACGGTCAGCACACCGGAGAGACCGACCACGACGTACAAGAAGACCAGGGTGAGGTGGCCGACCAGGGCGACCACCGGCAGTGACAGCAGGAGCGCGGCCCGGCCCAGGTCGCACGCGATCATCAGCCGCCGCTGGTCGACCCGGTCGGCGAGGATCCCGGCGGGCAGCGAGAAGATCAGGTACGGCAGCCAGGCCAGAAAGGTCAGCAGGGAGATCTGGAAGACGCCGGCGCCGAGGGTGTCCGCCGCGAGCAGCGGCACCGCCACGCCGGAGACCCGGGTGCCGATCTCGCTGACCGTCTGGCCGCTCCACAGCAGCAGGAAGTTCCGGCTGCGCCAGAGCGAGGGGCGGGCCATCGCCGGAGCGGTTCGGGTGAGGTGCGCCGTCACTGCTGGGCCTGTCTGTCGACGAACACCGCGGGCTGGTCGCCGCGGCCCGGGCACCCTACCCCCGGGCCCGGACGGACGGCACCGCAATTGCGGACCGGGCGGCCGGTCCGCAGGCCCGGCCCGACTAGGGTCTGAAGATCATGACGGAACCACACTGGATGTCCGAGACCCGCGCCGCGTACGACACCGTCGCCGTCGACTACGCCCGGCTCATACCCGACGTGGAGGAGGGGACGCTGGACCGGGCGATGCTGGCCGCGTTCGCCGAGCAGGTCGGCGGAGCGGGCCCGGTGGTCGAGGTCGGCTGCGGCACCGGACGGATCACCGCCCACCTGCGCGACCTCGGACTGGACGTCTCCGGGATCGACCTGTCACCCGGCATGGTTGAGGTGGCCCGGCGGAACCACCCGGGGCTGCGCTTCGCGATCGGCTCGATGACCGACCTGCCGCTGCCGGACGGCGCCCTGGCCGGTCTCGTCGCCTGGTACTCGATCATCCACGTGCCGCCGGCGCTGCTGCCCGGCGTGTTCACCGGGTTCCACCGAGTGCTCGCCCCCGGTGGTCGGCTGCTGCTCGCCTTCAAGGCCGGCGACCGCCTGGTCCGGCTCGAGGAGGCGTACGGCCACACCGTCTCGTACGACGTGCACTGGCTGTCGCCCGACCGGGTCGCCGAACAGCTCGCCGACGCTGGGTTCGCGTTGCACGCCCGGCTGGACCGGGAGCGCGAGGGCCGGGACAAGGGGCCGCAGTCGCTGATGCTGGCGGTCCGGGCGGACGGGATCGACCAGTGAGCGTCGTCCTGTTCACCCTCGGCGGCACCATCGCGATGGCCGGGGCCGGGCCGACGGGCGTGATCGCCCGGCTGACCGGCGCCGAGCTCGCCGCCGCCGTGCCCGGGCTGGCCGACCTTCCGCTCCAGGTGCGGGACGTCCAGGCCGTGCCGAGCGCCGACCTGACGTACCGCCGGATCCTCGACCTGGTGGCCGCGGCGGGCGCGGCGGTGGCGGACGGGGCGACCGGCGTGGTGGTGAGCCAGGGCACCGACACCCTGGAGGAGACGGCCTTCCTGGCCGACCTGGTCTGGCCGCACCCGGCGCCGCTGGTCTTCACCGGCGCGATGCGCAACCCGACCCTGGCCGGGCCGGACGGCCCGGCGAACCTGCTCGCCGCCGTCCGGGTCGCCGCCGCGCCGGCCGCCCGCGACCTCGGCGTCCTGGTCGCGTTCAACGACGAGATCCACGCCGCCCGGTACGTCCGCAAGACGCACAGCACCAGCACCGCCACCTTCGCCTCGCCCAACGCCGGCCCGCTCGGCCACGTGATCGAGGGTGAGGTACGCCTGCTGACCCGGCCGGCGCGGCACGCCCCGCTGCCGCCCGTGGACCCGGACCGGCTGGCCGCCACCCGGGTGGCGCTGCACACCGTCACCCTCGACGACGAGGTGGCGCTGCTCGACGGGCTCGCCCACGGGCGGCAGGGCCTGGTCGTGGCCGGCTTCGGGGTCGGTCACGTGCCGCCCGCCTTCGCGCCGGTGCTCGGTGCCCTCGCCGAGCGGATGCCGGTGGTGCTCACCTCGCGGACGGGTGCGGGGGCGGTGCTGCGGCACACCTACGGCGCCGTCGGCTCGGAGACCGACCTCCAGCGGCGCGGGCTGGTCAACGGCGGGCTGCTCGACCCGTACAAGGCGAAGGTGCTGCTCCGGCTGCTGCTGGCGGGCGGCACGGACCGCGAGGGGATCGCCGCCGCCTTCGCCCGCCACGGCTGATTCATCTACGACATCAGCTTCACAGCGTCCTGGCGGCACCTCGGCCGTCGCAGCGTGCGGCTGTCCGGCCACCACCCCGGAGCCACCCTCAACGGTCCATCACCCGGCCAGCCCGGCTGCGCCTGAGCCGGCCGGCCGGGGCTCCGTAGACTCGCCGGGTGACCGGAGAGCGACGACCGTTGGCGGACCGGCCGCTGACCGAGCCGCACCCGTCCCGGCTGCCGCCCGAGCATCCCGACCGCGTGCGCATCCTGGCCGCCCACGCCGCCGCCCTGGCCGCGGGGAAGGCCGGCTACCTCGACCCGGCGACCGGGCTCTTCGTGCTCAGCGCCGGCTTCCTGGCCCGACGCGGCACCTGCTGTGGGCGAGGGTGTCGGCACTGTCCGTATGTGGACGATTGAGGGCTTCCGCCCACCCGGGGCAGCCCGTACGGTGTCCGACGGACATCCGGCGGGAAGCCGCCGGCGAGGAGGGGTGGGCGTGCACGGGCGGATCTGGCTTGCCGGCGTGGCCGTGGCGCTGACCGCCGGCTGCGCCAAGGAGGCCGAGCCGGTGGCGGTTCCCGCAGCCGAGCCGGTGACCGTCGAGGTGGCGGCGGCCTCGTCCGGCGGCGCCTGCCGACTGCTCGACTTCGCGACCATCGCGAAGCAGACCGGCGGCCGGTTCGACGTGGCGGCGGCCAGCGACCGCGGGGACACCCACACCTGCGTCGTCCGGGCCGAGCAGGCCGTCCTGCCGGAGCTGACCCTCACGGTCACCGAGACGTCGATCGACAAGTCGACCTTCAGCCTCGACGTCCTGCCCGACGGGGCGAAGAAGGTCACCAAGCTCGGTCAGGTCGCGTACCGCCGCACGCTGCCCAAGACGGCGACGGCCGGGCCGGCGGCCGAGGTGGGTTGGCTCGCCACCGACGGGCGGCTGGCCACCCTGAGCTGGACCTGCCCGCGCGGCGCCGACAAGGCGGCCGCGGAGGCGGTGGCCGGCAAGCTGGTCACCCTGGCGAAGACGGTGGACACCCGCCGGATGTGAGCCCGCCGGAGGTCAGCGGGCGGCGACGAACACCCGGGAGGCCACCTCGCGGGGCAGCCGGACCCGGTCACCGGAGCGGTCGATCGACACGCCGTCCCGTTCCTGGGCCACGGTCACCGTGGCGCCCGGGTCGACGCCCGCCGCGTGCAGCTGCCGGAGCACGTCCGCGTCCGTCTGCACGCTCTCGCAGATCCGCCGGACCACGACCGGGCCGGAGAGGCCCGGGAACGCCAGGTTGCGCTCGGCCTCGGCGACCTCGGTCTCCGGCTGCTCGGGGGTGCCCAGCTCCTCCAGGCCCGGGATGGGGTTGCCGTACGGCGAGCGGGTCGGCCGGTTGAGCAGGTCGTAGACCCGCTTCTCGACCGCGTCGCTCATCACGTGCTCCCACCGGCAGGCCTCCTCGTGGGCCTCCTCGTAGGGCATCCCGATCACGTTGACCAGCAGCAACTCGGCCAGGCGGTGCTTGCGCATCACCGAGACGGCGCTGCTGCGGCCCAGCGCGGTGAGCGACAGGTGCCGGTCGCCCTCGACGGTGAGCAGGCCGTCCCGCTCCATCCGGGCGACGGTCTGGCTGACGGTGGGACCGCTCTGCCGCAGCCGCTCGGCGATCCGGGCACGCAGCGGCGGCACCCCCTCCTCCTCCAGCTCGAGGATGGTGCGCAGGTACATCTCGGTCGTATCGACGAGTGAGTGAGCGTTTATCTTAATCACCTGTCAGCGAGGAACGTACCGGAGGCTCTAGTGTCTCACGATCGACCGCCGATCGACCACCACCACCCCGGAGGCAGCCGTGGGTGAGCCCGTACCCCTGAGATGCGCCATCTACTGCCGGATCAGCGAAGACCGCGAGGGGCTTGAGAAGGGCGTCGTACGGCAGGAGGAAGACTGCCGGGAGTTGGCGGAGCGCCACGGCTTCGAGGTGGTCAGGGTCTACATCGACAACGACCTGTCCGCCTCGGTGAAGGCCAAGAAGCCCCGCCCGGAGTTTGAGGCCATGATGCGCCAGGCGGAGGCCGGGCACATCGACGTGATCGTGTCCTACTCCAACAGCCGACTCACCCGCCGGCCCCTTGAGCTTGAGTGGCTGATCGCCCTTCACCAGCGGCACGGAACCATCCTCCGCACGGTGGTCAGCGGTAACGACGACCTGAGCACGGCTGACGGTCGGCTGATGGCTCGGGTCAAGGCTGACTTTGACGCGGCGGAGGTGGAGCGCACCGCGGAGCGTGTGGCCCGCGCCGCCAGGCAGCGCCGCGAGGAGGGGCGCCTACACGGTGGGGCGCGGACGTTCGGCTACGTCCACGGCTCCCCGCTCGGCTACTGCCAAGAGATCGACCCGGTTGCCGCCAAGGCCATCCGGGAGGGCATGGAGCGCCTGTTCCAGACCGGCCGGGTGTCCGAGGTCCGGAAGCTCTGGCAGCGCATGGGGGTCCTCACCCCGCTGGGGAAGGAATGGCGCAACGACGGCAACGTGGCCCGGACCCTGCGAAACCCCCGCATCGCCGGGCTGGTGGCCCACGACGGAAAGATCGTCGGGGAAGGCAATTGGCCCGCCATCATCACCCGGGCCGAACATGAGGCCATCCTTGAAGCCCTCGGCAACCGGGGAGCCAAGAAGAAGGGCGGACCCCCGAGGCCCCGCAAGTACCTGCTGCCGGGGTTCGTGTACTGCGTGTGCGGCACCCCGATGTCCGCCCAGGTGTACGACCCGCCGGGGGAGACCAAGTACAGCCGGTACAACCGCTACGTCTGCATCTCCCAGCGGGGAGGATGCGGCCAGTGCTCCCGCCAGCGCCCCTGGCTGGAGGATGTGGTCAGAGAGTGGGTGGCCGGCGCTATCGAAGGCCACTCCAGCGTCCCCGAGGACCAGGCCGACGATCCCAACCCTGCCATTGAGGCTGAAATCCGGGAGCTTGAGGAGGGGATCAAGCGCCTGCGGAGCGCCGTGGCCAAGGGCGTCTTCACCGACGATGAGGCCCTGGAGGAGATCATCCCCATGCGGGAGAAGATCCAGGAGCTGCGCGCCATGCAGGGGGAGCTGGCCAGGGAAGCGGCGATGATCCCGGTTGACAACGATGAGGAACTACAAGACTGGCTTGACGATGATCCGGAGACTCTGCATAGGCGCAGGGAGATCCTGGGCCGCTACGTCAAGCGGATCATCGTCAAGCCAGTAGGTAAGGGAGGCAGCAACGGATGGGACGGGCCGCCGCCTGACTCGGTGGTTATCGTCCCTGCCGGCTGAGCCGGTCTCTCCGGATGGATCGGAGGATGGCTATCACCTCGCGCGTCCCACATCATCTGGTACTGCTCGCCGGGCAAGTGGCGGACCAAGGCGATGGCGACGGGCACCGGGCCGAGCGGCACGCCGTTCGCCTTCAGCCCTGACGACAAGGCTGAGGCGCGGATCGTGTCCTGCCCGAAGCCGCGGAAGTAGGATCTGGTCATGGGCAAGACGTGGGGCGTGGCAGTCGAGTATCAGGGCGTGCCCGTCGAGTACCCGGAGGATGGGTCGATCGACGAGCGCGTGGAGTTGGCCAGCATGACGGTGGACGGGGAGAGCAAGACACGCATCACCGCCTCGGTGGCGGCTGAGACGGAGGAGCAGGCACGCGAGATCGGGGCGGCCGGCATCGCCGAGCTGGCCCGGAGCCTGCGCCTGCCGGCCGAGCCCGTCAGGGTCCTCGTCACTGACTAACCGAACAGCAAGAGAAGGCCCGGCTCCCTGCGATGGCCTCCCGGTGGTCGATGCTACCCGGAGGTACGACGATCGACCGCCCGCGAACCGCGAGGTCGCTGCCTGGATGGTGTTGACTTGGACCTCATGTCCGGAACCGAGGAGCTGCTGGTCGAGGCCGACGGGCTCGCCGCCGAGCTCGACCGCGCCGACCCGCCCACCCTGCTCGACGTCCGCTGGCGCCTCGCCGGCCCGCCCGGCCGGGACGACTACGCGGCCGGCCACCTGCCCGGCGCGGTCTTCGTCGACCTGGACACCGAGCTCTGCGGCCGGCCCGGCGCCGCCGGCCGGCACCCGCTGCCCGACCCCGCCGCGCTCCAGGCCGCGCTGCGGGCCGCCGGCGTCCGCGCCGGTCACCCCGTCGTCGTGTACGACGGCGGCGACGGCATGTCCGCCGCCCGCGCCTGGTGGACGCTGCGCTGGGCCGGGCACCGCCCGGTACGCGTGCTGCACGGCGGCTTCCCGGCCTGGATCGCCGCCGGCCTGCCCAC
>NZ_QGKS01000127.1 GCF_003172935.1 Micromonospora sicca | reverse complement strand
GCTGGCCGGCGCCCCCGGCCCGCCGCCCGCCGGCCAGCTCGGGGTGCGGGTGACCACCGAGGACCTCTCGCTCACCCCGGCCTACTGGAACGCCGACAGCACGGTGACCACGCTGCGCGTGACCGTCACGAACACCGGCAGGGCGCCGGAGCTGATCCGGCTCGGTTACACGCTGCCGGCCGGGCTCACCGACGCGGGGAGCACCGGGTGCGCGCCCGCCGGCGGTGGGCGCTACCGCTGCGGCGGGTGGACCACCGCGCCCGGCGCCCGGTTCAGCAGTTCGATCCGGGTCCGGGTCGACGGGACGGCCTGGCGTTCCATGCCGCTGAGCGGGTCGGTCGGGGTGACCGCCACCGCCCCGGGCGTGGCCGGCGCGGCGGCCGACGACGAGGGCTTCGCGGTGCTCTTCCCGCCCGGCCCGCCGGTGCCCGGCATCTCGCTCCGCGCCGACGAGGTGCTCTTCGACATCAGCGGCGCCCCGAGCGTGGTGACCGTCCGGCTCGGCAACACCGGCCGGGTCGACGCCGCCGGCCGGGTCGAGGTGATCCTGCCCGACGGGGTGACCGCGTCCGGCCCGCCCGCCGGCTGCGTGCCGGTCTCGCCGACCCGGACGCGGTGCGGCCTCGGCACGGTGCCGGCCGGGCGCACCGCCACCCTCCGGCTGCCGGTGACCGCCACGCCGGCGGCACAGCGCCAGGCGCCCCTGGCCGGCGCGGTCGTCGGCCGGCTCGACCCGCGCAACGGCCGGAGCCGGCAGGTGCAGATGAGCTTCCGGATCAACGCGGCGGCCGCCCTGTCCACCCCGCCGGTCGCCACCCCCGCGCCGACCGGCTCCCAGGGCGTGCTCGCCGCCGGCGGACAGGCCTCCGGCGGGCGCGGCCTCAGCTCGGTGCAGCGGACGGCGGTCACCCTCATCACGGTCTCCGGGCTGCTGGTGGTGCTGGCCCTGGTCCTGGCCACCGCCTCGCTGCGCCGGCGGATGGCCGCGGGACCGACCGACCCGACCACCGCGCCGACCGCCGCCGAGTGAGCGCCGGCTCGGGGCGCATCCTCGGGCCGGCGCGACGCGCGTGCGGTGATCTGGATTACGGATGCCGGTACTAAACGCCGCAAAGCCGGGCATACAGCGGCCCGACCAGGTCCCATACGTCGGACCTCCACCAAGGTCGCCCTAAGGGACCGACGTAGGCTCTGACGTGAGGAACGTACCGGGCCGGACAGCTTCGGACGGTCGGCGGCAGCAGCACGTCAAGGAGGTCACGTGGCCGGGCAAGGCGGGGTCACCAACATGTTCAGCCGCCCGTGCGACGGCGCTGGACGAAGCGAGGTGCGGGCGTGACCAAGCAGATCCGTCAACTCGACCGGGTGGTCATCCGGTTCGCCGGCGACTCCGGCGACGGCATGCAGCTCACCGGTGACCGGTTCACCTCCGAGACGGCGCAGCTCGGCAACGACATCTCCACATTGCCGAACTTCCCGGCCGAGATCCGGGCACCCGCCGGCACCCTCCCGGGCGTGTCGAGCTTCCAGGTGCACTTCGCCGACTACGACATCCTGACCCCGGGCGACGCCCCGAACGTCCTGGTCGCGATGAACCCGGCGGCGCTGAAGGCCAACCTGGCCGACCTGCCGCGCGGCGCGGACATCATCGTCAACACCGACGAGTTCAACAAGCGCAACCTCGCCAAGGTGGGCTACCAGGTCAGCCCGCTGGACGACGACTCGCTCGCCGGCTACGTGGTGCACCCGGTGGCGCTGACCTCGATGACGGTCGGCGCGCTGGCCGCGCACGAGGTGTCCAAGAAGGACGCCGAGCGGGCCAAGAACATGTTCGCCCTGGGCCTGCTGAGCTGGATGTACTCCCGGCCGTACGAGTCGACGCTGCGCTTCCTGGAGCGCAAGTTCGCGGCCCGGCCCGAGCTGGTCGCGGCGAACGTGGCCGCCTTCCGGGCGGGCTGGAACTTCGGCGAGACCACCGAGGACTTCTCGGTCCGGTACGAGGTGAAGCCGGCGAAGATGCTGCCGGGCACCTACCGGAACATCACCGGCAACGCGGCGCTCTCGCTCGGCCTGGTGGCCGCCGGGGTGCGCTCCGGGCTGCCGGTCTTCCTCGGGGCGTACCCGATCACCCCGGCCTCGGACATCCTGCACGAGCTGAGCAAGCACAAGAAGTTCGGCGTGATCACCATGCAGGCCGAGGACGAGATCGCGGCGGTGGGGGCCGCGCTCGGCGCGTCGTACGGCGGCTCGCTGGGCGTCACCACCACCAGCGGCCCCGGCGTGGCCCTGAAGAGCGAGACGATCTCCCTCGCGGTGGCGCTGGAACTGCCGCTGGTCATCGTCGACGTGCAGCGGGCCGGGCCGTCCACCGGCATGCCCACCAAGACCGAGCAGGCCGACCTCAACCTGGCGCTGTACGGCCGGCACGGCGAGGCGCCGGTCGCGGTGATCGCCCCGAAGTCGCCCGCCGACTGCTTCCACGCCGCCCTGGAGGCGGCGCGGATCGCGCTGACCTACCGCACCCCGGTGATCCTGCTGTCGGACAACTACGTCGCCAACGGCTCCGAGCCGTGGCTGCTGCCCGACGTGGAGTCCCTGCCCGACCTGCGGGTGGAGTTCGCCACCGCGCCCAACGGCGAGGACGGCACCACCTTCCTGCCGTACCTGCGCGACCCGGAGACCCTGGCCCGGCCGTGGGCCATCCCGGGCACGCCGGGCCTGGAGCACCGGATCGGCGGTCTGGAGAAGGCCGACAAGACCGGTGACATCTCGTACGACCCGGCGAACCACGACTTCATGGTGCGGACCCGGGCGGCGCGGATCGAGACGATCCCGGTGCCGGACATCGAGGTGGAGGACCCGGACGGCGACGCCCGGGTGCTGGTGCTCGGCTGGGGCTCGACGTACGGGCCGATCGGGGCGGCGTGCCGGGGCCTGCGGCAGCGCGGCCTCTCCATCGCCCAGGCGCACCTGCGCCACCTGGCCCCGATGCCGGCCAACCTCGGCGAGGTGCTGCGCGCCTACGACCGGGTCGTCATCCCCGAGATGAACCTCGGCCAGCTCGCCCACGTGATCCGGGCGAAGTACCTGGTCGACGCGATCGGCTACAACCAGGTCCGCGGCCTGCCGTTCACGGCCGCCGAGCTGGAGACGATGCTGGAAGAGGTCCTGAAGAATGTCTGAGCCCCTCGCCCTCAAGCTCACCGCCAAGGACTTCAAGTCCGACCAGGAGGTGCGCTGGTGCCCCGGCTGCGGCGACTACGCGATCCTGGCCGCCGTCCAGCAGTTCATGCCGGAGCTGAACATCCCCCGGGAGAACATCGTCTTCGTCTCCGGGATCGGCTGCTCGTCGCGCTTCCCGTACTACATGAACACGTACGGGATGCACTCGATCCACGGCCGCGCCCCGGCGATCGCCACCGGCCTGTCGGTGTCCCGCCCGGACCTGTCGGTCTGGGTGGTCACCGGTGACGGCGATGCGCTCTCCATCGGCGGCAACCACCTGATCCACGCGCTGCGCCGCAACGTCAACCTGAAGATCCTGCTCTTCAACAACCGGATCTACGGCCTGACCAAGGGGCAGTACTCGCCGACCTCCGAGGTCGGCAAGATCACCAAGTCGACCCCGGTCGGCTCGGCGGACGCCCCGTTCAACCCGCTGTCGCTGGCGCTCGGCGCGGAGGCCACCTTCGTCGGCCGCACCATCGACTCCGACCGCAAGCACCTCCAGTCGGTGCTGCGGGCCGCCGCCGAGCACGAGGGCTCGGCCTTCGTGGAGATCTACCAGAACTGCAACATCTTCAACGACGGCGCGTTCGACCAGCTCAAGGAGCCGGGCACCCGGGACGACTACCTGATCCGGCTGGAGCACGGGCAGCCGATCATCTTCGGCGCAGCTGGCAAGCCGAACAGCCAGGTCGGTGGGCGCGACGGGCAGTTCTGCGTGGTCCACCCGCCGGGCGGCTTCGGCCTGGAGGTGCGGGAGACCGCGTCGGTACGCCCCGAGGAGATCGTCGTGCACGACGCGACGGTCAGCGACCCGGCGTACGCCTTCGCGCTGTCCCGGCTGCCTGGGCTGGACCTGCGGAACACTCCGATCGGCGTGTTCCGCTCGGTCGACCGCCCGTCCTACGACAGCGCGGTGCAGGAGCAGGTCGCCACGGCGAAGGCCAAGGTCAGCGAGACCCCGGAGCAGCAGCTCGCCGGCCTGCTCGGCAGCGGCGACACCTGGACCATTCTCTGACCCGCTGACGGCGCCACGTAAGAAGGAGGCCGCTCCCCGCTCGGGGAACGGCCTCCTTCTTCGTCGGTCAGTGGGCGGAGGTCGCGGCCTGGGGGCGGTCGTCGCGGACGTGGACCAGCATGTCGCCGGTCTCGATCACCGCGGCGGCCCGGTCGTTCAACGTGACCACCTTGCCCCGCCGGACCAGGGCGATGACCAGGGACTCCAGCTCGCGCGGGGACCGGCCCACCTCGTTGCGCTCGGCGGAGCGCATGGCCAGCGCCATGCCCTGCCCCGGGGTGAGCAGGTCCTCCACCACGTCGATCAGCGGCGGGGCGGAGGTGGAGAGGCCGAGCAACCGGCCGGCGGTGGCCGAGGAGACGATCACGTGGTGGGCGCCGCTCTGCTTGAGCAGCGGCGCGTTCTCGGCCTCGCGGACCGCCGCGATGATCCGGACCTGGCCGGCGGTGAGCTGCCGGACGGTCAGCGCCACCAGCACCGAGGCGTCGTCGCTGTCGGTCGCGATGATCACCGACTTGGCGGTCCGGATGTGCGCCTCCTCCAGCACCGACGAGCGGGTGGCGGAGCCCTCGATGGCGACCAGCCCGGCCGAGGTGGCCTGCCGCAGGGCCGGGCCGCTGCGTTCCACCACCACGATCCGGGAGCGGTCCAGCCCGTTCTCCAGCAGGGCGGAGACGGCGCTGCGGCCCTTGGTGCCGTAGCCGCAGATGATGACGTGGTCCTTCACGGTCCTCCTCCACCGCGACAGGCGACGGCCGGTCCGGTACTGCTCGGTCAGGACTTCCAGGGTGGTGCCGACCAGGATGATCAGGAAGAGCACCCGGGCCGGGGTGACGAACAGGACGTTGATCAGGCGCGCCGACGGCGCCGCCGGGGTGATGTCGCCGTATCCCGTGGTGGAGAGCGAGACCACCGCGTAGTAGAAGCAGTCGAGGAGGGTGAGCCCGTCCTCGTTGACGTCGCGGTAGCCGTCCCGGTCCAGGTAGACCGCGGCGACCACGGCGAAGACCAGGCCCAGGGCGGCGAGCAGGCGCAGGCTGAGCGCGCTCAGCGGCCCCCGCCGTTGCGCGGGAAAATGGATCACCGTCGGTCCTGCCCCGCCACAGTCGCTCGCACGTGCACAACATAGCGGGTACGACCTCGGCGGGCCTGTCGGGTGGCCGGCATCGATGTCCGGGCGGGCCGGAAGGGAAGCCGGACCGGCCGGGCCGTCGCCGACGCCGACCAGCGGGCATGATGGGGGAGTCCCGGGATGACGACCGCGAGGAGGCCCGCATGTCGTTGCTGCGACGGGTGATCGGCGGGGTGCTGCGCCGGGTGCGGCTGCGGCAGGGCCGCACGCTGCGCGAGGTGGCCCTGGCGGCCGGGGTGTCGCTGCCCTACCTCTCCGAGGTGGAACGCGGCCGCAAGGAGGCCTCCTCGGAGGTGCTGGCGGCGATCTGCCGGGCGCTCGGGATCAACCTCTCCGACCTGCTCGAGGAGGCCCGGGACGAGCTGCGCCGGGTCGAGCGCCGGGTCCCGGCCACGTCCGGGACGGGCCTGGCCCGACTCGACCGGGTGCCGGTGGTCCGCCACGACGCCGGCCCCCGGCTGCGGATCGGGTTCCACCCCGAGGTGCCGCACCCGGACGGGCCGACGTCGTCCGTGGGCGCGGCGCACGGCATCCGGCACCTCGGCATCGCCGGCACCTACGAGCGCTCGCCGCACGTCGGCGGCGGACTGTTCGCGGGCGGCCCGACCGGGCACGTCGGGTCGACGGTCGGCGGTGCGGGCCTGCGGGTCCGGTTGATCGCCTCCGTGCCGGCCGGGCGCCCCCGGCCGCGTACCTCGGGAGTGCTGGCCCGCAGGCGGGCCCGGGCGGGCCGGCGGCGGCTGACCGCCGGTTAGGCCGGCCCGGTTCTGCCCACGGCCGATCTGCCCCGGGCAGAATCGCTGGGCCCCGGCGTCGGGCCGCCGGAGGCTGGAGATCGCCGGTTCCCCGGGCGATCCGTCGCCCGCCGGCGGCGCGGAGGGCGGTCAGATCATGGGGTACGGCGTGTGGATGCTGGACGGCGGACAGCCGTCCTTCGGTGACCATGTCTTCGAGCGGCTGCTCAGGGAACGGATCATCTTCGTCGGCACCGAGGTCACCGACGAGTCGGCGAACCAGATCTGCGGGCAGATCCTGCTGCTGGCCGCCGAGGACCCGAAGCGGGACATCTTCCTCTACATCAACTCGCCGGGCGGCTCGGTGAGCGCCGGGATGGCCGTCTACGACACCATGCGCTACGTGAAGAACGACGTGGCCACCCTGGCGCTCGGGCTCGCCGGTTCGATGGGGCAGTTCCTGCTCTGCGCGGGCGCGGCCGGAAAGCGGTTCGCGCTCCCCCACTCGCGGATCATGATGCACCAGCCCTCGGGCGGGATGGGCGGCACCGCCGCGGACATCACCATCCAGGCGGAGAACATGCTGCACGTCAAGCGCACCATGCAGCAGCTGATCGCCGAGCACAGCGGGCGGACGCTGGACGAGATCCAGCGGGACTGGGACCGGGACCGCTGGTTCACCGCCGATCAGGCCCGCGAGTACGGCCTGATCGACCGGGTGCTCAGCCGCGCGGAGCAACTGCCCGTCTGACGGCGCGCGACCCGCGTGGCACCGGCCGGGACGGCGCGACGGCCGTGCTGGTCCGTGCGGCGAGCAGTGCGGAACGACGCGATGGGCCCTCCCGGATCGCTGGAGCAGGTGGTCGAGGCGTCGGCGGCGGCCGGCGGCGGACGCGCCCCCTCGATCGCGTCCGTCACCCCTTACCGGGTGGCCACGAAACGCCGATCCTCGATATATACCCGAGCCCATGACGGGCGGGGGCCCTTCGCACCGCGTGGCGGGCGCAGCGTGTTCCGGCGAATTCTTGTTACATCACCGGCACTCCGCGCCCGCCCTCACGTCACGGGTAACTGACCACCGGGCTGGTGCCGTACGAGCCGACGACCGGGGTGCCCGCCTCGTTGATCGTGCGCTCGATCCCGCCGTCTCCGTCGAGGAAGACGGTGATCGCGTCATGGAACCGCACGCCCGCCCGGCGTGGGGCCTCGATCGCCCGGTCGCAGCGGATGTCGACCTCCTGGTTGAAGTAGGAGTAGACGCCGAGCCCCCACGCCTCGTGCTGGCGCACCTGGTCGGCGACCTTGTACGACGCCCAGCCCCGCCCGGTCGGGCTGCTCCACGCGGCCTGGCTCGGCGGGTCGTAGGGCAGCTCGCTCTGGTAGAACACGGTGCGCCCGCGCTCGCCGTTCCAGATCGTCTGGTAGCGCTGATAGTGCTCGACGAAGAGCCCGTAGGCGGTCACGTCGTCGCCGTTGACCACCACGCCGGTGTCGGCGGTGTTGGTGGTCCAGCCGATGGTGCCGTCCTTGCCGTGGTCGCCGCGCCAGGCCCAGATGTTGTCGACGATGGTGTGCCGGCTGTTGACCACCAGGCTGGTCACCGCCCGGCCGACGCGGGGGCCGCCGATCCGGAAGAACACGTCCTGCAGCGAGATCGGGTTGGTCGCGTGGCTGCGGTGGCTGTGCCACCTGCCGACCTCGACCAGCACCTCGGACTCCTCCGGCCCGGCGTCGACCAGCAGGCCGGCGATCCGTACGCCGTCCACATCCTCGATCCGCAGGGCGGCGTCGCCGGTGGTCGGGGCGAGGCTCGGCATGCCGAGGCCGAGCACGACGGTGTCCGGTCGCTTGACCCGCAGCGCCCGGTCCAGCTGGTAGACGCCCGGCGTGAGCAGCAGGTGCCGCCCGCGGGCCAGTTCCTGGTTGATCCGCTGGGCGGAATCGGTGGGCTTGGCGATGTAGAAGTCGCACAGCGGCAGCGAGGGCACCGACCCGGCACCCGCGCCCCAGGTGGTGCCCGCGGTGTCGTGCCGCAGCCCGGGTACGGCCACCCGCCAGCCGCCGGCGGCGTCGACGAAGAGGTACGGCTTCTCCCGGGTGACCGGGCTGGCCGGCAGGGTGGTGTACGGCGGGTTCGGGAAGCCCTGCGCGGGCGCGCCGAGCACCCCGGAGAAGACCTGGTTCCACACCCCGTTGGTCCAGTCGCCGCCGAGTTCGCTGTCCCGGGTCAGCCACTGCTGCTGGGAGCCGTTGATGGTGATGCCGTCCACCTTGGAGTCGGCGATGTAGCCGCCGCTGGAGTAGCCGCCGTTGCCGGGCTCCAGCCAGAGGATGCCCTTGATGTGGACGCGGCGCATCGGGGAGGCCTGGGAGACCGCCCACTGGTTCGACCAGTCGGTGGGCGTGACGGAGAGGTTCTCGGCCGAACGCCAGAAGTTGGTCAGGGCGGAGATGCCGGCCGGTGAGTTGGGGTCGGGCTGGCCGACGACCCGTACCGCGCCGTGGATCTCGACGTCGTCGGGGTGAGCGCCGAGGCCGGCCACGGTGGTGTAGTAGCCCAGCTTGGCGTTGACCTCGTACCGGCCGGGCTTGAAGAGCACGGCGTACCGGTCGGCGCCCATCTCGTTGTGCTCCTGCGCGGCGAAGAGCCGGTCCAGGGTGGACTGGATCTCCGTGGTCGGGGTCGACGGGTCGTACACGAAGACGTTCGGGCCGAAGTCGGGCTCCGCGTCGTGGTCGCTGCCGGTGGGGGCGGCCGCGGCCGGCAGTGCCGGGAGTCCGAGGGCGGTGAGGGACGCCGCCGAAGCCGCGGTGAGGGTGAGGAAACGGCGGCGGGAGGGGTCGAGTGGTCTCATCTGCCTGCCTGTCGGTGGGGTACGGGATCGGCCGGAGCGTGGAGAGCGCTCTCTTGGCCGGGACGTCCTGTTTCTACCCCGTCGGCCCCGGCCGCGCCAGACCGCGCCGGTTCCGGAACTTCAGCGGGCGTCGTAGCGGGCCCGGGCGGCCTCCACCTCGGCCAGGTGGGTGGTGGCCCAGTCCTCCAGGCCGGCCACCAGGTCGAGCACGCTGCGGCCCAGGTCGGTCAGCGCGTAGTCCACCCGGGGCGGGACGGTGGCGTGCACCGTGCGGGTGACCAGGCCGTCGCGCTCCAGGCCGCGCAGGGTCTGGGTGAGCATCTTCTGGCTGATCCCGTCGACCCGCTCGGCCAGTTCGCCGTAGCGCTTGTCGCCGTCGGCGAGAGCGAGGACGAGGAGGACACTCCAGCGGTCGCCGATCCGGTCGATGACCTTCCGGCTGCCGCAGTTCCGGTTGAAGAGATCCGGGTTCACGCCATTACTCTCTTTCGGTGCGTACCGAACTTTGAGGTGCCTACTCTCCAACGGGAAGTATGCCTGCGGTGTTTCCCGTTCCGGTGGGAAGAAGTTCTCATCGCAACCGCAGGGAGTACCCATGTCCATCGTCGTCACCGGCGCCACCGGCCAGCTCGGCCGGCTGATCATCGAGTCGCTGCTCAGCCGGGGCGTACCGGCCCACCAGATCGTGGCCGTCGGCCGCGACACCGACCGACTGGCCGACCTGGGCGGGCGCGGGGTGGTCACCCAGTTGGCCGACTACGACGACGCCGAGTCGCTCCAGGCCGCCTTCGCGGGCGCCGACCAGCTGATGTTCGTCTCCGGCAGCGAGGTCGGCCGCCGCGTCGTGCAGCACGGCAACGTGGTCACCGCCGCCAAGCAGGCCGGCGTCAAGCAGGTGGTCTACACCAGCATCGCGAAGGCCGACACCTCCAGGCTGGTGCTCGCCGCCGAGCACAAGGCGACCGAGCAGCTGATCAAGGACGCCGGCCTGCCGTACGTGTTCCTGCGCAACAGCTGGTACCTGGAGAACTACACCCCCCAGCTCCCGGCGTACCTCCAGCACGGCGTCGCGGGCGCGGCGGACGACGGCCGGGTCAGCGCCGCCACCCGCGCCGACTACGCCGAGGCCGCCGCCGTGGTGCTCACCACCGAGGGCCACACCAACCGGGTGTACGAGCTGGGCGGCACCCCCTTCACGATGACCGCCCTGGCCGCCGAGATCTCCCGGCAGACCGGTACCACGGTCTCGTACCTCGACCTGCCGGTGGACAAGTACACCGAGCTGCTGGTCGCGGCCGGCGTGCCCGAGGGGTACGCGGCCTTGCTCGCCGACGGCGACCGGGGGCTCGCCCAGGGCGACCTGGAGGTCGGGGACGACCTGGCGAAACTGCTCGGCCGTACGCCGACGACGCTCGCCGAAGCGATCCGCGCCGCACTCTGACGCCGCAAACACCGCCGCCCCGGATCCCTGATCCGGGGCGGCGCTGCGCGTTCAGCGGCTACGCGCGTTCCACGCGCTGCTTGACCAGGTCGTCGACCAGGGCCCCCACGTAGTCGGCGGTCTCCTCCCAGCAGGTGACGGCGAAGCACCGGATGCCCATCGCCTTGACCGGGTAGTCGTTGCCGCCCACGTCCAGCCGGTCGCCGACGAAGAGCACGTTGTCGATCTTCAGGTCCAGGCACTCCAGCAGCTTCCGCATGCCGTACGCCTTGTCCACGCCCTTGCGGGTGACGTCGATCGACGTCGAGCCGCCGCCGCGTACCTCCAGGTCGGGAAGCTGCTCGGCGACGGCGTCCCGGAGCCGCTTCTTCTTGCCGCCGTCCGGGTCCCAGCCGTACTTCTCCGCCGGGGGCGCGGACTGGCCCAGCGCGGAGAAGGTGATCTGGCTGCCCCGGTCCTCGATGACGTCACCCCAGGTCTTCGTCTCCCAGAGGCCCAGCGCCTTGGCGGACTCGGTCAGCACCTCGATGACCCGGGCCTTGACCTCGGGGTTCAGGTCCTCCGCATAGACCAGCCGCCACGCCGAGTCCTGCCAGCGGTAGTAGCGGGTGCCGCAGGTGGGCATCAGGTGCAGCCGGAGCCGCTGCTCGTCGGTGAGGTCGAGGTGCGCGAGCACCTGCGACTCGAACTGCTCGAACCGCCCGCCGGAGATGATGAGCACGTCGACCTCGGTCAGCAGGTGGCCGAGCAGCTCCGCCATGCGACGATCGATCTGGGACTTGGAGACAGCCAGGGTGTCGTCCAGGTCGAACGCCACCACTCGAAGATCGTTCATCAAGTACCACCATGTCGTCGCGGGCAGGCCAGGACTAGCAGGGTACCGACGGTGACGTTCCGGGACCCGCGAGGCCCCTTCGTCACGCTCCGCGCTCCTCGACGGAGGGTAACAGCCACCCGTCGGCCGGCATCCCGCGTTCCGCCACCCGATGCCCGCGGGGTGGTCCGCCACCTCCACGGTCAGCCGGGGCGCCCCCGCAGCATGGGCCGGGTCAACCGCCCGCCCATGGCGTCCCCGACCACCACCCCGGCCAACACCAGCACGACGAGGGTGGTCACCAGCACCGGGGGCCAGCCGCCCACCCACGGTGCCGCAACCGCCAGCACCAGCAGCCAGAGCACCCGGTGCCAGGGAACCATGCCGAGGATCCGGTAGGTGAACAGGGTGCGCCCGAGCAGGAACAGCGCAGGCCCGCCCAAGATCAGGGCGGTCCAGCGCGCCGGTGTGTCGCCGGTGGGCCGGTCGATGACCAGGTCGAAACCGGCGGCGGTGCAGACGACGCCGGCCACCATGACCAGGTGGGTGTACGGGGCCAGCCGTGTCGCCCGCCGAAGCAGCTGCGCGGACGTCGTCCGAACGATGGAACCGGCCCCCAGGACGTAGATCTGCCAGAACAGCAGCATGGTGACGAAGGCGGCCAGGAAGGCGGCCAGCCGTGCGCGGGTGAAGTCCGCGGTGCTGATCTCCAGGGTCGGCACCAGGATGATGTCGCCGAGCGCCAGGATGACGAACTGCTGGTACCGCTCGCCCAGGTGCTCGGTCGTCCTCTCGTACTGTCCGACCGGTACCCGGCCCAGCAAGGGTGTGGGGTAGCGCGCCGCCGCCGCGACGTAGTCGATCGTCACCGCGACGGCCCAGAGCGCCCATCGCGGCGCGTCCGGCAGCATGGCCCCGACGATCCAGAAGACGCCGGAGACCAGGAACCAGAAGAGGAAGCGCGCCGCACGCCGTTCGGCCTGATGCCGGTGCTGGTGCAACACGCTCACCAGCACCAGACCCCGCACCAGGTGCGGGGTCACGTACCCGGCGGCGAAGACCAGCGCGTGCGCGTCGGAGGCCAGCGCCGCCGCAGTCAGCACGGCACCCAGCATGGTCACCATCAGGATGGTCTGGATCGGACGCTGGTCCGGGTCGTAGAAGTCGGTGGTGGTCGAGGTGATCGACCAGGTCCACCAGATGGCCATCAGAATGACCACGACCTGTCCGACGCCGGCCCACGAGTCCCGCTCGACGATCAGCATCGAGGTCAGCGCCAATGCGGCCACGAAGACGACGTCGAAAAGCAGCTCCAGCAGGGTCGCCCGGGTCGACCCGCTCGGCCGGCGCACCAGCTCGGTGCTGCCTCCGATCGTCATGCCCGGCCTCCCGCCGCCCGTCACACCCGGCCGCGGGCGACGCCGGCGCCGCGTTTGCGCGCCAGCCGCCGGCGTACGGCCTTCCGGGCGCCGCACCCTCGAGGATTATCGGTGCCGCCGCGGTGGCCCGTATCCGGATCGGCGATTCCGGCCCGGCGGCCGGGTTGCCCGACGGTGACGCGCCTCGCCGTGGCCCCTCACCCGGACGGGCCTGGACCGCCACAGTGGGCGCGGAGCTCCCGGAGGGGAGGAATGATCGTTGATCGAGGGAGAACCGCGGGTTCCGCCTACGAGCCATCCAGCAGGCTGGCGAGCGAGGCAGCGACCACCGCCGGTAGCTCCTCGCAGGACGAGGGGTGCTCGCTGAGCCACCTCCCGGTGCCCTCGGGGTCGACACGCCAACGGGTCAGCTTCGGCTCAGTGACCCATACCGTGTCGGGCGTGTTCTGGTCCCAGGCCGCAAGAACACCGATGCCACCGATCATGGCGGGCCGAGGAGGCGGCAGGACGACGGCGCCGGTCGCGACCTCCACCACCTGGTACTGCCAGTCCCCGCCGGCGGTGTCAGGAGCGGCCTTGGACACTTCGAGGCGGAACTTTCGGACGGCGACAGCGAGGGGCGTCCTGGCCAACCCACGCCAGCACCCTCGGCCGGGCAGTAAGCGGTGCGGTGCGGGCAGCTCTTCGAATTGCCGACATCGCCGTCGAACGGAGAGTCAGCGGTGCCGGTGACCACAGTACAGCCAGCCAGCAACACGGCGGCGGATGCGGCGAGGCCGGCCGATCGACCCCCTGGCCGACCAGGGTGCTCGCGCGGAAGTATCCGGTCCCTGATCGTTGATCAAGGGTCTGGCCTGGTGCCCCCGGCAGGATTCGAACCTGCGACACACGGTTTAGGAAGGCAGGTGCGCTTGCCGGACGATCCGGCCTCTTACCAGGGCATTCGCCCGACCCTTCACCAGCGGCGGCCTTGACCATTCCGCACGATGTTCCGGATCTTGTCTTCTCGGCCCTGGATCTATGGGTTCCAGGCGCGGTGGCGGTAGCGGCCCTCGCGACCCACACGGTGGAACCTTCGCCGCGAAACGGCACGGGCAGCCGCCGGACGCGACGAACAGTATGCTGCGCCCCGAATGGAAGCGGGGGATCAATGAGTGTGGTTGATCGGATGCGCGGCGGAGCGTTTGTCGCGGGCGTGCTGGTGGTAGCGGGACTTGCCGGCTGCGTGAAACAGGCCGTCCCGCCACCACCCCCACCGCCGTCGGTGAACCCCGCGCCGTCGGCATCGCCCAACGAGCCCGAGGCCCTGATGGCGACCATTCGCGGGCTGGTCGAGCAGGCCGGTGTCGGTGACGACATCCGGGAGCGCGAGATCGAGGTCGGCGAGCGGTACGGACCCTGCGACCTGCTCATCGCCGACCACGACCGGTCGAAGGTGGGCGGGTTGGAGTTCGATCAGGTGTGGGGCGCCGGCCTCGAGGTCAACCCCGTGGGGATCTTCATCGACGTCCAGCCCCCGATGACCCTTCTGGACGTCACGGTGATTAGTCTGCCCGATGCCTCCGCGGCCGTCGCGGCCGCACGTGCGGCGCGCACCGTACGGTGCCCGAGGGAGGCTTTCCGCCTCAGCATCGGGTTGGCGACTGCCCGGTGGGGCGCACGCACGGTGACCATCGAGTCGACGAGCGCGCGGCTGACCACGGCGACGGTGAGCCGAGTGGACCCGGAATCCGCAGACGGAATGCCATTCCTGCCCGGCGATGCGCGGCTGATTCTCGCGCACGGCCGGCTGCTGATCAGCATCGAGGCGCTCACTTTCTGGCCGCGCAAGGTGAACACCGCAGCCGAGGTCACCGCCATGGCTCAGGAAAAGGCGACATCCCTAGCTACGGCGATCGTGAAGACCCTCCCAACGGCAAGCGAGGGTTGAGCCGCGCGTCGCGACGCGGCTTTGGCGGGGATGCGGCGCATGTCCGTGGCCGGACGTCTCGCTTACAAGCGCTGTGCAGGTCGTCCGGCATCGTCCGGGCATGTTCGCAACCTCGGGCGTCAATCCCTACTCGGCTGCCGACGGGCACTCTCGTCCGGCGCGGTTGCTGTCGCCTCTGCTGTCGGCGGCCAGCTTCGCCGCGTCGCTGGGCCCTGCACTGCAAAGGTGGCTTCATCCCGTGACCGTCTGCCGATCAATGTCGGCGACTGGCGTTGGAGTCAAGGGCTGAGCTGTCCTGTAGCAGCGGTTGGTTGTCGCACGTTGTTGGCTTCTCGCTGGCGGCCTAGCTGGTCATAGTGCGGGACCTGGCGCGGAACGCAACCCTGAGGGAGCTTCCGCGCCAGGCCCGGCAACGGTCTTCAGGCGTCGCTTCAGACCTTCTGCTCGGTGAAGATGCGCTGCACGTCGGCGTCGCTCAGCATGCCCTGGTACACGCCGAGGTCATCGACCTGCCCGTACAGCCATCCGTCCGGTCCCGCCGGCGTGGTCGACCGCCCGACCAGCATCGCACCCGGCGCCTGTCGGGGCTGCCAGGCGGCGTTCAGTCCGACCGTCTCGGCCAAGGTCCCGTCGACATAGAGCCGGGCCTGCCGGTGCGTGGCGTCGAGGACCGCGACAAGGTGATGCCACTGGTCGACGCCGGTCGCCGGCGCGGTCGCATAGGTGGTCGCGGAGTCATCCGCCCCGGCGGCCACCCCGAACACCCACTGCCCGCCGTTGGCCGGCTCGTACCCAAGCCGGAAGGCACTGCGGTCGGCGTCGTCCTGCGAGATGACCGTCTGAGCGCCGCGCGCCGGGTCGAGCCGCACCCAGGTCGCCACCGTGAAGGACTGGTCGGTGCGGAGCACCGGCCCGTCCTGCCAGACCGGGTTCCAGTCCTCGCCCACGTTGTGCTGGGTGCGGGCGTACTCCCGGGTCGCCTCGCCGTAGTGCGGGTCGGACGGGTCGTCAATCCAATGGGTGTCGTCGAGAGTGAGGGCCAGGTCCCGGTGGCCGGCGTCGATAAAGCTGCCCTGCGTGAGGGCGAGCTGGCGTCCAAAGGCGGTGACGTCCGGTGCGGAGCAGAGGGTCGGGTCGAGGTTCTCCTCGTAGCACGGGGTAGCCGCCTCGAAGTTCCACCCCCCGACCTGCCATGGCCGCAGCAGACCCGGCTCATTGAACCCTCCGGAGGCCGGGTCGTCGGCGAGCCAGCCGGTGAAGTCCTGGCCGACCAGCACCCGGTCGTACACCCGGACGTCGGCCAGGTTGCCCCGCCACCAGGAGGTGTCACCGCGGCCCAGCCGGAACTCGCCGGACGGGTCGTTGACAGCGGTCACGTTGCTCACCGTCGCCTCAGCCACCCCGTCCACCCACAGGGTGAGCGTCCGTGCGGTGGCGTCGTGCACCACTGCCAGGTGGGTCCAGAGCCCGACCTGGGGCGTCGAGCTCGACCGGGCGATGGACAACTTGCCGCCCTTGCCGGTCTTGGACGGCATTTGGACCTGCCACCGGTTGCTGGCCTTGTCGTAGCCGACCGAGACGGTGGCCTGGCCGGCGCTGGCCTTACTGGTGAAGACCCAGCTGACCGAGGTGTCGGTGAGCCGCACCCAGGCCGCGAGAGAGAAGGTCCCCGCCGTGTTCAGGGTCGAGGGCGACGCCGACAGGTACGACGATGTGCCGTCAAAGCCCACCGTCTGGCCACCGACGAACCGGGCGTCGTCCTGCCAGGCGATGTTCGAGCCGGTCAGCGGGGTGTCGCCGCCGACTGCGGGCTGCCGGTCGGCGAGCCCCTGCGCCTGAGTTATCCCTGGATACGCCTCCAACCCCCACGTCGCCGTCGCTCCGGATGGGAGGCCGACGGTGGTGGTGGCGCGGGGCTTTGCGTCCGCCGTGGTGGCTGCGGTAAGGGGCAGCAGCAAGGCGGCGCAGGCCACGGCCAAGCGCAACGCGGCCCTGCGGGCCGGACCCTGAGCAGGGCCGAAAAAGGAGCTGTTGTTGGTCATCGAACCTTCCCCGTGAAGACCGATGGCTGTGACCGGCGAGGAAGTGACGAGCGCCCGCCGGATCGCCGAGACAGTGTCACAGGACGATGGATGCATCGCTACCCCGAAATCGGTCTTGCCCGTGCGGCTGGACGTCCTGCACGGCAACAGCGGGAGTCATTGCGCGAACGGAGACGGCGGCAGGTGGGGCAGTGGAGGGGCTTGATTCGTCGAATCGGTACGTTCGATCTGCCACCGCACAACGGTGGGCGCCGCGAGCCGGGCAAGGTGCCAGCCGAGGAACCCGACGGCTATGACGAGCGACAGGGCCGCCAGACCGAACAGCAATTCCCGCAGAAGTACCCGGCGGTCAACGGGACGGCCGGGTGGCAGGGTCTCGACGCCGAGTGCCCAGGGAGGGGGAGGCCACATCATAGTTGCGACAGCACCTCCTGGACCACGGTGGAAGCCGATTCGACGATGGATGCGTCGGTAGCACCGACAGCCTCGTACCCCACGTAGACGAGATAGGTGCCGAGACAGGCGGTGAAGTGGATGACCCGGCCGGTGTCGCGGTCCCCCGAAACGAAGTAGGAAGCGCCGTCGCCGAGTGCGACCCGGTGGTTGGTGCGGTTGATGGCCCACGACAGCGACCCGTCACGCTTGATGCACTGCGGGCCCTGGCCGTCGTGCCGGCCGAGGCGAACCAACGCGACCCACAGCGAGGCACGTGCCCCATTGACAGTGGGCCCACTCTCGGTCGAACAGGTGTTTGAGCGGGTACCGGGGCGACTCCCCTCCTCGCCCTCGGCCTGCAGCGGCCCGCGCCCAGGTACGAGAAGGTCGAACACCTCGGGTCGGATGAGCTGACATACCGAGCGCGGCGAGGGCGGGTCAACGGTCGCACTCCCCCAGCCTTTCCACAGACCGACCGCGGCGGCCACCAGGATGCAGACGGCCAGCACCGCGACCCGGACCCGGATCCCCGAACTCACACCGCCAGTGTGCCAAGGCAGGCAAGGGCCCGACCCTTCGGCTCGAACCTGGAGTCTCGGTGTTAGCCGCTCATCCAGCCGCCGCCCGCAGTCGACATCTCGCTTACAGGTTCTGGGCGCTTCGTCCGGCGGGGTCCGTCCGCGTACGCGACCTCGGGCGACTGTCCGCGCTCGGCGGCCGGCGCCTGCCTGTACTTCGCCGCGCTCCGCCCCGGAGAAGCGCTGGGGCTCCGGGAGCGGGACTACGACCTTCCCGAGACGGGATGGGGTCGGCTCACGTTGGCGAAGAGTCGCCCCCAGGCGGGCAAGCGGTGGACCGACAGCGGCCAGGTCCACGACGATCGCGGGCTGAAGCACCGGGCCGAGGACGAGCCGCGCGGCGTGCCGATCCCGCCCGCGCTGGTGAAGATCCTGCGGGAGCACATCGATCGGTTCGGTGCCGCCAAGGACGGTCGCCTGTTCCGCAGCGAGCGGGGCAACGTCGTTGCCGCCTCGACCTACTCTCGCGTCTGGGATGAGGCGCGGCGTCTGGCCTTGACTCCGCGTCAGGTTGACTCCCCGCTCGCTGGTCGACCGTACGACCTGCGGCACGGTGCCGTCTCGTTGTGGCTCAACGCGGGCGTTCCGGCAACGGAGGTCGCCGAGCGGGCCGGGCACTCCGTCGATGTGCTGCTCAAGGTCTACGCCACGTGCATCGATGGGGAAGAGGCCACCGTCAACGGCCGGATCGACGAGGCGTTGACCGGCGTTGCCTGGCCCGCATGATGGTCGCCATTCCGGATCTTGCCCCCGGGCACCCCGGCTGACCTGGGCAGATGCCTTCAAGACCATTCCGCGCATGTTCCGTGACCTACGACAAACGGCGGCTTTCAGTGGCCTACGGCTGCACACGCCAACCAATCGAGCGCCGTGTGTATTGCCAGCTCAGGTAGCGTTTTCCCTGATCTTCGAGGTGCCCCCGGCAGGATTCGAACCTGCGACACACGGTTTAGGAAACCGATGCTCTATCCCCTGAGCTACGAGGGCGCGATGGCCCAGCCTACCTGCCAGCGGGTGCCCAGGAGCACCCAGGAGTACCCGCGTGTGCTCACGGGCGCCAGCCGCCCGCTGCTCCGACCAGCGGAGCACACATGGAGCACACCGATGCCCGCCGGTCCGACCCGTGCCAACCGCTGCCCGGCCGTGACCGCGGCCGCCCATCGGTACCCACGACTCACCGAGCACATTCCGAGCACAGCAGAGATCATCTGACACACCGACAATCGGTGCGCTGGTTCAGCGTCGGGTCGGTGCCCGGTCACCCTGCTACCAGCGGATACGGAGCATCGGACTACGGATCAGAAGGTTAGGGGTTCGAGTCCCTTCGGGCGCACAAGATCAAACGAGCCTGACCTGCGGAAACGCGGGTCAGGCTCGTTGCTTGTCCGTCCCTTGTGGACGTGTGGCTGCTCGGTGGCTGCTCGTCCGACGAGCATCCCCTACGTCCGGTCCGGTCCGGCGTGTTCCGGGGCGTCGGGTTCGGTCCAGCGGGCGTCGCGCTTGATGATCACCTTACTGATAGGCGAACGTCGATGGTATTGCTCGGTGGTGTTGCCTTTGTCGTGGGTCGCCTCTTGGTGCGGGCCCACCTGCCGGGCAGCGAGTCAGGGCG
Organism: Micromonospora sicca; assembly: GCF_003172935.1. Classification (GTDB taxonomy): domain Bacteria; phylum Actinomycetota; class Actinomycetes; order Mycobacteriales; family Micromonosporaceae; genus Micromonospora; species Micromonospora sicca. The sequence goes on along the minus strand of NZ_QGKS01000127.1, from coordinate 1,337 downwards.
CGCACGCGAGGGCGCTACGGCCTGGTCGGGGTGGGCGTCGTCCCCAGGGCGGCCGGCAAACGGCCTGCGAGCAGGATCTCGCCGACGTCCTCGGCCAGGCCGAGCCGCTGCTCAGCGAACTCGGCTACACCGCGTGACAGCGGTCGCATCAGTAGAGTGCCAGGGGTCGCCCGCCCCGGCGCGCCGTCCCGCTAACGCGGGCCGCCGGGGCCGCCGACCGTGGGGCCGGCGACCATGCTGGGGAGAGGTTGCGGTGGTACGACGGCTACGACGGACGACGGCAGTCATGTTCGCCCTGGCCTTGCCGCCCGACCGGGTCAGCGCGGCCTGCCCCGTCGGCGGCGTACCAGCCACAGCACCAGCAGCACGACCACGGCGATAACCACCAGGCAGCAGAGCAGGCCCGCACCGCCCCGCGGCCTGCGCCCGGCGGCCTCCACCACCCGCTCGCCGGTCCCCGTGGACGCCCAAGCCGCGACCGGCACGAACAACGAGAGCACGACCGCACCAAGGACCGCGGCGAGCCGGCCCCACCAGTTGTTCCATGCAGACATGCACTCATCGTCGCCGAGTAGGACAACCAGGGCATGCCAGATGGGTGAGGCGATAAGTCACAAATCGGCGAACGGCCCGGGAGGTACCTCCGGGCCCGTAGCGGCCGCCGCCGGCCACCCGTCGCAGCACGTCACGGCCGGGTGACAAACGCCCAACGGCCTGCCCGCGCACGGCACCGGTCGGTACTGTCACGGGCGTTGGAGCGGCGGGCGCGGAAGTGGTGCCGGGCCCGCCGCTCCCACCATGTCGCCCGAAGGGGTTCCCGCGTCGGCAGGTCTAGCGTCCTTGCCGCCCCGCCCTTCGGCGTGTGGTGACGGGACGACGGACCATCAGGGGGCCGCCGCCGACAGCAGCGGATGTCCGTCGCCCCGTCGCCCAGCAGTCATCTAGCCGCGCCCGCTCGTCGCCGACTCCGACGAGGGTTATCCCTTGTAGAGGTGCGCGAGGGTCGCGCGCGGATGGCCGTGACCGCCGGGGGTTGGTAGCGCCTGAACGGGTCCGGATCGCGCCGCTGGTGCCTTGGTCACCTTGTTCCACGTTGCGGCAGACAACGGGTGGCGGGGCCGGTTGTCCGTGCGGCGCGCGGATGGCGGATCGCGCTGAGCGCCGCGCGCGACGGCCAGACGAGTCGGCCAGCGGGAATGGCAAGTTACTTACGAGGTCGTGCACGATTAGGACCCGGCAGTGCTTGTATGCCTGGTTCGGTTTGGTGGTTTGCCTACCGTTCGGCGCAGCGGTCGGAGACCAGTCCGGCGATGGCGAGCGTGGTGTCTTCGAAGTGT